>CAZQHE010000001.1:0-21284 GCA_964593155.1 uncultured bacterium
ACCCTGGCCCGTCGGGCCCTGCTCGACACCCTGCGCGTGGCGAATCTCCTCGATCGCCGGGGAGGCGCGATCGCCCGCAAGGCGGACATCACGTCGGCCCAGTGGCTCACCCTCGGTCTGCTGTCACAGGTCGGCGAGCGCGGACTCACGCCCACCGAGCTCTGCCGCCAGCTCTGCGTGAGCAAGCAGAACATGACGGGCATGATCCTGCGACTCGAGAAGAAGGGCCTGGTCACCCGTCAGCCCGAGCCACAGGACCGTCGCTCGTTCCGCGTGATGGCCACGGCCGAGGGGCACCGGGTGGTCCAGCAGCTCGAGCCCGAGGGCCGCGAGTTCTTCGAGCGGCAGGTCGAGACCCTCGACGACGACCGGCTCATGAACCTCACCGAGAGCCTCTCGGTGGTGCTCGAGACGCTGCGGGCCGAGGAACAGCGCATGACCTCGCGCCGCCGCCGCGCCGCCGAGGCCTGATCCACGACCAACGGCCCTTCGGTGGAGTCTCGGGCGCTCGCCCCGGCTCGGCGTCGTCCTGTGCTAGACTGCCGGCATGGTTTCGGATCTGACGCGCGATCTCCACCTGGGATTGGCGCTCGTATTCCTCTTCGCGATCGCACTCCACGTGGTCCTGGCCGTCTGGACCGTCGCGCGCCGGCGCGGGCGTGATGCCCAGGTCTTCGCCACGGCGAACGCGCTCCTGGCGGCCTCGCTGGTGATCCAGGCCGTGGAGTTCGGCGTCGCCATCGATCGTTTCCACTTCGACCCGGCGGCGAAGCGGGCCTTCCTCGGTGCCCAGCTCATGGCCAACCTGCTGGTGCTGGCCACGTTCTTCCAGATGCTCGCGACCTTCGAGCGGCGCTACCGGCGTGCGCGCGGAGGGGTGCGGGCTTGGATCACCCACCAGTTGCACGCCCACGGGCGGACGATGATCCCCGCGGCCTACGTCGTGGTGATCGTGGGGGGACTGGCCTACGTGCTCGACGCCGGCGGCGTGGCCGACGTCTCCGCCTCCCTTCGCTCCCGGATCGGTCCGACCTCGGCCTATCTTTTCGGGGCCTTTCTCTGGATCCTCTGCTTCGTGATGTTCCCGGCGCGCCGCGGCCAGGAACACCTGGCCATCCCGGTGGCCGGTCGCGCCCTGCTGTTGACGAGTCTCGGCGTGACCCTCGGTCTGATCGCTCTGTGGCACGATGCGCGTCCGCGTGTCACCACGGAGATCCTGCTGCCGGTCCTGCACCTGCACAGCGTGCCGGTGGTCGTGTTCCTGGCGCTGGTCCGCTACGAGTTCCCGTTCATGGACCGCTTCGTCCTGGGAGGCACACGGGTGGTCGCCTGGCTCGCGGTGGTGCTGGCGGCGTACTGGACCTTCCACCGCGTCGCACTGCTGTGGCCCGACCTGGGGGGGCTGGGACTCAGCGTCCTTCGCATCTCGATCCTGATGGGGGCGGTGGCCCTGGCGCCCTGGTTCGCGCGATCGGTCTCGTCGACGGCGGAGCGATTGCTCTTCGCGCGCAGGACGGACGCCGCCGGACTCCGCGACCGCTTCGCCGCGCGCATGGCCGAGGGACTGGGACTGGCCAGCCTGATCGAGGCGACCTGCGCGGACGTCGCCGAGGCACTGCGGGCTCGCGGTGTCCGGGTGGCGGTGGGCCACGCGAGCGAGGGCCACGAGCCGGTGCAGATGCGGGTGCCGTTGGAGGTGGCCGGCGAGACGCAGGGAACGCTGCTGCTCGGCGATCGCCGGGACCTGCTGCCGTACTTCGATGGCGAGCGGAAGCTGCTCGACTCGATCGCACCGCTGCTCGCCGGGGCGATCGCCGCCTTCCGTCGCACCGAACGGCCGATCGCCGCCGCCGGTGGGGAGCGGGCCCTGGCGTCGGAGACCCCTGCCGCCCCCGCGGCGAGCCCGACCCGCGGACGCGAGGCCCGACCGCAGGCCGCGAACCGGCCGCGGCGGAACTGGCCCGACCCGTCCGAGACGTTGTCGAGCCGCTGGCAGTCCGAGGTCCTGGCCGCGGCCGCCCGCGTCGGGGAGCGCGACCCGGATGCCGGAACCCGGGTGCTGCGTACCCTCGATCGCGCGGCGTCGCACGTCCGGGCCGACGCATCGCGTCAGGTGGCACTCGAGAGCGAGATGGCGTTCGGTCGCGATCTGCTGGCGCTCGAACGGTTGCGGCGTGGCAACCGCATGGACGCGGCGGTCCACTTCCCTTCGTCGCTGGCGGACCAGGCCGTGCCGCGCGGTGTCGCACTGCGACTCATGGCCCGGGTGATCGCCGAGCCCGTCGACGACCGTGCCCCCGAGACCGTGCGGATCGAACTGCGGGCCGAGCCCGACGGTGACCGGGTCCGTCTCGAGATCGGAGGCCGGGGCGTGCCGGGCCTGCGCGCGCACTTCGCGCGCCGCGACATCCGGAGCATGGGATCGGCCTGAGTCCTACTCGGCCACGGCGCCTTCGCTCCAGCCCCGTTCTCCCACGCGCACCGCGGCTCTCAGGTGGCTCTCCTCCGGTGCCACCGGGCACTGGAAGCTTCCCCCGTAGGCGCACGAGGGATTGTAGACCGTGTTGAAGTCCAGGAGGTAGAGACCGCGTTCGACCGGTTCCACCTCGAGGTAGCGGCCGGCGGGGTAGGTCTCCGTTCCCGTGGTGGCATCGGCGAAGGGGATGAACAGGTTCTCCTCGCGCGAGCGCTGGTCGAGCAGCTCGTACACCGGCAGCTTCTCGGGACCGGCGCCGAGGTCGACGAGGAAGTAGCCGATCTCCCGGCAGGGCCGCAGCTCGCCCGACGTGGTGACGATGTCGAAACGTCGGCCATTGACGACCCGGATCAGCGGACCCTGCAAGCGCAGCGAGGGATCCACGGGGTAGTACTGCAGCCCCTCCCACCCGGCGCGGCGCGGTTCGGGCACCGGACTCCACGACTGCGAGCGGAAGGCCTGTTCGCGGTCGGCCCGCGCGCGTTCGATCTCCTGCACGTAGGCGTCGCGGTCGTCGGGCGGCGCCTCCTGGCACAGATCCGGAGGCATGCCGTCGCCGCAGGCCACGAGCAGCAGGAGCAGGGCGAACGCGGGACCACGACTGCGAGCTTGCTGGAACATGTTCATGCGGCGTAGCTTACGTCGACCGCCGACCCCGCGCAACGCGACAGGACACGCATGCCGACCGACGCTCCGCCACCCCGGGTGGTCGTCGTGGTCCTGAACTGGAACGGACGCGACGACACGCTCGCCTGCCTTCGATCGCTCTCGGCCTGCACCTATCCGCGGTTCGAGGTCCTCGTCGTCGACAACGGCAGCGCGGACGGATCGGAGGACGCGGTGCGCGCGGACTTCCCCGAGGTCGCGGTTCTGCAGACGGGCGCGAACCTCGGCTTCGCCGGCGGCAACAACGCCGGCATCGAGTGGGCGCTCGAGCGCGGCGCGGACCACGTCCTCCTGCTGAACAACGACACCGAGGTCGAGCCCGGATTCCTCGAGCCCATGGTGGAGCGGGCCGAGGCCGACCCGTCGCTGGGAGTCGTCGGCGCGAGCATCGCCTACGCGCACGAACCGCAGCGCCTGTGGGCCTTCGGCGGTGGGCGCTTCGACGTCGCCACCGGCTGGGTGCGCCACGTCCAACGCGAGGTCGATCCCTCGACGCTCGGAACCCGGGGGACCGTTCACTACTACATCACCGGGTGCACGATGCTGTTGCGTCGAGAGGTCCTCGAGCGCGTGGGCACGCTCGATCCGAGCTACTTCCACTTCTGCGAGGACGTCGACCTGTGTCTGCGGGCGGAGGAAGCGGGATATCGCGTTGGGGTGGCCCCGGAGTCGAGACTCGTGCACAAGGTCTCGGCGACCACCCGCGTGGCCAGCCCGGCCTTCCTCTACTACAACCTGCGCAGTCGGCTCACGCTGGTCCGCCGGCACGGGCCGCCGGGTTCGCCGTCGCCGTGGTCGGTGATCGTCCTCTGGCTGCGCCTGTGGCGGCCGGCCCTGCTCGGGGCCGAGGGGTGGCGCGGATGGCGCGCCCTCGCGCGCGCGTGGTCCGACTACCGGCGGCACGCCACCGGTCCGGCTCCGAGCGACCTGTGAGCCCGGTCCGCCCCGACTCCCGGAGGATCCCGTGAGACTGGTCCTGTCGATCCTACTCGTCGCCTCGACCTCGGCGGCGGCCGCGCCGCTCGAGGCGATGGTGCGCGACCTCGCGCCGCGGACCGACGTCGCGGCGGACGGCACGGTCGACCGGATCGGCGAACTGTTGTGGCGCATGGCCGGGTCCGAGCCCTTCGCGCGCGGCGTGCTCGAGCGGGCCGATCCCACGGTGGCCGCGCTGACCGACACGCTTGTGTCGTTCCTGCGGCAGCCTCGACCCGTCGCGGCGGCCGAGCTCGACTCCCTGTACGTGCCGAGGGACCGGGGCCCGGACCCGTCGCAACGCCCACCGTCGTGGCCCGACGTGCAGTGGCAGGGCCTGCGCCTGCTGCGGGAGATCGGTCCCGAACCCGGGGTGGGGCGCGACGTCCGTTTCGCCGCAGAGCTCGAGCGGGCGATGCAGGCCACCGGGCGCCGGAGAGCCGCCGAGGTCGCGGGCATCGTCCGGATCGCGACCCGGTGGTGGGCCGAGCGCGGCGACGACCCCCGCTTCACGCACGACCCCGCGCGCATTCCCGACGTCGAGGCGTGGATGGCCGCCCTCGAACTCCCGCCGCGCGACCCCGACGCCCGGGTGGCGCCGCACTGGATCGCGGCCCTCGACGCCGATCCGGTGCTGCGGGTGCGGGTGCTGCGTCGTCTCGCGCCGGCGCGGTACACCTTTCTCGCCTCGGGACTGGTCGAGACCCTGCGCACCCTGCCCGACGGCTTCGCCGCGCTCGGGATCGGGCCGCGGCGCTGGGACCCCGACCGCGGGACCACGGTCGGCCACGCCGTCGACGATCTGTGGGCGCTGGCCCTCGATGCGCTGGAGCGCAGCGTGGGGCGCCCGTTCAGCGGTCCCGATCTGGCGCACCGGCGCTTCGCGGCGCTGGGCTGGTGGGAGTCGGCGCAGTGGCAGGCCCGCTACTGGCGCGATCCCACGCGGGCGCCCGACCTCGCGCAGTTCCTCGACGGTCTCGACTCCGACGCCGGTCCTCCCGTGTCGGCCGCGGCCTGGGCCCGATCGATCTACCTGGAGCGCGCCGTTCGTGACCTCGTGGTCGACCGCCTGGGCCCGCGTCACCGTGGCGCGGTCGGAGAGCTGATCGCGCTCCTGCCACTGCCGCGCGAAGAGGCCCATGGCGCCGGGTTCGCCATGGCGTATCGCACCCAGACGATCGACGGGCGCTCGCAGGTCGCCGCCATCGACTGGGACGACGCCCGCGCGTTCCTGCGCCGCGTACTGGAACGCCTCACGGGGGTCGAGGAGCCCCCCGGGGTGGAGACCCTCGATCCCGGGGCGCAGGCTTCGTTCTGGCTGGACTGGTGGGCCGCGCACCGGGCCGATCCGCAGTGGTCGCGGCCCGACGCGCCCGTTCCCGAGATCGGCGACCGGGCCGACGAACCCGCGTTCGAGACCCGGCGCGGCCGGGTGGATTGAGCGCCGTGGGACTACGGGCGCGCTGGACCGTGGCCCTGATGGCGGTGGCCCTGTCGCTGGTGCTGATCGTCGCGGGAGGCCTCGAGCTGGCGCGGCGGCAGGTGAGCCGCGACACCCTCCGCACGTGGGAGCAGGAGCGGCGTGCGCTGACCGTGGCCGCGCTCCGCGATCGGGGGCGGGCCAGTGGGATCGCCCTGCGCGAACTCGTCGACACCGGTCTGTTCGCCACCGTCGCTGCCGACGCCGCCCGCGGAGGTCCAGAGGTCCGTCGGGCCCTGGCGGACTGGGCGGGGGCGGCGGCCTCGCGGCTCGCGGTCCACGAGATCCTCCTGCTCGACGGTGAGGGAAGGGTGCTGTCGAGTGCCCGCTGGCGGGCCGGTGCAGGACGCATCCATCCGCGCGCCGACGACCTGCTCGGCGCGCTGCCGAGCGCGCGGCTGGTCTTCGACGCCTCGCCACCGGGCGCCGGCGCGCCGGACTGGACGGTGGGCGCCATGGCGCGCACAGCCGGACCCGGCGGCGACCTGCGCCTGGTGGTCGGCCTCGATCTGGGCACGAAGGTCCTGGACGGTTGGCGCGACGAGCTGGAGCTCGATGCCCTGCGCTGGGGCGCTCCGTCACCGGCCCGCGGCGAGAGCCGCTTCGAGTTGCCCGCCGACTGGCAGCCCGGTGAGGGCGCGTTCCTGACCTGGGACCCGGGACGACCGGCCGCGATGCGGGCGCTCGACGGACTGCGGATCTGGATCCTCGTGGCCGCGGTCGGGGGACTGGTCGTCGCAGCCGTGGCGGCGCCCGCGGTGGCCGCCGGGCTGGGCCGGCCCCTGGAACAGATGGCGAGCGCGGTGGGAGCCATCGGGCGCGGGGCGCGGCATCCGGATTTGCCCGAGGGTGGACCGCGCGAGGTGCGGCAGCTCGGGACGGCCCTGCGGCAGTTGACGCGCGATCTCGACGACGCCGAGGAACGGATCCGCGGTGCCGAACGCCGGGCGGCGTGGCGCGAGATCGCCCGCCGCATCGCCCACGAGATCCGCAACGCGCTCAGCCCGCTGTCGCTGGCCGTGGACAACGTGGAGACGGCGGCCACGCGCGACGATCCTGCGGCCCGCGCCGCTCTGTCGGCGAGTCTGCGTACGGCCCGCGACCAGTTGCAGAGCCTGCAGCGCCTGGTCGAGGAGTTCCGGGACTTCGCCCGCCAGCCGCGGCTCGCGGTGGCCCCGGTCGCGGTCGCCGACCTGTTCGACGCGGCTCTCGGCGCGGCCCGCGCCGCCCACCCCGACGTCGTCTTCGAGGCCGACGTCGAGGCCGCGCCCGAGTCGGTGCACGCCGACGCCGAGCAGTTGAGGCGTGCGGTGCACAACGTCCTGAAGAACGCCGCCGAGGCGGCACCCGACGTGACGGTGGTCCTGGCGTGCGGCATGGGCGAAGATCCCCAGTGGTGGTGGATCGAGGTCCGCGACCGGGGTCCCGGTCTGCCCCCCGAGGTCGCGGAACGACTCGGCGACCCGTACGTGACGACCAAGGCCGACGGCACGGGGCTGGGTCTGCCCGTCACGCTGCGGATCGTCGAGGCCCACGGCGGACGTCTCGACGTCCGGGCCCGCGACGGAGGAGGCCTGGTCGTTCGCATCGACCTTCCCCGGCGTGCTCCCGAATCCCCTTCCGAGGAGACACGGTCATGAGTGCGCGGATCCTGGTGGTCGACGACGAGCGCAACATCCGGCTGATGCTCGAACAGATGCTGGGCCTGGCCGGCCACGAGGTGCACACCGTCGAGACGGGCGAGGAAGCGCTGGGCCGGCTCGAGGACGAGGACTTCGACGGTGCCCTGGTCGACGTGCGGCTGCCGGGGATCGACGGCCTGGAGGTCCTGCGCCGCGCGCGCGCGACGCGTCCCGACCTGGCCGTGGTCATGATGAGCGGTCACGGCACCATCGAAACCGCCGTGCGCGCGGTTCGCGAGGGAGCGCACGACTTCCTCGAGAAGCCCCTCGGGCGCGACACCACGCTGGTGACGCTCGAGAACGCGCTGCGGGTGCGTGCGCTCACGGTCGAGAACCGTCGCCTGCGCGTGGCGGTCGGCCGCGGCGATCTGGTGGGCGACTCCCGTGCGATGCACGCCCTGCGCGAGCGCATCGCCCAGGTGGCGCCGACCGAGGCCACCGTGCTCGTGCTCGGCGAGAGCGGCAGCGGCAAGGAGCTCGTGGCCAGTGCCGTGCACCGGGGCAGTCGCCGCAGCGAACGGGCCTTCGTGGCGGTGAACTGCGCGGCGATCCCCGAATCGCTGATCGAGAGCGAGCTCTTCGGCCACGTCCGCGGGGCCTTCACCGGAGCCGTCGGCGCGCGGGCCGGGAAGTTCGAGGCGGCCGACGGGGGCACGCTCTTCCTCGACGAGATCGGCGACATGCCACCGGCCGCCCAGGCCAAGCTCCTGCGTGTCCTGGAGACGCGCGAGGTGTCGCGTGTCGGGAGCAACCAGGCCAGACGGGTCGACGTGCGCGTGATCGCGGCCACGCATCGCGATCTCCTGGAACACGCCCGCGAGGGAGCCTTCCGCGAGGATCTCTACCACCGGCTCAACGTGGTGCCGATCGAGGTGCCGGCCCTGCGCGACCGGATGGAGGACGTGCCGGGGCTGGCCGATCTCTTCCTCGAACGCGCGGTGGCGCGGCAGGGGCTCGGTCCGCGGCGCTTGTCGAGCGCGGCGCGTCAACGGCTGGGCCGCTACGACTGGCCGGGCAACGTGCGCGAGCTGAAGAACCTGGTCGAGCGCCTGGCGATCGTCAGTCCGGACGAGACGATCGGAGACGACCAGGTCGAGGCCGAGCTGCCCGACGACCTCTCGGCTCCGGAATCCGCGCCCGCCACGCTGCGCGAGGTCGTCGCCGATGCCGAGCGGCGTGCGATCGAGCGCGCCGTCACCGGAGCCGGGGGCAACGTCGCCGAAGCCGCGCGGCGGCTGGGTCTGGAGCGGGCACATCTGTACAAGAAGGCCCGGGCCCTGGGTGTGTCCCTGCGGGACCGCTGACCCGCCGGTCGTGTCCCCACGGACACACCGTCAAACCACCGCCGTCCCACGACTTGCACCGACGCGCCCGCCGAGCGTGTCCGTCGGGACACGGATCCGTAGAGCGGACGCCGTGCGAGAATCTCAGTAATCCGTTGCTGGATAATCATTTGCGGATTCTCTGCGCGGCGGCCCCGCCGTTGCGATGTCCCCGGTCGACCCCAACGAACCCCCGACCGGAGGAACCGCCGTGAACGCCAAGTGGAGTCTGATCGCCATGACCGCTCTCGGAAGCCTGACCTACGCCGTGATCTTCATCGCCCAGACCCAGCACGAGGTCGACGCCCGCGCGGCGCAGGACGCCGCGGTGGACGACGTGACCGTCGAGCGCGAGGTGGAGTTCGTGCGCGACGCCGAGCCCGTCGTCGACTCGGTCGTCGACGCCCCTGCAACCCTTCCCGCCGCCGAGGTGTCCGACCTGTCGGACGCCACGCCGCCCGAGCCCGCGCCGCCGTTCGAGGGCGCGCCCTGGCCGGCCGGCGTGCAGGCCTTCGAGGCCGGCGACTACGAGGTGGCGGCCGCGGCGCTGGAGGTGGCGGTCGAGGAGAAGGAGACCTCGCCGTACCGCCACTACCTGCTCGGACTGACCTACCGTCGTCTGGGCGAGGTCGAGGGCGCCGTCGTCGAGCTGGAACGGAGTCTGGAACTGGCGCCGGACGCGGTGCGCACCCTGGTGAACCTGGGCCGCGCGCACCTCGACCTCGGTGACGTGGAGAGTGCCCGCATGGCCGTCGATCGGGCCCTGGATCTCGACCTGGAGTACGGGGACACCTGGCACGTGCTGGGGCGGATCGAACTGGCGAGCGGCAATCTCGAGGAGGCCGAAGCCGCCTTCCGCAAGGCCACCGAGCGTGATCCCGAGCACGCCTGGGCGCTGAACAACCTCGGCTACGTGCGGATCCAGCGGGAGGACTTCGCCGCGGCCATCGACCCGCTGCGCCGCGCGCTCGAGTTCGGCGTCGAGCAGGCCGTCTTCTACAACAACCTCGGTGTGGCGCTCGAACGCACCGAGCGCACGACACTGGCCGCGCTGGCCTACGCCCGGGCGGCGGTGCTCGGCCACGAGGACGCCATGCACAGCCACGAGCGGATCACGCCGATCCTGGTCGCCCGGGGCGAGACGGTGCCCGGTTTCGACGAGGTCGAGACGCTCGACGCCGCGGCGGTGATGGCCCGTGTCGGTGCGGAGGTCGAGTTCGACGTCGCCGTCGACGAGGAGTCGCCCGCATCGCCGGCGGAGGTGCCGGTGCTCGAGGATCTGCCGATCGCCTTCGACGAACTGCAACCCAATCGTCGCTAGGCACGGATGCACACGAGTTCGGTGAGGGTGTAGAACTGGCGGGTTGGTCCTCACCGATCGACGGCGCCGCGGGAGGGTTCCCGCGGCGTCGTTCGTCGTGGTCGGAGACTGCTGGTTGCCCCGGGCGCGGGGCATCGTGCAGACTGACCCGTCCGCGCGCGCCAGGAGGTCGGCGTGCACGGTGTCCGAGCCGTCGGAGAGGACCCGCCGCATGAGTTCGAGTTCGATCACCCATCGTCCCTGGTACGCCCAGTTGCACGTGCAGATCCTCGCGGCCATGGTCCTGGGCGTGATCCTCGGCCTGCTCGGCGGTGAACGCGCCGCCCAGTTGCTGGGGTGGATGGGCACGGTCTTCGTGCGCCTGCTGCGCATGGTGATCGTGCCGCTGATCCTGTCGAGCATCATCAGCGGCGTGACCTCGGTCGGCGGTGGACGGTCGCTCGGCCGACTCGGGGGCAAGACCTTCCTGTACTACGTGAGCACGAGTCTGCTCGCGATCGTCACGGGCCTCGTCCTGGTCAATCTCATCCGGCCCGGCGTGGGGGCCGATCTCACCGGGTCGATCTCACAGGAGCTGCCCGAACTCGAGACGCCGAGCAGCATGGCCGAGATCATCTTCCGTCTGATCCCCACCAACCCGGTGCAGGCGATGGTCGAGGGCGACATGCTCGCGATCATATTCTTCGCACTGGTCGTCGGCGTGGCGATCACCAAGCTGCCCGAGAACCAGCGCGAGCGGCTACGGCTCGGCTTCGAGGACTTCTTCGAGATGATGATGGTCCTCACCGGTGGCGTGATCCGGCTCGCGCCGCTCGGTGTGCTGGGGTTGATGACGAACACCGTGGCCACCAGTGGGGTCGGCGCGTTCGGTTCGCTGGCCCTCTACGCGGTGACGATCGTCGCCGGGCTGGCCGTGCACAACCTCGTCACGATCCCCATGATCCTCGCGGTGGTCGGACGCATGAACCCGATCCGACACGTCCGCAACGTGAGCGAGGCCCTGATCATGGCCTTCTCCACGAGCAGCAGTTCGGCCACCCTGCCGGTGACCATGCGCAGCGTCGAATCGCGCGTGGGCGTGAGCAACAAGGTCGCGAGTTTCACCCTGCCCATGGGTGCGACCATCAACATGGACGGCACCGCGCTCTACGAGTGCGTGGGCGTGATCTTCATCGCGCAGGTCATCGGCTTCGATCTGTCGATCGGGGCGCAGGCGACGGTGGTGTTGACGGCGTTGCTGGCTTCGATCGGAGCCGCGGGCATTCCGAGCGCGGGACTGGTGATGATCTTCGTGGTGACCGAATCGGTGGGCATGACCGGGCCGGAGGTCGCCGCGGTCGTCGGGATGATGCTGGCCATCGACCGTCCGCTGGACATGCTGCGCACGGCGACCAACGTGATGAGCGACTCGACCGGCGCCGCGGTGATCGCGCGCAGCGAGGGGGAGAGCGGTGTCAACGAGGACTGATCACGGGGGAGGGTGCTGATGGTCCTGTCCGATCGTGACGTGCGCGCGGCCATCGACGCGGGGCGGCTCCTGATCGATCCCTACGAGCCGGAGCACGTCCAGCCGAGCAGCGTGGACCTGCGCGTCGATCGCGAGTTCCTCGTGTTCCACAATGCCAAGCGTACGTTCATCGATCCGCGGGAACGAATGGACGACCTGACCGAGAGCATCGTCATCGAGCCCGGCGAGCGGTTCATCCTGCATCCCGGTGAGTTCGCGCTGGGAAGTACGCTGGAAAGAATCCGACTTCCCGAAGATCTCGTCGCACGCCTCGAGGGCAAGAGCTCGCTGGGGCGTCTCGGCCTGCTGATCCACTCGACGGCCGGTTTCATCGATCCCGGTTTCGAGGGACACGTGACCCTCGAACTGAGTAACGTGGCGAATCTGCCGATCGCGATCGACCCCGGAATGCTGATCGGACAGATCAGTTTCCAGCAACTGTCGTCGCCGGCCCAGTACCCGTATGGCAGCGACGTCCTTCGCAGCAAGTACCAGGGACAGCGTGGTCCAACGCCGTCCGCTTACCACCGGAATCGTCGAAGCGGCGTTGTCAAGGACGATTGATGCCGATGCATCGGGGCTGCCTTGCCGCGCCGAGCCGGGTGGTCTAAGCTGTCCCCGTCACGAATCTGAGCTCGACGCGGATCCGACGACGGCTTTGGCCGCTCGGCGCGTGCGCACCTGGATCGCGCGAGGTCCAGTCGCCACTCCCGGTGGCGTCTCGAGCGCACCGCCCGAACCGCACGTAGCCTGATGAAAAACATCAGGGACCATGAGCCCCGACTCCGGCCGAGGGAGGACCCATGGCGACCGAAACCAGTCTGTCTCCGCGTACGTTCCGCGCGTTCAGCACCGCCCACCTCGATCGTATCGAGGGAATGGAGCGTCTCGACGCCGACACCCGGCTCGACATCGAAGCCGTGTCGCAGGTGCTCCCGTTCCGGGTGAACAACTACGTGGTCGAGGAACTCATCGACTGGGACCGCGTTCCGCACGATCCCATGTTCCAGCTCACCTTCCCGCAGGAGGGGATGCTGAAGGGACGCGACCTGCGTGTCATGCGCGACCTCGTGCACCGCGGTGCCGACAAGGCGACGATCAAGACGGCGGCGCGCGAGATCCAGCACCGCATGAATCCGCACCCGGCCGGGCAGATGCAGTTGAACGTGCCGCGTCTCGACGACGAGCCGGTGCCCGGCGTGCAGCACAAGTATCGCGAGACCGTGCTGTTCTTCCCGAGCGCGGGCCAGACCTGCCACGCCTACTGCACCTACTGCTTCCGCTGGGCACAGTTCGTCGGGCTCGAGGACATGAAGTTCGCCGCCCGCGACGTCGACGTGCTCGTGGAGTACCTGAAGCAGCATCCCGAGGTGACCGACGTGCTCTTCACCGGCGGGGATCCGCTGATCATGAAGACGCCGATGATCCGCAAGTACGTCGAGCCACTCCTCCAGGTCGAGTCGTTGCGCACCATCCGCTTCGGGACGAAGGCCACGGCCTATTGGCCCCATCGCTTCGTCACCGACAAGGACGCCGACGACCTGTTGCGTCTGTTCGAGGAGGTCGTCGACAGCGGACGCCACCTGGCGCTCATGTCGCACTACTCGCATCCCGTCGAGCTGGAGCCGCCGATCGCCCAGGAGGCCGTGCGCCGGATCATCGGCACCGGCGCGGTGGTGCGGTGCCAGGCACCGCTCATTCGTCACGTGAACGACGACGCCGAGGCCTGGGCCGACATGTGGCGCAAGCAGGTCGCTCTCGGAGCGGTGCCGTACTACATGTTCGTCGAGCGCGACACGGGTCCGCGCAACTACTTCGAGGTACCGCTGGCGCGAGCCCTGCAGATCTTCCAGCGCGCCTACCAGAACGTCTCGGGTCTGGCCCGCACGGTGCGTGGTCCGAGCATGTCCGCCACGCCCGGCAAGGTGCTCGTCGACGGCATGGCCAGCGTGGGGGGCGAGGACGTCTTCGTGCTCAAGTTCCTCCAGGGGCGCGATCCCCGCTGGATCGAGCGGATCTTCTTCGCCGAGCACGACCCCCGCGCGGCGTGGCTCGACGAACTGCGGCCGGCCTTCGGGGAGGACCGCTTCTTCTTCGAGGAGAAGGTCCTCGGCATGCAGCGAGAGCTGGTCGGCGAGGAACTGCAACGCGCCTCTGGCGCCACCGACGAGGGTTCGCGTAGCCTGTAGGCCCGCTCCGGATCCGGGGCGGGCCCAGGCCACGTCCCGGCGCGGGAGGAAGTGCGTTTGCAGCGGTTCGTGACGACCCGAGAGCGCTACCAGGAGATCGAACGCCGGCTCGACGCCCTGCTCGAGGGCGAACCCGACCCGGTGGCCAACGCGGCCAATACCGCGGCCGTGATCTACGAGTGCGTGCCCGACCTGAACTGGGCCGGATTCTACTTCGCCCGCGACACGGAGCTGGTGCTCGGTCCGTTCCAGGGCCGTGTGGCCTGCGTGCGGATCCCCGTGGGGCGCGGGGTCTGCGGAACGGCCGTGGCGGAGCGGCGTACGATCGTGGTCGACAACGTGCACCGCTTCGAAGGGCACATCGCCTGCGACGCCTCCTCGAACTCCGAGCTGGTCGTTCCACTCCTGATGGACGACGGCGCCTGCCTCGGCGTGATCGACCTCGACAGCCCGCACCTCGATCGCTTCGACGACGAAGACCGCGACGGAATCGAGCGCCTCGCCGCGGTCTGGATGAAGCACACGCGTCTCGCCGATCTGGACCGAACGACTCCGTGAACCGCCTGGACTTCGACCCGGCGCTGCGCGCCGCCATGATCGACCCCCCGATCGCCACGGGCGACCTGCCCGGTATCGGTGGAGCCATCCGTCAACGTCCCGAGGACTTCGTCGTGGACGAAATCGCGGCCTACGAGCCCGACGGTCGCGAAGAACGTCATCTGCTGGTGCGGATCGAGAAACGCCAGATCCCCTCGCACGAGGCGGTCGCGCTGCTCTGCGACCACACCGGGGTGGAACGTGGAGAGGCGGGCATGGCGGGCCGCAAGGACGCCGACGCGGTCACCCGCCAGTGGATCAGCCTGCCCTGGTCGGCCCGCGAGCGGCTTCAGACCTTCGACGACCCACGGGTGCGGGTGCTGGACTTCCACCCGCACGGTCAGAAGCTGCGCACCGGTCATCTGAAGGCCAACCGCTTCTCGGTGGTGCTGCGCGATCTCGAGGTCGACGCCGCACCCGAGCGCAGTCGGGCCAAGCTCGATCGCCTGCGAGCGCAGGGCGGCCTGGAGAATCTCTACGGGCCGCAGCGCTTCGGCCTCGACGGCACCAATCTCGAACGCGGATTCGGCGCGATCGCCGCACCGAGGCTCGACCGGCGCTTCACCTTCGCGGCCAGTGCGGCGCAGTCGGGGGTGTTCAACCTCTACGTCTATCGCCGTCGGGAAGGGGGCGGTCTGGGGCGCGTGCTCCCGGGCGACGTGCTGCGCAAGACCGAGTCGGGCGGGATGTTCGCCACCGAGGATCCGTCGGACGACCAGACGCGGCTCGATGCGGGTGAGCTGCAGCTCACCGGTCCGATGCCCGGAGCGAAGACGCGACGTCCACCCGAGGGCACGCCGTCGGCGGCCTTCGAGCACGCGATCCTGGCCGAGGTCGGCCTGGACTACGCCGAACTCGAGCGCCACGGCAAGCGTCTGCCCGGAAGCCGCCGTCCGTGCACGGTGGCGGTCGACGATCTCGGGCTCGAGATCACCGAGGAACCGGCCGTGGCCGAACTCCGCGAGGGGATCCGTCTCGAGTTCACGCTTCCGGCCGGAAGCTTCGCCACCCAGCTCCTGCGCGAGCTCCAGAACGGACCGGAGGACACCGTATGAGCATGGACCTGGCCGGATACCAACGCCGGGCGCTTCGCGCCGCCGCCCACGGCCTGCAGCCGGTGGCGCACGTGGGCAAGGACGGCCTGAGCGACACGCTCGTCGCGTCGGTGGACGAGGCCCTCGCCGCGCACGAACTGATCAAGGTGCGCTTCGTCGACCACAAGGACGACCGCAAGAGGCTGGCGGCTGCGTTGGCCGATCGTCTCGACGCGGGCGTGGCCGGCGTCGTCGGTCACGTGGCGATCCTCTACCGCCCGCACGCCGAGCCCGACGAGCGCCGGGTCCACCTGCCCCGGCGCGAGGACTCAGGTCCGGCGTAGGATCTCGAGCTGGTAGGTGGTGGGGTGTCCGCCCAGCGGGCGCCCGCGGTCGTCGACCACGCCCGCGCGCTCGAAGCCGCTGCCGCGGAGGGTCGCCCGCCACTGGGCCTCGTCGTAGCTGCGCAGCGGATAGGTCGTGTCGAGGACCTCGAGGCCGCCGGGCCGCAGCACCTCGATGTGGCTGATCACCGTCTCCCGGCGTGTCGCGCGGTCGGGGGGGAGGTACTGCACGAGCTGGTGCACCGTGCACGGACCGCGACGACCGGTCCACTCGTCTTCGGTCGGATCCTCCTCGCCGTAGATCGTCAGGCTGATGCCGACGACGTACAGGCCGCCCGGTCGCAGGACACGCGCCATGTCGCGCAGGTGCGCGCGGACGTCCGATGCGCGCATGAGGTGCCGGAAGCTGTTCACCAGTACGAAGGCCACGTCGAAGGACTCTTCGCCGAAGTGGTCGGCGAAGCCGGTCATGTCGGCGCGCACGAGTTCCACCCGGCGGCTCGTGCCGCGCCTTCGCAGACCACGACGCGCGTAGTCCAGCATGCCCTCGTCGAGATCGAAGCCCGCCGCCCGCCAGCCCCGGCCGGCGAGCACCCGCAGGTAGCGGCCGGTTCCGCACGCGGGTTCGAGCCAGCGCCTTCGCCGCCCCCCGGGAGCGTCGAAGCGCGCGGCGAGACGTTCGAGCAGGTCGACCTCGGCCGCGGTGCCCGGCGTGTGCAGGATGTCGTAGACCGAGGGTGCGGCGTAGGGATCGGAGAGTTCGACCGGGGAGTTCATCGGGCCGGTTCCGCGCTCTCGTGACCGAAGGTCAGCGTCCATCCCACCGACTTCCACTGGCGCGCCTCCTCGTCGAGATCGGCGATGGTGAGCGGGTGCTCGTCGAGCCAGCCCCCGCCGAAGCGCAGGTCGAAGGCGCGGTTGCCGGCGTCGACGTGTAGCGTGGGTTCCGGTCCCGGCCGACGACTGCGGTTGAGCAACACGGCCAGGCGCAACAGCAGACACTGCAGGACGGCCGACGCGCGGATGTCGTCGGCGACCGAGTCGAAGTACTCGGTCCGCAGCTTCCGCCGGTGGCCCCGCACGATCGCCGACAGCATCTGTTGGTCGTCACGGCTGAACCCCGGCATGTCGGATTCGGCCAGCAGGTAGGCACCGTGTTTGTGGTAGCCCGTGTGGGCGACGGCCAGGCCGATCTCGTGCAGCCGTGCCGCCCAGGTCAGGGTGCGGCGGGCGGACTCCCCGTCGAGTTCGGTGCCGGGCTCCGCCTGGTCCAGCAGGTGCCGCACCGTGTTCAGCACGCGGTTGCTCTGGGCGACGTCGACGCGGTACTGCTCGACCATGCGGCGGATCGTGCGGTCACGCACGTCCTCGTGCTGGATCCGGCCGAGCAGGTCGTAGAGTACGCCCTCGCGCAGCGCACCGGGACTGGGTTCCAGGCGGTCGATCTTCAGACGCTTGAAGATCGCCAGCAGGATCGCCAGTCCTCCGGCGATCACCGGTCGGCGGTCCGACTTCAGTCCCGGCAGGTCGATGGCGTCGGCGCGGCCGGCGTGGACCAGGGCCTTGCGCAGCTTCTTCATGCCGGACTGGGTGATCTCGCCGTGGGTCCATCCCGACTGGCGCAACACTTCCGAGATCGCCAGCACCGTTCCCGAGGCTCCGATACAACGATCCCACCCTCCTTCGCGGAGCTGCTCCTCGATCGCCCGCACCTCGAGCTGCGCGGCGGTCTGGGCCTGGCGGAAGCGATCGCGGTCGATGCGACCCTCGCCGAAGAAGCGCCGGGAGTAGTTCACGCAGCCCATGAACAGACTGGCGCCGAGTTCGACCTCGAAGCCCCGACCGCGGATGAGTTCGGTGGAGCCGCCGCCGATGTCGACGACGAGGCGGCGTTCGCGGCGGGCCGGAATGGTGTGGGCGACACCCAGGTAGATCAGGCGCGCTTCCTCGACGCCGCTGATCACCTCGATGGTGTGGCCGAGCGCGGCGCGGGCAGCGTTGCGGAAGCTCGGTGAGCGCTTGGCCAGGCGCAGGGTGTTGGTTCCCACGGCCCGCACACGGTGGGGCGGGATTCCCTGAAGGCGCTCGCCGAAGCGTTCGAGGCACGCGATCGCGCGCTCCTGGACCTCGGGCCGGATCTCGCCGCCGGGGGCCAGGCCCTCGGCCAGCCGCACGGGTTCGCGGCGACGGTCGAGGATCCGCAGGTCGTGGTCGCCCTGGCGCGCGATCACCAGGTGGAAGCTGTTCGACCCCAGGTCGACCGCCGCGACGTGGTCGCGTGGGGAGCCGGGAGTGGGGGCGGAGGAGTGCACGGGTCTCTCGGACGGATCTCGCTCGGGTCAGGTCCGGCCCAGCCGGCGCAGTATCTTGGGGGTGAGCAGCCACTCCAACCACGCATCGGAATCGGCCGTCGCCAGCACGATGCTCGCAGCGCCCGACTTCTTCAACGACGACATCGTCCGGTCTTCGGCGCCGAGCAGCGTGGCGACCAGGAGATCGACGTGCGGAGCGTGTCCCACCACGATCGGGCAGTCGGTGTCGAGGGTCCGGAGATGGTCGACGATCGACCGCGGGGCGGCATCGGGAAGCAGGTCGTCGCGGCGGTCGATGTCTGCGGGATCGAGTCCCAGGACGTCGGCGCAGATCTGCGCCGTCTCGACGGCCCGCCGCCAGGGACTGCTGATCACGCGGTCGGGCCGGACGTTCAGCCGTTTCAGCCCCCGCGCCGCGCGGCGCGTGCGTTGCTGTCCCTCGTCGGTGAGGAAGCGCTCGGGATCGGGCGGACACTCGGGGTGCTCGCGGTCGATCGCGATCCCGTGCCGTATCACGACGATTCGCATGGAACGTCTCCCTCCGCCACCGGTGCGGCCCGGGAACCGGGGTGGACTTCGGCCGATGCCGACCACGGAGAAGAGAGTATCACGATCCGGTCCCTCCCTCCGCCGTCGTTCCGTAGAGGTCCTGCAGTGCACTCAGGCCCGGCGCGGTCGAGCGCATCCATCGGATGCCGTCGACGGCCGCCCGCGCTCCCGAGAGCGTGGTGATGCAGGGAACGTCGGACAGCGTCGCGGTCCGGCGGATCGCCACCTCGTCGAAGCGGCTGCGCGCGCCGAGCGTGGTGTTGACCACCAGCTGCACCCGGCCGTCGTGGATCGCGTCGGCGATGTCGGGCTGGGCCTCGCCCACCTTGGCGATCCACTCCGCCTCGAGCCCGTGGTCGGTGAGGAAGCGCTGGGTGCCCTCGGTGGCCAGCAACGAGAAGCCCTGTCGGGCCAGATCGCGGGCGATGGGCAGCGCGGGCTGCTTGTCGCGGTCGTTCACGCTGAGGAAGGCACACCCGCCGGTGGGCAGCGGGATGCCCGAGGCCTGCTCCGCCTTGGCGAAGGCCTCGCCGAAGGTCGTGCCGATCCCCATGACCTCGCCCGTGCTCTTCATCTCGGGACCGAGCAGACGGTCGCTGTCGGGAAAGCGACGGAAGGGGAACACGGGACCCTTGACGAAGACCTCCGTCAGCGGCGGTGCGTCGCCGATGCCCTGGTCGTCGAGCGACCGGCCGATCATGCAGCGTGTGGCGATCTCGGCCAACGGGACGCCGGTGGCCTTCTCGAGGAAGGGAACGGTACGCGACGCGCGGGGATTGACCTCGAGCACGTAGAGCTGACCGCGGTGGATCGCGAACTGCACGTTGATCAGACCGACCACGCCCAGCTCGAGGGCCAGGCTCTCCGTGGTGTCGCGCATGGTGTCGAGATCGAGGGGAGTGCAGCGGTAGGGAGGCAGCACCGCGAAGCTGTCGCCGGAGTGCACGCCGGCTTCTTCGATGTGCTGCATGATCCCGCCGATCACCACACGCCGCCCGTCGCACACGGCGTCGACGTCGAACTCCACGGCGTCCTCGAGGAAGCGGTCGATCAGTACCGGGTGCTCGGGCTCGACGCGGGCGGCCTCTTCGAAGTACTGGAGCATACCGGCCTCGTCGTCGACGGCACGCATCCCGCGGCCGCCGAGCACGTAGCTGGGACGGACCATCACGGGGTAGCCGATGTCGGCCGCCACGCGGCGGGCCTCGTCGATGCTGCGCGCCGAGCCGTGCTCGGGGGTCATCACCCCGAGCTTGGTGCACAGCTCGCCGAAGCGGTCACGGTCCTCGGCGCGGTCGATCGCGTCGACGGGCGTGCCGAGCAGCGGCACGCCGTTGTGCTGCAGACGGTGGGCGAGCTTCAACGGCGTCTGCCCGCCCAGCGTGAGGATCACGCCTTCGGGCTTCTCGAGTTCGACGATGTGCATGACCTCTTCGAAGCGCAGCGGCTCGAAGTAGAGACGGTCGGCGGTGTCGTAGTCGGTGCTCACCGTCTCGGGGTTGCAGTTCACCATGATCGCCTCGACGCCCTCGGCCCGCAGGGCACCCACCGCGTGGCAACAACACGCGTCGAACTCGATTCCCTGGCCGATGCGGTTCGGCCCGGAGCCCAGCACGATCACCTTGCGGCGGTCGGTCGGTCGGGCCTCGCAGGGGCCGTCCTCCCAGGTCGAGTACAGGTACGGTGTCTCCGACGCGAACTCGGCGGCACAGGTGTCGACACGGCGGAAGACGGGGTGGACGTCCATCTCGGCGCGCAGGGCGCGGATGTCGTCGGCGATCACCGGTTCGTCGGAGTCGTTCTGCAGCAAGCGCGCGATGCGTGCGTCGGAGAAGCCCTCCTGCTTGGCGCGCAGCAGGACGTCGTGGGTCAGCTCGTCGAGACCCACGCTGCGCAACCAGCCCTCCACCCGGCTGAGTTCGGCCAGGTTGTCGAGGAACCAGGTGTCGATGCCGGTCACGCGGTGCAGCTCGCTCGGTTCGACGCCGCGGCGAAGAGCGGTGTGCAGCTGGTGCATGCGATCGGGCGTGGGCCGCTCCAGGTGTTCGAGCAGGGTCTGCGTGTCCACCTTCCTGGCTCCCCTGCGCGGGACCCAGCCGTCCAGATCGAGCTCCAGCGCGCGCATGGCCTTCTGCAGGGCCTCGCGGAAGGTCCGGCCCATGGCCATGACCTCGCCCACCGAGCGCATGGTGGTGCCCAGGGTGTCGCTCGTACCCGGGAACTTCTCGAAGCTCCAGCGCGGGATCTTCACCACCGTGTAGTCGATGCTCGGCTCGAAGCAGGCGCTCGAGGTGCCGGTGATCTCGTTGGGCAGCTCGTCGAGCGTGTATCCGATCGCCAGCAGGGTGGCGATCTTCGCGATCGGATAGCCCGTGGCCTTGCTCGCCAGCGCGCTGCTGCGCGACACGCGCGGGTTCATCTCGATCACCACGCGGTCGCCGGTCACCGGATGCACGGCGAACTGAACGTTCGAGCCGCCGGTGGTGACCCCGACGGCGTCGAGCACGTCGAGGGCGTCGTCGCGCAGGTGCTGGAACTCGCGGTCGGTCAGGGTCTGCGCCGGCGCCACCGTGATCGAGTCACCGGTGTGCACGCCCATGGCGTCGACGTTCTCGATCGAGCAGACGATGATGCCGTTGCCCGCGTGGTCGCGGATCACCTCGAGTTCGTACTCCTTCCACCCGAGCACGCTCTCCTCGACGAGCACGCTGGTGACCGGCGACAGGGCCAGGCCCTCGCGCAGCAACGACTCGTACTCCTCGGGCGTGTGGGCGATCCCCGAACCGGCGCCGCCCAGCGTGAAGCTCGCGCGCAGGATGGTGGGGAAGCC
>CAZQHE010000001.1:21294-35670 GCA_964593155.1 uncultured bacterium
CTCTTCGAGAGCGGCGTGGCCCTGTTCCAGGGTGCGGACCAGTCGGCTGCGGGGCGTGCGCTGGCCGATGCCGGCCATGGTCTCCTTGAACAGCTCGCGGTCCTCGGCCAGTTGCACGCTGCGCGCGCCGGCGCCGAGCAGTTCCACCCCGTGGCGCTCGAGCACGCCCTCCTCGTCGGCCTCGACGGCCAGGTTCAGGCCGGTCTGGCCGCCGACCGTCGACAGGATGGCGTCGGGCTTCTCACGCTCGAGGATGCGATCGAGTGTCTCCACGGTGAGCGGCTCGACGTAGGTCCGGTCGGCGAGCTCGGGATCGGTCATGATCGTGGCCGGATTGCTGTTGAGCAGGATGGTGCGGTAGCCCTCGGCGCGCAGGGCCTTGAGCGCCTGCGTGCCGGAGTAGTCGAACTCGCAGGCCTGTCCGATGACGATCGGGCCGGAGCCGAGCACCATGATCGATTTCAGGTCGCGGCGGGCCGGCATCAGGGGCTTCTCCGGGCGCGGTGGGCGGTCATGTCGTCGACGAAGCGGCCGAACAGGTATTGGCCGTCACGCGGTCCAGGAGCGGCCTCCGGGTGGTACTGCACCGAGTACACCGGACGACCGAGCAGTTCGAGGCCCTCGACGCAGTCGTCGTTCAGGCTGCGGTGCGTGACGTGCACGCGCTCGGGGTCGACCGAGTCGGGACGCAGCGCGTAGTTGTGGTTGTGGCTGGTGATCTCGACGCGGCGGTCGTGCTCGCGCCGCACCGGATGGTTCGCCCCGTGGTGGCCGAAGGGCAGCTTGAAGGTGGTGCCGCCGATGGCGCGGCCCAGCAGCTGGTGGCCGAGGCAGATCCCGAACACGGGGATCTGCGAGTCGAGGAGCTCACGAATCGTCTGGACCTGCGAATCGAGGATCGCGGGATCGCCGGGGCCGTTGCTCAGGAAGATCCCGTCGGGGACCGGTCCGAGGCGGCCGCTCAGGATGTCGTCGGCGCTGGAGGTGGCCGGGACGATCGTCAGGTCGCAGCCCTCCTCGCGCAGTCGTTCCAGGATGCTGCGCTTCACCCCGTAGTCGAGAGCCGTCACCGCGAAGCGGGGCATGTCCGAGTTCCTTGGCGCCGCCGGCAGGGTCCATGGCTCGGCGCAGGTCACCCGCTCCACCCAGTTGGTGGCGGCGATCGGCGGGATCGCGCGGGCGGCCTCGACCAGCTCGTCGGCGCGGCCGATTCCGAGCACGCCGCGGCAGGATCCGCGTTCGCGCAGGATCGCCGTGATCGCGCGCGTGTCGACGTCGCTGATCGCCGGCACCCGCGCGCTGCGCAGGACGTCGTCGAGGTCGCGGTCGGCGCGCTGGTGGTAGGTGCGGGTGCAGTGGTCGCGCACGACCATCCCGGCCGGCCGCACCGCCTCCGACTCGTCCTCGCCCGCGTGGATCCCGTAGTTGCCGATGTGCGCGGCGGTGAACACCACGATCTGCCCGGCGTAGCTCGGGTCGGTGAGGATCTCCTGGTAGCCCGTCATCCCCGTCTGGAACACGACCTCGCCGCCGGCGGCCACGTGGGTGACGTCGGCCGGACCGGGACGGCTCCACGCCCCGCCGAACCAGCGGCCGCGGAAGGTGTGTCCCGTTTCGAGGGCGAGCAGGGGGGAGGGGTTGTCGGAACGGGATCTGGACGGCCCGTGGACGTCCGCACGTTCGGTCATGCCGACCTCCGCCGCGGGGACCGCGATCCTCGCGACGCGGTGGAGAGAGCGGAGAGCAAATCGGGCGAACCCTAGGCGAAGCCCGCTCGGCGTTCAAGCGGGTGGAACGAGAAGGCCCGCTTCCGGCGTGGAAGCGGGCCCGTGAAGGGGAGTGCCGGCCGGCTCAGAGGTTCGGAACGTCGATCGTGTACTGCGAGGGGACCATGACGATGATCTCGGTGGTCCAGTCGAAGTCGTCGGGGTCCTGCGCGGTCGGCGGGGGCGTGGAGCTCCACGTGGCGCTCCACGACACGCCCAGCAGGATCTGGCGGGCCGTGTCGCGGTTGCCGGCGAGGTAGGCCGTCAGGAAGTCCTGCATCACGCCGCGGAGCTGCGCCAGGCCGGCGAACGACTCGTCGATCACGATGCGGCCGTTGGCGGCCGTGGCCTCGACGCCGACGTCGTTGCTGGGCACGCTCACCGTCGCGGCGGTCTCGAATCCCGTGCCGGTGTCGATCTCCAGATTTCCCTCCCGCGCGGCGACGTGGCCCTCGTTGCGCGTGACGAAGGCTCGCAGGCCGGCGATCAGGACCTCCTCGCCTGCCTCGAGCGCCTGGCGGACCGCCTCGAGATCGGCATCGTCGAGGTCCTCGAAGATCTCGTCGATCTGGGGATTCGTGAGACCGCCGAGCGTGCCGTCGGAGTCGGTGAAGCCCTGCGTGGTCCACTCGGCGCTCAGGGTGATCGGCACGCTCCCGTTGACCTCGGTCTCCTCGGTCAGACAGCCGGGAAGGAGCAGGCCGACGGCGACGAGGCCGAGGAGGGCGACGGAGCGGGGCAGCAGCATGTGGTTGCGTGGGATGTTCATGTCCGGGGCCTCCTAGATTCCGAGAGAGAGTCCGAGCGAGAACGTGGTCTGGTCGCCCACGCCGAGCTCGCCGTTGAGTCTGAACACGAGCAGCTTCAGGGCCGCGCCCAGCGTGAGCTGGACGTTCGTCTGATCGTCGAAGTCGACGTCGATGGTCTCGGTCTCGCCGACGGCGTCGAACTCGTACTCGCTGCTCATCGACGACATGTGCAGGGCGAGGCCGGCGTAGGGTTCGACGAAGGGGAAGCTGCGGCTGGCCTGCACGCCGAGCGAGGTCTGGGAGAAGTCGACGAGGCCGTCGCCGATCTCGAAGGTCTGGTACATGACCGAGGCGGAGAGCGCGACCGGCGAGGCGGGGACGTACTGCGAGATGCTGTGGCGCGCGCCGATCCCGAAGAGCGAGACGTCGCCGATGTCGTCCTCGCCGAACTCTCCCGTGAAGAAGCGTAGCATGGCCTCGGTGCCCATGAATCCGCCCACGACGAGTTGCGGGGCGGCGATCGGCAACCGGTCGATGTCGAGTCCGCCGGGGAACTGGAAGCTGGTGCCGCCGGGACCCTGCACCGGATCGGGATCGGTGTCGCCGATCACCGTCGGGGCCTCGTAGGAGCCGGTTCCGGGGAAGTAGTCCTCGGCGGTGGCCTGGAAGGTGCGGTCGTCGTCGCTGAACTGCACGAGCATCGCGCGTGCGGCGACCCGGAAGTAGGGACGGGCCTTCGGGATCTCGGCGGTCGTGAACAGACCGCTGCCGAGGCCCGAGCTGATGGTGTCGCGGAAGGGCTCGAGATAGCCCGCGGCGTTGTTCTCGGTGTACGAGGAGAGGTTCTCCTCGATCTGGGCCGACGCGGCCAGTGGCAGCGTCAGCAGCGCGGCCGCGAGTACGGCCGTCGAACGGAACGACATGATCGAGATCCTCCGGGTGTCCGCCGGATGCGGAGATCGGGTTCGGGCGAAACGTCGGGCGGGAGTTCGTGGGCGATGGAGGGCGTGGGTCCGACGCCCCTCGATTGTGCCACAAGCCCGCCGGGGACGGCCACGTCCGGAACGCGACCGCACCCATCGACTGGGAACACGCGACCGGGCGTGTCGGCACACGCCCGGTCGGCGCCGGACCGCCGCAAGTGGTGTACCTGAATCATTGTGTATCGGATCACAGCTTTGGAATCGCGCGGATTCGCGCCTCGGTGTTCCCTGTCGGGCGAGTCGTCGCCGGGATCGCGCGTTTCATCAGGGATGGCGGTCCCGGACCGTGGAACACAGCGGCCGTTCCACTCGACCCGACGGCCGTGAGCCTGCCCCTCCGACCGCCGCGCCGCGTGGGACGGCTCCTCCCCGGGAGCCACCATGCACCCACGGCAGCAGCCGCTGCACGGCACCGATCCGGCCCGTGCGGTGGAGGCGATCTGCGACCACTTCGGCCGCGATCGCACCCGTCTGATGGACATCGCCCTGGAGGTGCAGCGCGAGCTCGGGCACCTCGACGACGACACCGTCGACCGCGTCGCGCGGACGCTGGACATCCCGCGCGTCGACGTGAAGAGCCTCGTGACCTTCTACTCGTTCCTGCGCCACGAGCCGGCGGGCGCGCGGACCATCCGCGTGTGCGACGACGTCGTCGACCGCCACCAGGGGGCCGACGCGGTGGCCGCGGCCTTCGAGGACGAACTGGGCGTGGCCATGGGGCAGACCACGCCCGACGGCGACTTCCACCTCGACTGGACGGCATGCATCGGTCTGAGCGACCAGGCTCCGGGCGTGCTCGTGGACGACGTGCCGGTGACGGACGTCACCCCGTGGAAGGCGCGATGGATCGTGCGCGAACTCCGGCGCCACGGCGATCCGCGACGCCTGGTCCGCCAACTCGGCGACGGCAACAATGCCCACCCGTTGGTGCGCTCGATGGTGCGCAACAACGTGCGCCAGCCGGGTCCGGTGCACTTCGACGACGAGCGCGCGGCCGAGGCCGGGCTCCACGCGGCGTTGCAGCGCGCTCCGCTCGACGTGATCGACGAGGTCGAGCGCTCCGGGCTGCGCGGCCGCGGCGGGGCGGGCTTTCCGACCGGCACCAAATGGCGCCTGGCGCGCAACGCCGCGGGCGGGCAGCGCTACGTGTTCTGCAATGCCGACGAAGGCGAGCCGGGCACCTTCAAGGACCGTGTACTGCTCACCGAGCGCCCCGACCAGGTGATCGAGGGCATGACCATCGCCGCCTGGGCGCTCGGCGCGAGCGAGGGCATCGTGTACCTGCGGGCCGAGTACGCCTACCTGCGTCCCCACCTCGAGGACGTCCTGCGCCGTCGTCGTCGTCGCGGTCTCCTGGGACGGGCCGTCCTCGGGGTCGAGGACTTCGACTTCGACGTGCGGATCCAGATGGGTGCGGGGGCCTACGTCTGCGGCGAGGAGACCTCGTTGATCTCGTCGTGCGAGGGCCTGCGTGGTGACCCGAAGGACCGCCCGCCCTTCCCCGTGCAGAAGGGCTTCATGGGCAATCCCACGCCCGTGAACAACGTCGAGACCTTCAGCTGCGCGGCGCGGATCCTCGAGCACGGCGCCGGGTGGTTCGCCGGACAGGGCATCGGCGACATGGCCGGGACCAAGCTCTACAGCGTGTGTGGGGACTGCGAGCACCCCGGGGTGTACGAGCTGCCCTTCGGCACCCGGTTGCGCGACCTGCTCGAACGGGTCGGGGCGACCGGGAGTTCGGCGGTGTGCGTGGGAGGCCCCTCGGGGTCCATGGTCGCACCCTCGGACTTCGACCGCCGGCTCGGCTACGGCGACCTGTCGACCGGCGGCGCGATCATCTGCTTCGACGCCACCCGCGACCCGCTGGAGATCGCGGCCGAACAGCTCGACTTCTTCATCGACGAGAGCTGTGGCACCTGCACGCCCTGTCGGGTGGGCAACGTGGTCCTGCGCGAGCGCCTGCAGGACCTGCTCGACCATCGCGCCACGCGGCGCGCCCTCGACGAATTGCAGGAGCTCGGCGAGACGATCTCGACCATGAGCCGGTGCGGACTGGGACAGACCTCGGCCCGGCCGGTTCTCAGCACGCTCGAGCACTTCCGCGACGCCTATACACGCCGCTGTGTGGAAGCCGAGGACCGACTCCGCCCCTCCTACGATCTCTCGGCGATGCTCGAGATGTCGCGGGTGATCACCGGGCGTGAATCGAGCCACTTCCAGCCACCCGAGGAGATGCGCCGATGACCGACCGTGTCGCGTTCACCATCGACGGTCAGGAGATCCGCGGTCGACCCGACCAGACGGTGCTGGAGGCCGCCCAGGAGGCAGGGATCTGGATCCCCCGGTTGTGCCACGTCGAGGGCGTGACGCCGCACGGCGCGTGCCGCCTGTGCACGTGCTTCGTCGACGGCCGACCACAGTCGACCTGCACCTTCCCCGTGACCGAGGGCATCGAGGTCGAGAACGACACTCCGCGCCTGCACGAGCTGCGGCGGTGCGTGATCGAGATGCTCCTGGTCGAGGGCAACCACTTCTGCATGTTCTGCGAGGCCAGCGGCCACTGCGAGCTGCAGGCCCTGGCCTACCGCTTCGGCGTGACCCACACCCGGTACCGTCAGCTCTGGCCCGACCGCGACGTCGACGCCACGCACCCGGAGATCTGGATCGATCGCAATCGTTGCGTGCAGTGCGGACGCTGCGTGCGGGTGTCCCAGGAGATCGACCGCAAGAACACCTACCAGTTCACCGAGAGGGGCCTGCGCCAACGCGTGGCCGTGAACGCGGCCGAGGGACTGGTGGGCACCGACGCGTCGGTCGACGACCGGGCGACCCATGCGTGTCCGACGGGGGCGCTGCTCCCGAAGCACGAGGGTTACTCGGTCCCGATCGGCCACCGCCGCTTCGACGAGGCACCGATCGGGTCCGAGTTGGAACGCGCGCGCCACGTCTCGAACAACGGGGAGGACCGGTCGTGAAGAAGGTCCGCGTGGCGACGGCGGCCCTGGCGGGCTGCTTCGGCTGCCACATGTCGCTGCTCGACATCGACGAACGCATTCTGAGCCTGATCGACCTCGTGGAGTTCGATCGCTCTCCCATCAACGACCTCAAGGACTTCGCGGCGCGCTGCGACGTGGGCCTGATCGAGGGCGCGTGCGCGACCGAGGAGAACGTGATCGTGCTGCGCCGCTATCGCGCCATGTGCGACGTGCTGGTGTCGGTGGGCGACTGCGCGGTGATGTCCGGCATCACCGGCGTGCGCAACACGGTGGGACTCGACGAGTGTCTCGAGGAGTCCTATCGGCGAGGCCCGACGCTGCACAATCCCGACGACCGCGTTCCCGACGACCCCGAGCTGCCACTGCTGCTCGAACACGTGGTTCCCTGCCACGAGGTCGTCGACATCGATCACCACGTTCCCGGGTGTCCGCCATCGGCCGACGCCCTGTGGACGGTGTTGTCGCAGTTGATCGGGGGCGAAGAGGTCGCCCTTCCGGTCCACCAGATCCGCTACGACTGAGAGGACGGTCATGGCTGCAGAGACGCAGACGACTCCGACCGGCGGCGCCCGGCGCGTGGTGATCGATCCCCTGAGCCGGGTCGAGGGGCACGGCAAGGTGACCATCCGGCTCGACGAAGACGGCAAGGTGGAGCAGGCGCGGCTGCACATCGTGGAGTTCCGCGGCTTCGAGCGCTTCGTGCAGGGACGGCCCTACTGGGAAGTGCCGGTCCTCGTGCAGAGGCTGTGCGGGATCTGCCCCGTCAGCCACCACCTGGCCGCCGCCAAGGCCATGGACCGGATCGTGGGCGTGGACCGGCTGCCGCCCACGGCCGAGAAGGTTCGCCGCCTGATGCACTACGGGCAGATCCTGCAGTCGCACGCGCTGCACTTCTTCCACCTGTCGTCGCCCGATCTGCTCTTCGGCTTCGACGCGCCGGTGGAGGCCCGTAACGTGGTGGGGGTGGCGCGGGCGCACCCCGATCTGGCCGTCATGGGAGTGACCATGCGCCGCTTCGGCCAGGAGGTGATCGAGGCAACCGCGGGCAAGAAGATCCACGGGACCGGCGCGATCCCCGGGGGTGTGAACAAGCCCGTCGACCGGGCCGACCGCGATCACCTGCGCGGTCAGGTCGACGAGATCCTCGCCGGGGCCGAGCGCGCGGTGAACGTCGCGCGCGACTACACGCTGGCCCACCTCGACACCTTGCAGTCCTTCGCCGACTTCGAGTCGGCGCACCTGTCACTGGTGCGCCACGACGGAGCGCTCGACCTGTACGACGGCGACCTGCGGTGTCTCGAGGCCGACGGCACGCCGCGTCTGGACGCCGTGCCGGCCGAGTCCTACGCCGAGGTGCTGGGCGAGGAGGTGCGGTCGTGGTCGTACATGAAGTTCCCCTTCGTGCGCGACCTCGGTCCGCGCGACGGCTGGTACCGGGTGGGCCCGCTCGCGCGCATGAACACCTGCGACTTCGTCCCGAGCCGACAGGCCGAGATCGCGCGGCGCATGATGCACGAGGAACTCGGGCCGGAACTCTCGCGCATGACCATGGCCTACCACTGGGCCCGCATGATCGAGCTGCTGCACGCGGCCGAGGTCGTACGCGAACTGCTCGACGACCCCGAGATCGTCGGAAGGGACTTCCGGGCCCGAGGCGAGCGTCGCACCGAGGCCGTGGGCGCGATCGAAGCTCCACGCGGCACCCTGTTGCACCACTACGAGGTCGACGAACGCGACCAGGTGGTCCGGGCGAACCTGATCGTCTCGACCACGCACAACAACGAGGCCATGAATCGGTCGGTCCGGCGGGTGGCCGAGGAGGACCTCCAGGGGGTGGAGATCACCGAGGGTCTCCTGAACCACGTGGAGGTGGCCATCCGCGCCTACGATCCGTGTCTCTCGTGCGCGACCCACGCCATGGGCCGCATGCCGCTGGTCGTCCAGCTCCACGACGCCCGGGGGGAGGTGATCGCCGAGCGGGCGCGGGACTGAGCGCGAGGCGGCGGAGATGGAGGCACCCAGCGTACTGATCGTGGGATTCGGCAACCCGGGCCGGGGCGACGACGGCCTCGGCCCGGCCCTGGCCGAGGAGATCGCCGCCGCGCGCCTGCCGGGGGTGACCGTCGAGATCGACTACCAGCTGGCGGTCGAGCACGCGGCCATGGTCGCGGCCTGCTCCACGGTGTACTTTCTCGACGCCACGGTCGATGCAACGTGCGATCCCTTCGCCGTGCAGCCCCTGCTGCCGGAACCGGGATTGGACTTCACCAGCCACTCCCTGCCACCGGCCCGAGTGCTCGCGCTGGCGCAGGACCTGTACGGAGCCCGACCGGAGGCCTGGATGCTGAGCGTGGCGGGCGAGCGTTTCGACGTCTTCGACACCCGCCTGTCGCGTCCGGCCCGCCGCCGTCTGCAGGTGGCGAAACGCTACCTCGTCGATCGCATCGGCCGCGGTGCGATGAACCCTTCGTGACCGATCGTCGTCCCGAGCACTTCGTCGACCAGGGCATGTTCGTGCGGGCACGTCGCGGCCGGTCCCGTGGGACGCTGGTGTGCGTGCACGGACTCGGCGAGTCGGGGCTGTGTTTCGAGAGGCTCTTCGACCTCGAGCCGCTCGACGCCTGGAATCTGCTGGTGTGCGACCTGCCGGGCTACGGGCGATCGGCCTGGCGCGATTCGACGCTCGCGTTGGAGGACCAGGCCGACCTGCTCGCCGGCTGGATCCGCGAGCGGGCACCGGCAGCGCCCCGTGTGGTCGTGGGCCACAGCATGGGAGGCGTCGTCGGCGTGCTGCTGGCCGAGCGGCACCCGGATGCCCTCGACCTGCTTCTGAACGTCGACGGGAATCTGTCACCGGGCGACTGCGTGTTCAGCGGTCGGGCCGTCGAGTGGTCGGCGGCCGCGTTCGAGCGCGGCGGTTTCGACCGTCTCCGCGACACCGTGTACCGGCAGGGCAGTCGCGAACGGGCGCAGCGCGGCTACTACGCGAGCCTGTGCCTGGCCGATCCCCGGCAGTACCACCGCAACAGCGGCGAGTTGGTCGCGATCTCGGCCGACGAAGGACTGGCCGCGCGCATGGCGGCCCTCGCCGTGCCCGCACACTACGTCGCGGGCGTGCCCCGGGGCGCGAGCCCGCGCTCCCGCGAGCTCCTCGACACCAATGGCCTGTCCTGGACGGCCATCGAACCGGCGGGGCACTGGCCGTTCCTCGACCGACCCGAGGATTTCGCGCGGGCCCTGCTGGACGCGATCGCGCTCCACACCTGATCGCCCGCGGCCGCGTACGACATCACACTTGCGAAACGCAAATCGGGAAATACATTTCCGGTGTGACTGCGCCACCTGGTCACGGTCGAGCCCACGGATCGAAGTGCTCTTCCGCCCCGACGGGTGGTTGCCCGTGGTGCCCGGCCCACAATCTCTCGGCACACCGTGGTCGTCGTGATCACGTCTTCCAGGAGGACAGCATGTCCGCATTTCCCTGCGCGCCTCGTCGCGCCCTCGCGAGCTTCCTTGCCGTGGCGCACCTGCTGCCCGCGGCCGCCCTCGCCGACGAGGCGATCACCCAGACGAAGTCCACCCAGGCCGACATGAGCCCGGCCGAGGCGTTGGAGATGCTCAGTGAGGGCAACCAGCGCTTCGTGGACGAGAACATGCTCGAGCGCGACCTCATCGACCAGGTCGAGGCCACCGCGACAGGTCAGTATCCCTTCGGCGTCGTGCTCGGCTGCATCGACTCGCGCGTGCCGCCCGAGATCGTCTTCGACCAGGGCATCGGTGACATCTTCGCGCCGCGGGTCGCGGGGAACTTCGTGAACGCCGACATCCTCGGCAGCATGGAGTTCGCGACGGCGGTCGCGGGCAGCAAGGTCGTCGTGGTGCTCGGCCACACGTCCTGCGGAGCGGTGAAGGGCACTGCCGACCAGGTCGAGCTGGGCAACCTCACGCACACGCTCAGCAACATCGCGCCGGCCATGTACTCGGTCGAGGGTCACCAGGGCGAGCGCAACTCGAAGAACGCCGAGTTCGTGCAGGCCGTGGCCGAGGCCAACGTGCACCACACCGTCCAGAACATCCTCGACCGCAGCCCGGTCATGAAGGATCTGGTGGACCAGGGCAAGCTGCTGGTCGTCGGCGCCATGCACGACGTCGCCACCGGCGAGGTCACCTGGTACGAGCACGACCACCACTCGTCGCACTGACCGAAGCCGCGCGTCCGATTCCGGAGCCGGTCCGCCCTGGACCGGCTCCGTTCTCCGTTCACCACCACACTGCGACCCCTCGACCCCGAGGTACGCCATGCGACCGAGTCTTCGACGCGGACGGGACCGCATGTTCCGTCGCGTCCTCCTGTTCTCCGGTGCCGTCCTGCTCGCGGCATCGCCGGTTTCCGCCGACGAGGGCCCGAACTTCGTGCGCACCAGCGCCGGCGACGTCGAGATCCGGCTCACCGGGACCTTCCAGCCCCGCCTGTCGTGGGGACGGTCGGCCGAGACCGACACCCGTGAGGCCGAGGACCGTCTTGGTTTCGGTCTGCGCCGCGCGCGTTTCCGCGCCACCGCCACCTTCGACAACAGCGTGGGCGTGCACTACGACGTGGACGTCCGCGGCGGGAGTCTGAGCAGCGTCGACCTCTACGCCTTCTACCGCTTCGCCGAGGCCTGGCGCGTTCGCGTGGGCTATCTCGCCGGCGCGCAGCCACGCTCCTACATCCCGACCAGCCACACGAGGGTCGACGGGATCGACCGCGCCGCGATCGCCGAGCGGTGGTCGGAGATCACCATTGGTTCGCGCGGACGCGACTTCGGTGTGGACGTGCGCCGCCTCACCGACACCACGCGCCTCGAACTGTTCCTGCACAACGGCGACGGCGCGAACGACCCGGGCCGCGGGAACTTCCGTCAGTCGATCTCGGACGTCGACGCCACGCGCGGGATCGATCGTTCCGAACTCGCGGTCAGTGCCGCCGGCGCCGTGATGCCGGCCGCGGTCGACGGCCTCGAGGTGGGTGGCTTCGCCGGCTACAACGCGGCGCGCGGGCCCTACACTGCCCTCGCGGGTGGACCGGGCCGTTCCTACGGAAGCTGGTCGGCCCACGTCTACTACGGCGCGAACCCGGGGAGTCAGCCCTTCCGGCTCAAGGCCGAAGCCCTCGGTGTGCACTTCGAATCGGGGGAGACCGGTGACGGGGTCGCCGTGCCGGCGCGTGACGCGATCGGTTGGGCGGTGTTCGGGGCCGCCTCGGTGGTCGAGCACAGCGAAGTCTTCGCTCGCTACGAGCAGTTCGACGCCGACACCGGGATCGACGCCGACGAGTACTGGGTCTTCGGTGCCAGCTACAGTCGCAGCGCCGCCCGCGGCCTGGACTATCGTCAGGAGCGGATCACGGTGGCCTACACGAATGCGCTGCCGGGTCTGGAGGCGGCCGCCGATCAGCACCTGACCGTGCTGCAGCTGCAGTGGGTCTTCTGACCGGCACCACGAAGCCCACGGCAACGAAGAACGGGCCTCCCGCGGGGAGGCCCGTCGCCGTCTCCGGTCGGATTCCGGATCAGCGGCCCAGCCCGAGCTCGTCGAGGACGAACACCTCGAGCGACTGCCCCGCCACGCCGATGTAGGCCAGCGTCGACACCGACCCCTCGGCGATGGTGACGCCCTCGGCCGTCACGCTCGGGAAATCGCCGAGCGCGGGGATCTGGATCACCACGTCCCAGGTCCCCGCCGGGATCGAGGCGAACTCCGAGAGCCCTCCGCCGGAGGCGACGGTGGAAAGTGGTTGCAGGGTCTCGGTGGTGTCGTCGACGTCGCGGCTCAGGATCAGATCGATGTCGAAATCCCGGGAACTCGCGTGCAGCAGACGCACGATCGCCGTCCCCGGCTGGGTGGGAACCTCTCCGCGGTAGGGGAGGACGGCGGCACCGGCGTCGACGTCGGCGTCACCGATCGCGGCCACGGTGTAGTCGGTGTTCGCGTCGAGAGAGACTTCGACGTCGATCAGCGCGTCGTCCGGGTTCTCCACCGGATCGACGGCCACGTCGAAGACCTGGACCCGGTGCAGCGCCGAGGTCAGGTTCAGCGCACCCGAGATCACCTTGTAGTCCACCCCCTGCAACGCGGGAACGGCCTCGCCGTCGACCAGCACGTTCACCGTCGGGGCCTCGGCCGCGAGGTGGGCGACGCGCACGTCGCTGGTGGCCGGATTCACCGTGCGCACCTCGGTCGCGGTGGCGTCGGGGTCGTAGACGTCGGTCGTGACGAGGGCCGCGACACCGCCCTCCGGGGTCTCGACCGCCCACACCGTGTAGACCGTGCGGGCCATCAGGAGCAGATCGGCGAAGATTGCCGCCACCGCGCCGGACTCGGCGTCGCGCACCTGGAAGTCGTAGCGCGCCTGGTCCAGTCGCACGGGTCGGCCCGAACGTTCGCCGAACGACACCGGACCGAACAGCGGCGGCGTCTGGATTCCCGGCGGACTGATGTTCACGGTTCCGACCGACGGAGCCGCGTGCACGAAGCTCACCGTGGCCTGTGCCTCGTTGCGGTCGAGGTCCCCACGGAAACTCGCCAGCGCGGGTTCGCCGCTGCCGATCGCCGCCACGGTCACCACGTCGCCGCGCTCGATCGTGACGACCTCGTCGACGACGTCGGTGCCATCGGCGCGGACCTTCACCGAGTATTCGGCCCCGTCGAAGGTGGCGGGAACCTCGCGGAACGCGCTGAAGGTCCCGAACTCGACGCCGTCGAGCTGGAAGCCGCCGGCCGCCCCCTCGTTCACGATCACGGTGACGGCGCCGGCGTCGGGGGCCAGGTGGGCCACGCGCAGGAAGGCCACGTCGCGCCCGCTGCTCGGGATGGTCGGGGTGCCGCCGCCGTCGTCGTCGCAGGCGGCCAGGCCCAGCCCGAGGGCTGCCACCAGCAGCAGGCTCGTGAGTCGGGGGGCGCGGGTTCGCAGGTCCTCGAGTCGCATCGCTTGGGCTCCTCGTGATCTCTGGATCGTGCGTATCGAAGGTAGAAGGGTCTCGGGCCGGCTCTCGGAGGCGCGGCGGACAAGATGACCCCGGCGCTGGGCGGGGGCCAGTGCGCAATGTCGCCCCGCGGACGCGGCCGGGGCAAGGCCCGCAACGCGCGCAGCCGACAACCGCTCCACGATGGACCACGACGCCGCCGGCGTCGAGTCTTTACCGCGCGGCATCCACGAAAGGAGGCCGCGAGCATCGCGCCCGCGGCCTCCCGCGATCCGGTGGGTCCTCCGGAGGTCAGTCGACGCGGACCGGGTCGTCCGGGCGCGGCGGGAAGACCGGCGGATCCTGGCGGATCCGGAGCATGACTTCCTCGATCCCGCGCTCGAGCTGCGGATCGCGGCCCTCGAGCACGGCTTTCGGGTCGTTCTCGACCACGATGTCGGGGTCGACGCCGTGGCCCTCGATCACCCACTCGGCGGTCTCGCGGTCGTTGGTCCCGAACTGCGGCACGTTGACCGAGCCGCCGTCGAGCAGCGGGCCGTGGTTGGTGATCCCGATCACGCCGCCCCAGCTGCGCTTCCCGATCAGCGGCCCCAGCTCCTTCTTCTGGAACATGGCCGGGAAGATGTCGCCGTCGCTGGCCGAGGTCTCGTTCAGCAGACAGACCATGGGGCCGTGGAAGACGTGGTTGGGGTAGGTGCCCGGCCAGTCGTAGGTGCGCGTGTAGCGCACGCGGAGCAGCTCGCGGCTCAGGCGTTCGATCAGCATCTGGCTGACGTTGCCGCCGCCATTGCCACGGACGTCGATGACCAGGCCGTCCTTCCGGATCTGGCCGTAGAAGTACTTGATGAACTCGCGGATCCCGTTGCTGCTCATGTCCGGGATGTGCAGGTAGCCCACGCGGCCGTCGGTGGCCTCGG
>CAZQHE010000001.1:35680-43616 GCA_964593155.1 uncultured bacterium
CCTCGGCGACCCTCTGCCGGTTGCCCTCGACCCACTCCAGGTAGCGCAGGGGGGTCTCCTGCGAACGTGGCTCGAAGGTGACCTCGCGGGCGCCGTCCATGCGCGGGCGCTCGTTCAGCGTGAAGGTCACGGGGCGGTCCGACTTGTAGCGCAGCACCTCGTAGGGATTCACACCCTCGTCGAGCTCGACCCCGTCGATGGCCAGCACGTAGTCGCCCTCGGAGACGTCCATGCCGACCTCGGTCAGCGGCGAGCGGTAGCGGGTCTCCTCGTTGTGGCCGGTGTAGATCTCGGCCAGGCGGTAGCGGCCGGCGTCGGCGTCGAATTCGATCCGTGCCCCGGGCAGGGCCACGTCGGGACGGTCGGGGATCTCGTAGTCGCCGCCCGAGATGTAGGCGTGGCTCACGTTGAGCTCGGCGATCATCTCGCCGATCACGTAGTTGAGGTCGCTGCGATGGGCCACGTGCGGCAGTAGCTCGCGGTACCGCTCGCCGATCGCCTCCCAGTCGTAGCCGTGCATGTTGTCGACGTAGAAGAAGTCGCGGAAGCGGCGCCAGACCTCGTCGAAGATCGTCTCCCATTCCTGCGCGTAGTCAACGTCGGCGTGCATGTCGCCGTCGCTCACGCGCTCGCCCTTGGCGTCGGGGCCCACGTCGAGGATCTCGAAGGCGCCCCCGCCGCGCACGAGCAGCTTCTTGCCGTCGTGGCTCAGGGCGTAGCCGCCCGCGTCGGTGACCTTCTTCACCTCGCGTTCCTCGAAGTCGAAGAAGTGGATCGACGGAGAGATGTCGCTGCCACGGCCGTAGTACCAGGGACCGCTGCGCACGAAGAGCAGCTTGTCACCGGCCATGCTCATTCCGTAGTAGTTGTCGAGTTCGATCGGCAGGGCCACCACGCGATCGGCCAGTCCGTCGAAGTCGATCTCGATCTCGAGTTCGTCCTCGCCGTTCTCGGCCTTTTCCTCGTCGTCGCCGTTCTCCTCTTCCTCGACCTCGATCTCCACCTCGTCGTCGCGCGGGGGCAACGGGTGCTCGACGTCCTCGCGGAGCGCGAGGGCGTAGACCCCGGTCTCACGGTCGACCAGGTAGTTCCACTCGATCGAGCCGATCTGGGGTTGGAAGCCACGATCGCTCATGTAGTACAGGAAGTCGCCGTTCGGGCCCCAGGTCGGGTCGAACTCGTTGAAGAGCTCACCCGTCACGCGGGTGGTCTCGTCGTCGTCACGGCTCCACACGTGAATCGAGTCGTAGCCGTTGCGGTCGGTCAGGCTGAAGGCCAGCCAGTTCGAGTCGGGTGACCACACGTAGTCGGTCACCTGTCCCTGGGGCTCGTCGGCGACCTCGCGCACGCGGCCGCTCTCCACGTCGACCACGCGGATCACGCCTTCCTTGTCGCTGTAGGCGACCACCTCGCTGTCGGGCGAGAACTTCGGGGCGTACAGACGTCCGGTGGCCTCGTCGGTCAGCAGGCGGGGCTCGGCGTCGTCGCTTCCCTGCGGCATCAGGTACAGGGCCTCTTCGTCGCTGACGTCGCTCACGTACAGGATGTACCGGCCGTTCGGCGACCAGCTCGCCGAGCGCTCGTGGGCGTCGGAGCTGTTCGTGAGGTTGCGGGTGAAGCCCTCGTCGGTGGGAAGGCTGAAGATGTCACCACGGGCCACCACGAGGGCGCGGTTGCCCTTGGGACTCAGCTCCCAGCCCTCGATGTCGCCGCTGGCGTCCACGCGCTCGGGGCGCATGGCGAGGGCGTCGGTGGGTACCCTGATCGAGATCCCGGTGTCCATGCCGCCGTTGGTGTCGAAGATCCGGAGCTGTCCGGCGAGTTCGTAGACGACCCGGCCCTGTTCGTCGGCGGCGGGCCAGCGCACGTCCCAGTCGGTGTAGCCGGTGAGCTGACGGATCGTGTCGCCTTCGACGTCGTAGGCATAGAGGTTCAGCTTGCCGTCGCGATCACTCGTGAAGACGATCTCGTCGTCGATCCACATCGGGTCGCGGTCGCTGCGGACGTGATCGGTGATCTGCGTGGCCTCGTTGGTGTCGAGATCGAAGATGTAGAGATCGGTGGCCCAGCCGCCCTGGTAGCGCTTCCAGGTGCGGAAGTCGCGGAAGAGCGGCGAGTAGACGACCCGGTCCCCCTCGGGCGACAGGTCCCCGCCTCCGGACACCGGCATCGCGAGGGCCTCGGGCAGGCCGCCCTCGGCGCTCACGGTGTAGAGGCGCGAGTCGCTCAGGTCCCAGCCGTCGCGCAGCGAGCGGTAGAGGACCTTCTCGCCGTCGGGCGTCCAGCCGTAGACCTGGTTGTCGTAGCCCCAGCGCGGAGGGAGAGGGCCGCGGGCCGGGTAGTAGGTGAGCTGCTTCGGCACGCCCCCCGTGGACGGGATCACGTAGACCTGCTCGTCGCCGTCGATCTGGCCGGTGAAGGCGATCCACTCGCCGTCGGGCGAGAAACGCGGGAACAGTTCCTGTCCGGGGTGCGTCGTGAGGCGAACCGCGGTCCCGCCGCCGGCGGGCGCGGTCCACAGGTCGCCCGCGTAGCAGAAGACGACCTTGTTCGCATGGATGTCGGGGAAGCGCAGGAGCTTCGTCTGGGCCGTCGCCAGGGACGGCACGAGCAGGATCGCCAGGGCGAGCAGTGGCAATCCCGTCCGCAACGGTCGGGGTCGGGTCATGGCTGGATCTCTCGTGGTTCGAGGGGCCAGTTGTCGTGGGAGCGCACCGGGGCAGGCGGCGGCCGCTCCTCTCGCGAAACGGATTCGGAGTACGGAAGGGTAAGGAGCGTGGTTTCGGCTGTCCAGGGTTCGCGGCGGGGCGCGGCGCCGCCGTCACCGGGGCCGATGACGGCGGCGGTCGACCGGGATCACCAGTTCGCCGGCTGGACCTCGAAGTCCTCGCCCGCGGCCTCGGCCGCGGCGCGCTGGATCGCGCTCAGGAGCGCCTGCAGTTCCTCGGCGCCGTCGGGTCCGTACGAGCGCAGGATCTCGACCTGCTGCAGCGCGGCCTGCAGGTGTGCCTCGCCCAGGTACTCACGGGCCTCGGCGAACCGGTCGCGCAGGTCGAGGGCCTTCTCGTACATCTCGAAGGCCTTCTCCAGTTCGCCCGTCTTGCGCAGGGTGAAGGCCAGCATGTTCACGATCTCCGGATCGCGGTCGTCTTCGTCGTAGGCGGCCTCGAACTTCTCGCGGGCGTCGGCGTAGCGGCCTTCCTCGGCCAGCTCCACGCCTTCGTTGTACAGGCTCTCGGCGGTGTTCTCGGGCTCGTCCTTGCTCTCGGTTCCGGCGGCCGGAGCGGTGGCGGGCAGCGCGGCGGCGAGCAGCACGGCCAGGGCCAGGATCGGCGTCAGCGAGGGGATCTTCCGGGTCACGGCGGGTCTCCTGTTTCGAACAGGGGGAACGTCGGATCCCGGGATCGGCCTTGGCGAACCCGGGGGCTCGTTGTTTCTTCGCACGAGCCGGGCTTTCGGATCAACGTTCGCGAGCAGCCCGTCGTTCCCGCCCCGAAGTAGCGCAACGCCTTGATCGAAGTCCGCGACCTCCACAAGACCTACCGGGTACACCGGAAGCGGCCGGGCCTGCGGGCCTCGCTGAAGGCGCTGTTCGTGCGGGAACAGGTCGAGAAGCAGGCGCTGAAGGGTGTGGATCTGCGCGTGGAGCCCGGCGAGATCGTCGGGCTCGTCGGCTCGAACGGGGCGGGCAAGACCACCCTCGTGAAGGTGCTCACGGGGATCCTGTACCCGAGTGGCGGCGAGGCCCGGGTCCTGGGCCACACGCCGTGGAAGCGCGAGGACGACTACCGCAGGCGCATCGCGTTGATCATGGGGCAGAAGGCGCAGCTCTGGTGGGACCTGCCGGCGGCCGACGGCTTCCTGCTGCTGCGCGAGATCTACCGGGTCCCACCCGAGCGCCACGCCGAGAACCTCGAGCGCCTGGCCACGGCGCTCGACGTGAAGGACCAGCTCCACGTGCAGGTGCGCCGGCTGAGTCTGGGCGAGCGCATGAAGATGGAGTTGATCGCCGCGCTCCTGCACGATCCCGACGTCGTGTTCCTCGACGAACCGACCATCGGACTCGACCTCACCGCGCAGCGCGCCATGCGCGAGTTCATCCTCGACTACCAGCGCGAGCGGCGGCCGGCCATGGTGCTGACGTCGCACTACATGGAGGACATCGAGAGTCTGTGCCCGCGGATCGTGATCCTGCGCGAGGGCGAGATCGTCTACGACGGCTCGCGGGAGCGGCTTCTGCGCGACTACGCCCGCGAGAAGGTGATCGTGGTCCACCTGCAGGTAGAGCATGCGCACCGCGACTTCCGAGGACACGTTCAGGGCCCGGGGATGCAGCTGATCGATCACGACGAGGACGTGCTGCGCCTGCGGGTGGCTCGCGACGACGTGGCCGGCGCGGCCGGGCACGTGCTGGCGAACCTTCCCGTGCGCGATCTGAGCATCGAGGAGCCCGAGATCGGGACGATCATCGAGGCCCTGCAGCAGGGGCGACGATGAGACGGGGCGCCGGGTGGATCCTCCCCGCGTGGTCGTCGGAGTTGCGCAAGCTCCTGAGCTACCGCGTGGACTTCTGGTTGGACTTCCTGGGATCGTTGATCGTGCAGGTCGGCCTGGCGTGGTTCCTGTGGGACGCGATCCTCCGCGCCCGCGGGACCGAGACCGTCGGCGGCATGGGACTGCAGGCGCTGGTACTCTACTACCTGCTCGTCCCCCTGGTGGAGAAGATCTCGCGCGGGCCCGAGATGGGCTTCCTGTCGACGGAGATCTACGACGGAACGCTCACGCGCTACCTGGTCTATCCGGTTCCGCTGTTCGGCTACAAGTACGTGCTGCACCTGGCGGTGTCGACGGTCGCGCTGGTGCAGCTGTTCGTCGCGCTGGGTGCTTACGTGGCCTGGCGCGGCGTTCCCGAGCCCTTCGAGATCACGTGGGTCACGATGACCTTCGGCCTGATCGCGGCGATCGCCGCCAGCGCCCTGTACTTCCACATGGCTGCGTGCCTGGAGCTCGTCGCGTACTGGGCGGACAACGTGTGGAGTCTGCTGGTGATGCTGCGGTTCGCGATCCGTCTGCTCGGCGGTGGCATGATCCCGCTGAGCCTCTTCCCCGAGCTGGGACAGCAGGTCCTCGAGCTGTTGCCCTTCGCGCCGCTGCTGTCGTTCCCGATCCGCACCATCCTCGGCGAGGTCGGGCCGGCTGCCTACGCGCAGGCCATGGCCCTGCTCCTGGGCTGGACGGTGGTCTTCGGGGGGCTGGCCCGCTGGATCCATGCGCGCGGCTCCCGGCGGTACACGGGGGTGGGCATCTGATGGCCCGCTATCTGCGCCTGTACCTGTATTTCCTGCGGTTCTCGTTCTCGAAGGCCTTCGAGTTCCGCGTGGACTTCTGGTTCCGCGTGGTCATGGACAGCTTCTACTACGCCGTGAACATCGGCTTCTACCGGGTGCTCTACGTGCACACCGATCTGCTGGCCGGATGGGACGAGCGGCAGGTGATGGTGTTCGTCGGGGCCTACCTGGTGGTCGATGCGCTGAACATGACGGTGTTCGCGAACAACCTGTGGTGGCTGCCGATCCACGTGAACAAGGGCGACCTGGACTACTACCTGGTGCGGCCGGTCTCTCCCTTCTTCTTCCTCACGCTGCGCGAGTTCGCCGCGAACTCCTTCGTGAACCTGTTGCTGGCGCTGGGTGTCCTGGTTTGGGCTCTGTCGCGGTTGCCGGTGTGGCCCGGCCCCGGCGAGCTCGTGGTGTTCGCCTTCATGCTGGTCAACGGAACGGTGTTGTACGGTCTGGTGCACCTGTTGATGCTGTTGCCGGTGTTCTGGATCCACTCCGGGCGCGGACTCGGTTCGGTGTTCTTCCTGCTGACACGTGCGATGGAGCGGCCCGACGCGATCTTCCACGGTTGGGTCCGGCGGATCCTGATCACGGTGCTGCCCTTCGGACTCATGGCCAGTTTCCCCACGCGTGCGGTGCTCGACGAGCCGACCTGGTCGATCGTCGGGCACGCGGTGGTGGCCACCGCGGTCGTGTTCGCGGTCACCCTCTGGGTGTGGAGCCGGGCCCTGCGCGCCTACAGTTCGGCGTCGTCGTGAACCCTTGTGACGGCGGGGTTGGGGGTCTAGACTCCCGCACTTCTGCACGGATCCTCCACCGGCGGCGCCGCGACGGCGCGGCCGACGCCCACGGGTGCCGCCTTCCATGTCCGCCGATCGATTCCGGAGCATCGCGGCCTTCCTGGTGTACGCCTTCGCGGTGGCCACGCCCTTCTCACTGGCCGCCGCGTCGATCCTCGGCGTGACCATCCTCGTGAGCGGTGCGGCGGCACTCGCGATGCACGCTCCCGCGCGAGCGGCGATCCCGTCCTGGGTGCTCGCCGGCGTCCTCGCCCTGGTCGCGTGGAGCGCGGTGGCGACCGCGACCGCCGACCCCTTTCCCGCCAAGTGGTCGATCTGGGCCAAGGAAGCGTGGATCAAGCTCTTCCTGGTGGCCGCGACGGGACTCATGGTCTTCGCGCGGGTGCGCGTCGATCGCCTGCTGATGACCTACGTCGCCGCCGGAGCGGTCGTGGCCGTGTTCGGGATCGTGCAGTACCTGACGGGTTCGGTCCCCTTCCGCGACCACGTCCCCCCGAAGCGTGGCGACCGGTGGGAGATCGAGGCGTTCTACAACCATCACCTCACCTACGGCGGACACGTCGTGGTGCTCTGGTTGCTGGCCGTCGCCCGTGGCGTGTTCGGCACGGACCGGGCCACCGGTGGGCTGCGGCGCGCGTTCACCGTGGTGTCGGTCGTACTCCTGTCGTTGGGCCTGTACTGGAGCTACGCGCGGAGCCCGCAGGTCGGCGCGCTCGGCGGGATCGCGGTGTTGCTCCTGCTGCTGCCCGGCCGGCGTCGTCTGTTCGCGTCGGCCTTGGTGCTCGTGGCCCTCGCCGCGGCCCTGGCCAGCCCCACCATGCGGGCGCGCTACGTCGACGCCCTCGACATGTCCACCGAGCAGACGCGGTTGTTGCTGTGGAGGAGCAGCGCCGAGGGCATCACTGCTCGGCCCTGGACGGGATTCGGCCCGGGCAACTTCCACGAAATGATGCAGGTCCACGAGGTCGCCGGCGAGTACAACACCCGGGCGCACGCGCACAACGACTACCTCATGCACGCGGTGAACGGGGGTGTCCCCCTGCTGGTCTTCTCGCTGGCCTTCGCCGGGGCCATCGCCGTCGTGCTCTGGCGGTGGAGGTACGGCCGCGACGGAAGCGTCGACTGGATCGTGGTCGGTCCGCTCGCCGCGCACGTCGCGCTGGTGGTGGCCGGACTCTTCCAGGTCTTCCAGACCGACGACGAGGTCGAGTTCACCCTGTACTTCACGCTGGCCTGCGCCCTGTCGCACGTGGCGCAGCGACGCAGTGTGGAGACCGGCGGCTAGACGTCCACCTCGTCGCGTAGCGGAACCGCCGTCGTCTCCAGCGTGTCGAGGTCGATCGCCGTGAGCGAGTCGCCCCACACGGCGGCGGTGTCGAGCGCGATCATGTCGTCGCGGACCACCAGACCCTGCGCCGCCCAGTGACCACAGACGACCGTAGCCTCGAGCGGACGCCGCCCTGGGAATCGGTGCCAGGGGATGCGGTCGTCGGGAGCCGCGCTCGGAGGCCCCGCGAAGTCGAAGGCGGGTTGTCCGTCGCTCGTGCAGGTGCGCAGGTTGCAAAGGATCCGGATCGTCGATCGGATCCGTGCACCCTGATCGAGAGTGTCGGTCCAGTGCACGGGCTGCTTCTCGGCCAGCGAGGTGATCACCTCCACGTGATGGCGGCCACGAAGCCAGCGCTCGGCCTCGTGGGCCAGCTCGAGTACCCGGGCGCGGTCCCACACGGGCAGCACGCCGGCGTGGAGCATCAGGAAGTCGCCCTCTTCGTGGACGAGCGGACGGTGGCGCAGCCA
>CAZQHE010000001.1:43716-68759 GCA_964593155.1 uncultured bacterium
CCGTCGTACCAGCCGGTGCCGAAGTGGCGCCAGCCGAGGCGCACGTTGAAGCGCAGCGAAGGATCGATGCGCGTGAGCGGACTCAGCGGAGGATCCTTGCGGTCGTCGAGCGAGTAGCGCGGACCCACTCCCACGAACTCCGCTCGCACGAGCACGCCGTTCGGATGGACGTAGTTCGCGGCGAAGGTGCTCAGCCAGTCGGGCCGGTCGGCCACGCGCCCGTCGAAGTCGCCGTCGACCTCGCTGCGCGTGACCATCTGCGTGTGTTGCAGGTCGAGGGTCAGACCCTGCAGCGGTCGCGCGACCAGGCCGAGCTCGACGCCCACACTGCGCACCGCGTCGAGGTTCACCCGCTGGCGACGACCGTTGGGCAGACGGATCTGCTCGATCGAACCGTCGATCTCGGTCCAGAAGCCGTTGGCCGAGAGGTCGAGACGATCGCTGGTGCGCGACCAGCCGAGTTCGAAGGAGTCCTGGATCTCCGGCCCGAGGTCGGGATTCACCTGGAAGCGGTTCAGCGCGCCGGAGAAGAGCTCGCGCATCGACACGAAGCGGGGCCGCCGGGAGGCGGTGAGGTGCACGCGGTGCGCGCGGCCGACGTCGTGCTCGACGGCTGCGTGCATCACGGGCTCGTGGTCGCCGTCGCGTGAGGGCTTGTCGCCGGTCTTCGGCGTGGTCGAGCCCTCGTAGCCCGCACCGAAGCGCAGTCGCCACACGTCGTCGGGGCGGAAGGTGGCCTCGGCGCCGGCGGCCACGAGGTTCTGCTCGATCTCGAGCTCGGTCGCACCCGCGCCCTGGTTGTCCTCGTGCAGGCTGTTCCGTGCACTGGCGCGGGCGGCCAGGGTCCACCGCTCGCCCAGGTCGCGGCGCAGGACCAGACGCCCGAGGAGCGTGCGGTCGTCGTTCTCCTCGAGGTCCTCGATGGTCTCGTAGTCGGCGCTCTCGTAGCTCTCGATCACCTGGCCGTAGAGATCGAGCGAGCCGGCGACCTCGGCGCTCCAGGGGCCGTGCCGGCCGTCGCCGGACAAGCCCACCAGAAGCCGCTGGGTCGTCGGGTAGCGCCAGAACCGCGCATCGGCGACGTGCGCCTCGGGTGGAACCTCCTTCGAGGCGTCGCTGGCCTGCACCAGCAGGCGGACCCCGCCGGACTCTCCCACGTCGCGGCCGAAGTGCGCGAGCAGGGCGTTCTGCTCGATCTCGCTGTTCAGGCGCAGTCGGCGTTCGGGATCCTGGTGGAAGCCCAGGTCGGCGTCGCCGGGCAGGAGGAAGCCGTCGCGTCGACGGTGTTCGAGGGCCACCGTCGTCGACCACGGACCGTCGCGACGCTCGTGCCGCAGGCCCGCCTGCAGGGCGTTCGCTTCGCCGCCGATCACCTGCAGGCGGGTCTCGTGGCCGGGGTTCGCGCGACGGCGCGTGCGCATCTCGATGAGCCCGGCCAGGGTGTTGGGCGGATCCAGCGCGCTGTTCACGCCGCGGTGGGCCACGATCTCGCCCACGCCGATCAGGGGCAGCAGGCCCAGGTCGGTGCGCTCGTCCCACGGAACGGTCAGCGGGATCCCGTCGAGTTCGACGCGCAGGTGCCGCTCCTGCGACCCGCGCACGAGGAACAGGGCCTCCCCGCGCGAGTTGACCGTGAACTGCGTCGACGGCAGCAGGGTGCCGAGGTCGGCCACCGACCCGCCGTCGCGGGTCTCGAGCAGCAGCTCGCCGATCTCCACGCGGTCGGCACCGGCTTCGCGGACCACGCGCCGCGCGGTGACCTCCTGGGTCTCGAGCACGAGGGGATCTTCGGCGCTCGACGTGTAGGTGGTGCGGACCGAGTCGGGGATCTCGATCACGTAGGGCTCCTCGGAGGAGCCGTCGCCGTCGTCCTGGGCGAGCGCGGAAGGCACGGAGGGCGCCACCGCGAACGGGAGCACCAGGAGCAGGAGCAGGAATCGTCGGTACATCGCAGCCGTACGGGATCGGGGAAACGGCCCCACACTCTACGGGGAGTCCGGAGCGGGGGCCAACCCGATCACGCACCGACGGGTCGCGGCGGTGATTCACTCGGGTCCGGGAGGGCGACCACGATCGGAGCCGCGAGGTGTCAGATCTGCGAGCGAGCCAGTGATCCCAGCCGTTGCAGTGCCGACTCCAGGCGCTCGTCCCACGGCAGCGCGCAGTTCAGCCGCACGCAGTTGCGGTAGCGGCCCGTCGCCGAGAACAGGATCCCGGGCGCGATGCTCACTCCCTCTTGCAGGGCGGCTTCGTGCAGCACCACGGCGTCCACTTCCTCGGGCATCTCCACCCACAGGACGTGCCCCCCGCCCGGTCGGCTCACGCGCGTGCCCGGCGGGAAGTCGCGGGCGATGGCGGCGGCCATGCGGGAGCTGAGCTCGCGGTAGGTCCCGCGGAGGCGTTGGAGCGTGCGCTCGTAGCCGCCGTCGGCGAGGAAGGCGGCCAAGGCCATCTGCGTGGGGGTGGCCGTGGCCACCGAGCTGCTGAACTTGAGCTTCTCGACCTGGGTCCGATAGCGCCCCGGTGCGGTCCAGCCGATCCGGTAGCCGGGAGCGACGCTCTTCGAGAAGCTCGAGCAGAGCAGCACGCGCCCGTCGCGGTCGAAGGCCTTGGTCGCGCGGGGGCGCGTGGCGTCGAAGGACAGCTCGCCGTAGACGTCGTCCTCGATCAGTGGGACGTCGTGGCGTGCGAGCAGACCGAGCAGGTGGCGCTTGTGCGTGTCGGGCATGCAGTGGCCGAGGGGATTGCCGTAGTTCGGCGAGAGGACGCAGGCGGCGACGTTCCGGGCTTCGAGCACCGACTCCAGTTCCTCGAGCAGGATCCCCGTGCGGGGATCGGTCGCGACCTCGAGCGCCTCGAGGTGCAGGGATTCCAGGGCCTCGAGCAGTCCGTAGTACGTCGGCGTCTCGACGACCACCGTGTCCCCGGGACGCGTCACCGCCCGCAGGCACAGGTGGACCGCGGCCTGCGCACCGCTGGTGGTCACGATCTCCTCGGGGGAGAGAGCGCAACCCGCGTCGAGCGCGCGCCGGCCGATCTGCACGCGCAGGGCCTCGAGGCCGGCCACCTGGTCGTAGGAGTGGCTGGCCGAGGGATCCCGGCGCACCGCCTGGACCAGCAGGCGGTTGAGGCGTGCCAGGGGCAGGAAGTCGGGGTGCGGGACGGCGGCGCCGAGCGGCAGGACGCCCGGCCGCTGCGCCTCGTGGAGGAAGCGCAGGGCGAGGTCGGACACCTCGGGCGGGCCCGGCCGATCGGCGCTCGCGGTGCGCGCGGGGATCGGCGCGCGCGGGGGCGGCGTACGGACGTAGTGGCCGGACTGGGGTCGTGCCTCGAGGAGCTGTCGTTCCTCGAGGAGACGGTAGGCCTCGAGCACGGTCGTCACGCTCACCGACAGTTGCCGGCCGAGACGCCGCACCGAGGGAAGGCGCTCGCCCGGGGCGAAGGTCCCGCCCTCGATCATCGATTCGATCCGCCGCGCCACCTGACGGTACAGGGGCTCGTCGGCGACGGGGTCGGGAGGCGTTGCGTCACGCAAGGGCCGTCTCCACGGAACGGGAACGTTCGATCGCGAGTCGGGTGCGGGCGCGAGGCGCGATCCGCCGGCCGGACTCAGCGCGACGCCGACCAAGGCTCGGCCACCCGGGTCAGCGGGATGTGCACCCGGAAGCGGTCGCCATCCTCGTCGCGGAGCACGTACACCCCGCCCACGCTCGGTCCCTCGCCCTGGCCCCCGACGAAGCGCACCGACTCCGCCCGGATCGATCCACCGTCGGCACCGAGCGACCAGCGCCCGCCGGCGAGGACCGGCTGGGGATCGTAGGACAGCGTGAGTTCGACCAGGAGCTTGCGCGTGCCGTCGGAGAACTCGAAGCGGGCTTCGGTGCGGTCGCCGTCGCGGTCTCCGGTCGCCGACTGCAGTTCGAAGCCGGTGGCCGGTGCCGACTCCGACGCGAGGTCCTCGACCCGGGCCGAGTCGGTGCCGCAGCCGAGGAGCAGGACGAAAACGGCGAGCAGGGCGCGAGGACTCATGACTCCTCCCGAATGCGGCGACGCACGGCGTCGGTGTCGATCGCGTCGCGCTCCCAGAGCACGCGGCCTTCCATGCCCCCGGACACGGTGAGGATCTCACCGCTCGTGTGGCGCGACAGCTTCGGCGAACACAGAACGGCCACCGTCCGGGCGATGTCGAGCGCGCGCCCGAGCTGCGGCATGGGCAGGGTCTGCAGAACGCGCTTCAGGCCTTCGTCGTCGGCCAGCGCGGTGCGGGCCATGGGCGTGACCGTCCAGCCCGGCTCGACCATGTTCACGCGCCCGTAGGGGTCGATGCGCACGATCTCGTTCTTGAGCGTGCGCACCAGCCCGATCATGCCCGCCTTGGTCATGCTGTAGTCGGCGTGGTCACGCTCGCCGAAACGGCCGGCGGTCGATCCGATGAACACGAGCGACGCCCCGTCGCCGTCGTCGCGGGGTCCGCGCTCGGCGAGCTGGTCGAGGAAGGCCTGGGCGGTCCACACCGCACCCAGGAGGTTTGTGTCGACGGTGCCGCGGACGCGCTCCTCGGTCATCGCGTGGAGGGGGACGTCGGGCTCGGGCCAGACGCCCGCGTTGGCCACGCACGCGTCGATGCGGCCGAAACGTTCGGCCGCGGTGCGCACGGCCTCGAAGGTCGCCGCGCGATCGGTCACGTCGAACTGCAGGCACAGGGCCCGGTCCTGCCAGCCCTGCTCGGTCACGAAGGCCTGCAGGGCCTCGAACTGCGAGCGTCCCTGCAGAACCAGCATCGCCCCCTCGTCGGCGAAGACGCGTGCGAGCGCGTTGCCGATGCCGCCGGAGGCGCCGGTGATCAGGACGACCTTGTCGCGAAGTCCCGTTTCCATGGGGTTTCCCTTTCCGTGTCGATGCGGGACGGAGGGCGAGCCTACAGGCGCGCGCGCGTCGCGGCCAGTGTCCCGGCTACAGACGGACCCAGGTCCAGTCGCGGGGCCGGTCGCCGTCGTAGGGCATGTAGGCGTGGAAGGGTCGCGGGTCGTCGTCGAAGACCAGCGGCAGGAAGAGGCGATCGCCTTCCCACATGGGCAGATCGAGGATCCGGTCGACGGGGTGCCACTCCAGCGTTCCCTCGTCGTTGCGCTCGGGCACCGTTCCCTCGAAGGCCTCGATCCGGAACAGGAAGCCCAGCCAGTCCTCGCCCTTCGGACCGAATCCGGTCCAGTTGACCGTTCCGCGCAGGCTCATGCGCGTGACCTCGATCGAGGCCTCTTCGTGGAGCTCGCGGCGCATGCAGGTGACCACGTCCTCGTCCGGGTGCATCTTCCCGCCCAGGCCGTTGTACTTGCCGAGGTGCTGGTCGTCCTCGCGGGCGTTGCGGTGGACGAGCAGCACCTGGTGTCCGTCGGGGGAGAGGACGTAGCCGAGGGTACCGACGATGGGTGTGTAGACGGGGCCGGGCATGGTCGTGATCCGTGGTTCGGGAAGCGTCGACGGCGCGCAGGCTAGCACGGATCGCCGCCGACGACGAAGGCCGCCCCCGACGTCGGGGACGGCCTCGTCCGGGCGCGGCGTCGACCGGGGATCAGCCCTCGACCGAACCCAGTCCGTCGCGCAGCCGCTGCAGGCGAGCGGGGCGCTCCTCGACGAAGCGTTCGATTCCCTCGAGCAGACTGTCGGGATCGAGACGGGCCTCCTCGATCACCTCGTCGAGCTTGCCGCCGGTGCGCCACCGGTCGTCGAAGTCGCTGCTCATGGCGTACTCGTCGGCCAGGGGGTTGAACACCCAGTCGCGCATCAGGCGACGGCTGCGGTTGGTGATGTAGGTCGAGTCCCAGCGATCGGCCGGGGGCAGCAGCCCTTCGCGGTAGCTCTCGGGCTGGGCGGCGAAGAGCTGCGGGCTGGGCACGGCCACGATCTTCACGTTCAGGCCCTTCTGGGCGAGCCGTGGCAGGAGTTCGAGCACGTTGGCGGTGCTCGTCGTTCCCTGCACGAGGATGCATCCGCCGCGCGGCGTGCCCGCCTCGTAGTCGCGGATCAGGTAGGCGCCCTTCGCCGCGGCGAAGTGGTGCTCCATGCCCAGGGCGTCGCGGTCGGGGATGGTGACCGGCGGACGCGTCAGGTGAAGGGCCACGATCGGCCACGGACCGCGCAGCGCGGCCGCGAGCAGCACCGGGACCTCGTTGTACTCCCAGGGGTGGATGTCGCAGACGTGGCCGTCGGGGAAGAGCTGCGTGACGCCCGGGCCGAACACGCCGAAGTGCGTGCGGCTGTCGTCGGCGGTCTCCGGTCCGGAGTGGCCGGCCACCCAGATCACCTTGCCCGTCTTCAGCTCGCAGTCCTGGGCCAGCTGACTGAACAGGCGCATGGGGCCGTACTTCAGGTAGCTGAAGCTGCCGTAGGTCGAGCACGCACCGTAGAAGCCCAGGAACTCCCGCTCGGGATCGTCGCTCATGTTCACGCTGGCGATCCCGCAGCTGATGCCGCTGTTGGTGAACTCGGTGATCTCCTGGGGCAGCAAGGAGCCCTCGGGATTCTCGTCGCGCTCGTAACGACCGAAGTTGTCGAGTCCGTCGAAGTCCTTGGCGAAGCCGCTGATGTTGGTGGAGTCGGCCAGGTCGGCGCTCATGGCCAGGACCAGGGGACGTCCGTACTTCTGCTTGCACGTGCTGTTGAGGTAGCTGCCGAAGGTGGCCAGCGCGGCGCGGTTGGGTGCCTTCTCGCCGGGCTTCTTCCACATCGACCCGGGATAGTTCTCGAAGTCGAAGAGCGAGGCGTCGTTCGTCGGGTTGCCCTTGCCGCCGAGAGCGAACTGGGTCGGACGGGTGGGTACGCTCTCGCCGAGTTCGACCAGGCGGTTCGCCAGGTACTGCACGGTGTCGTCGTGCTTGCGCAGGACCTGGGCCACCTTGGCCATGTTGGTCTTCACCTGCTCGTACAGGGCCTGCGGATCCTCGGGCGCGGGCTCTTCGAAGCCCTCGAACTCCACCCCGTACTTCTCCATGAAGGGCTTCTTGGTGGCCCAGTACTCGGGGCTGTTGGTCTTGTGTGGCGCCCCGTGGCTGGCGTAGTCGTACTTGCCGTACTCGCGGCCCTTGCGTGTGCGCATCCAGGCGACGCCCGGGCGGTTCTGCTTGTCCTCGCCGCGGGTCATGCCGAGCAGGGCGCGGGTGACGTCGGGCCAGTCGCTGCCGTTCTCGGCTCCGTGCACGCGAAAACCGTACGCCCCGAACCAGTCGTCGGGGGTGCCGGGAACCACGGTGCTCGCCGCGAAGGAGTCGATGCCGAAGTCGTTCCAGTCGAGCAGGTAGTTCAGGTTCGACAGTCCCAGGCCCCAGGCGCTGCTCTTGGTCTCGTGGTGGGCACCGGCCGTGTGGCCGCCCTCGCCCTCGTAGGCGAAGACGTTCACCTCGTCCATTCCTGCCCGCTTCAGGGCCATGGCGATGCCCGCGGCCGGTGGCGCGCCGTGGCCGCTCGGGCCGGTGTTCGCCTTGAAGAACAGGGTCTTGCCCTCCATCTCGGCGTGGCCGGCCAGCCCGCCGCGCCGGCGGAAGGCGAGCAGGTCCTCCCAGACGAGCTGACGCTCCTCGGCGCGGGGGACGGCGTACCGCTCGTCGCCGGTCTGTTCGAGCAGGTAGCGCAGCGCCTCGTTGTAGACGGGTAGCGTGGCGTACACCAGTGGCGCGCAGTGACCGGCCACGAGCACGAAGCGGTCGCCGAAGGCCAGCTCGGGCCGGCGGACGTCCCAGCGCATGGCGCCGCTCAGGGTGAGCGCGACGAGGCCGTGCACCTTCGAGCGACTGCCGCCTGGGTGCCCGCTCTGCCGGTAGTTCAGCATCATGTCGATGTACTGGTCGATGCAGTCCTTGATCACTTCCCAGTGCGGGTAGTTGGCCTGCTGCTCGCGGACCAGGGCCTCCAGATCGGGTCCGGTGGTGGTGCTCACGGCGCGCCTCGCTGGTTTCGGGTGAGGGAGATCGGGGCCGGAAGTCGTTCCGCCGCAACGGAAAAGGACGGTCGGGCCGACGCGCGGGCGTTCGGGACGCACACGCGTCGGAAGTTTGTCACAGGCCCCGGGGGCCGGCAACACCGCCCGGTCGCGTTTTCGCTCGATTTTCGGCTCAGCAGTGTGACCTCGGTCCGCCGCGCGGGCTCACACCGCGAAGTCCAGCGACGCGAGTTCTCGCCGGAGGTCGTCCACCGTCTCGAAGCGATGGGTCCGGATCCCGAGGGCGCGGGCGCCGGCGAGGTTCTCGTCGCGGTCGTCGGTGAACCAGGCCCGGCCGGCGTCGACGGCGAGTCCGTCGAGGGCGTGGCGGAAGATGGCGGGCTCGGGTTTGAGCGCCCCGACCTCGTGGCTGACGCTCACGTGGTCGAAGCGTTCCCGCAGTCCGAGCCGACGCTCGAGGGTTCCGAAGTGCAGGGGATTGGTGTTCGACACCAGGGCGAGCCCTGCCTGCGGGCGGAGGCGGTCCACGAGGTCGAGCGCCGCGGGCCAGGGGTCGAACATGTCGCACCAGAGTTCCACGAACCACGCGTCGTCGATGTGTCGGTCGGGATCGAAGCGCGCGTGGAGGGACTCGAGGAACGCGGCGTCGTCGATCACACCGCGGTCGTACGCATCGACGGGGCCTTGGGGATCGAGCACCCAGTCCACGACCTCGTCGACGGTGACGCCGTCGATGCGGTCGGCGAGACGGCGCAGGGAGTCGTTCCAGTCGTAGCCGACGAGCACCAGGCCGAGGTCGAAGAGCAGGGCGTCGGGACGTCGCCGGTCGCTCATCGGCCGCTCGTGCGCAGCTCTTCGGCGATCGCGTAGTACTCGTTCGCGGTCTCCTCGTCGCCGAGGTTCGTGTAGCAGATCGCCATGTTCACGTACACGGCCCGCGTCTCGCGGATGGCCAGTGTCTTCTCGTACTGCAACAGCGCGTCCTCGAGACGGCCGGCCAGCTGCATCGACAGGGCCAGGTTGTAGCTGATCGCGTAGCTGCCGGGTTCGAGTTCGAGCGCCTTGCGGTAGGCCTCGATGGCCTGGTCGTAGCGTTCGATCTCGCGCAGGGCGTTGCCCAGGCTGTAGTGCGCCCGCCAGTTGCCGGGTTCGAGGGCGGCGACCATCTGGAAGTTCTTCGCCGCGTCGCGGTGTTCGTCGATCTTCGCCTGCGCGAAGCCCAGCTGGTAGAGGTCGCGGGCGTCGGGGCCGAAGCGATCGATCAACCGCTGGTAGATGTCTGCGGCGTCGGCGAAGTCGTCGATCTTGCGGTAGGCGGTTCCCAGCGCGCGGTAGGCGTCCTTGCGGCTCGGGTCGAGTTCGACGGCGCGTTCGAGATGGGGGATCGCCTCGCGGAAGCGGCTCTTCTTGCTGAGCACCACCCCCATGTTGTAGGAGGCTGCCGCACCGCCCTCGCCGAGCTCGACGGCGCGGGCCAGCGCTTCGGCCGCGCCCTGGGTGTCGCCCAGGCTGGCGAGCACCTCGCCCAGGTTCGCGTTCACGCCGGGAAACTCCGGGTCGATGGCGACGGCCTTGCGGTAGGCGCTGGCTGCGCCGCGCAGGTCGTTCTCCTGCTCCTTCACCAGACCGTCGAGGAAATGCACCATGGCCGAGTCCGGCCGGCGCGTGCGGGCTTCGTCGACCAGCTCGCGGGCGGCGGCCACCTTCCCGGCGTCGAGCAGCTGACGCGCGGGCTGCAGCCACGCCGCGTCCTTGTCGCTGCCCATGGCCCGGACCTCGGCCCAGTTCTCCAGCGCGTCCTCGGGGCGGTCGTCCTCGACGGCGAGCCGAGCGCGCTCCATGTACGCGAACTCGATGGTGTCGCGCAGGTCCTCACCGCCCTCGGTGTCGAGCAGGCCTGGCCGCGACTCCAGGGTGCGGGCCAGCTGCCCCAGCTCATCGTAGGTCGCCTCGCGGTCCTCTCCCACGTAGGACTTCGTGTATTCCTTCAGCAGGGCCACGGCGTCCTCGGCGGTGACGCCCTCGGCCTCGGTCCCCTCGAGCCAGATCGTCCGCGCGGCCTCGACGTTGCCGGTCCGAAGCTCGGCCTGGCCGAGCAGGGCGTGCCCGCGGACGTCGTCGGGGGCCATCGTGCGGTAGGTGGCCAGGGGGACCTTCGCCTCTTCCCAGCGTTCCATGCGGACCAGGACCATGCCCAGGTTCAGGTGCGAGCCCGGCTCCTGCGGGGCGGCCTGCAGCGCGCTGATGAAGGCATCGCGGGCGGCGTCGAGCATGCCTTCCTCGGTGTACAGGATTCCCAGGCGCGTCCAGGCGTCCGCGTTGGTCGGGTCCTCCTCGATCGCGTTCTCGAGGTCCAGGATCCGGACCGCGGAGTCGGCCGCGGGATCGGTGCCCGCGGTGTCGGGGGCTGCCGTCTGCGCCTGCACAGGGCCGGCAGCGGCGAGCGCGAGCACGCCGAGGGCGATCAGGGACACCAGTGCGTTGGTTCGACGTGCCATGGTTCCTCGTGCCGGGAGTCGGGCGGGAAGGGTCGGCCGCACCCCCGTGCGACCGCCCGCAGAAGATGCCGTAGCGCGGGGACCGTCGCAACGGCTCCTGGCTTGAACCCCGTCCGGACGACCGGGGTTCCGCGCTCAGACGGGCCGGCCGAGCAGGCCGGTTGCCTCGCGGCAGCGCTCGAGCGTGGCGCGGGCGATCTCGCGCGCCCTCCGGGCCCCGTCGCGGAGGACGTCCTCGACGGTGTCGGGATGGGCCACCAGGTCCTCGCGCTTGTCGCGAGCCGCGGCGAAGGTCTCGTCGATGCGGGCCAGCAGACGCTTCTTCGCGTCGCCGTAGCCGATGGATCCGGTGCGATAGGCATCTACCATGGCCGCGACCTCTTCGTCGGTCGCGAAGAGCCGGTACAGCGACAGGACGTTGTCGTCTTCCACGGGAAGCGGCTGCCCCAGTTCGATCGGCTGGGTCACGACGCCCATCACCGCCTTCTTGAGCTTCTTGCCCGCCGCGAAGATCTCGATGGTGTTGCCGTAGCTCTTGCTCATCTTCGCGCCGTCGGTGCCGGGCACCCTGGGCGTGGGCGACAGCTGCCACTCGGGTCGCTTCAAAAGGTCGTCGCCGAAGGCCGCGTTGAAGGACTGCGCCATGTCCTGCGTCATCTCGACGTGCTGCACCTGGTCCTGCCCGACCGGCACCACGTCGGCGTCGACGATCAGGATGTCGGACGCCATCAACACGGGGTAGTAGAAGAGCCCGACGCGCGGGGTGATGCCGCGGGCGACCTTGTCCTTGTAGCTGTGCGCGCGCTCGAGCAGCCCCATGCCGGTGACGCTGGCCAGCAGCCACGCGAGTTCCTGCACCTCGGGTACGTCGCTCTGCCGGTAGAACATCGTGCGCTCGGGATCGAGACCCAGGGAGAGGTAGGCGATGGCCACGTCGCGGACGTTCTCGCGCAGGGTCGACGCATCGTGCACGGTGGTCAGTGCATGGTAGTCGGCGATGAAGTAGCAGCACTGGTTGCCGGAGGGTTCCTGCAGCTCGATGTGCTGCTTGATGGCCCCGAACCAGTTGCCCAGGTGGAGTTTTCCGGAGGGCTGGACGCCGGACAGGATCCGCATGCGACACGCTCGTTCGGACGGAGGAGCAGGGTGCGTGGTGGACGAGGACTCCTCGCGGCGCCGCCGCGGGACCGAGCAGGCTAGCCCGGCCGCTCCCGGGTGGTCAACCGCGTGCGGAGGAATCTGCCCACCAAGGAAACTTTTTCCTCAAGTCCGGCACGCATCTTCCGATAGCAGAGGGTGAGCGCACGAGGGAACCTCTCCCTCCGTCCTGGGCGAGGGCGGGGGGAGAGGGAATCACCGCGCAACCGCTCTTTGCCCGCGGGGGGCGATCGGAGGCGGGTAGTATGGACATCGGTTCCATCGTTGCCAGTGGCATGCAGGCGATGCGGCAGAAGGCCGACGCGCATGCGCACAACGTCGCCAACGCACGCACCCCCGGATACCAACGGCTGGCCGTCCGCACGACGGAGAGACCTCGTGGCGGCGTCGGTCTCTCGGTCGAGCGCGAGCCGAGCCGGGTGTCCACCCGGGGAGAAGGCGAGCTGCCGCCGGCCTCGGCGGACGGTGGCTCTCCCGCGGGCAATGTCTCCGCCGCGGATCCCGGTCGCGTGGATCCGCAGGAAGTTCGACCCGAAGCAGAGGAAGGTGCAGCATCATCGAGCGACGAGGCGGTCGCCCGGGGAGCGGACGCCGACCTGGTGACGGACATGACCGGCATGAACGAGGCGGCACGAAGCACGGAGATGCTGGCCGCGGTGTATCGACGTCACGATGAGGCACTGGGTACGGTGATCGACGCCTTCGGGTGACCGGAGGACTCCCGGCCGGGGACGCCCGGTCGGAAGAGGAAATCAACCACCGCGGGCCGCGTCCGGATTCGGGCGCGGCCCGTCGCGTAGGGCTCTGGGCCCTTGCCGATTGTTGTTACAACGATTACCTACCCTCGACCCATGAACACGATCGCGAGCGACACCACCTACGACGTCCTCTGCGTCGGGGCCCACCCGGACGACGTGGAGATGGCCATGGGCGGCACCGTGGCCGGACTGGTCGACGCCGGTCACCGCGTCGCCGTCGTCGTGCACACCCACGGCGAGATGGGCACCTTCGGCGATGCCGAGACCCGCGTGCGCGAGGCCCGCGCCGCGGCCGAGGTCCTCGGCGTGGACCTCCGGATCCTCGAGCACCCCGACGGCGCCCTGCGGGACACGCTCGGATCCCGCCACGAGATGGTGTCGATCCTCCGCGAGCTCCGGCCGCAGCTCGTCTTCGCGCCCTACCCGCACGCACGGACCGGGGCCCTCGACGGACGGGCCAACGTCGACCATCTCGCCTGCGGGATCATCGTCCGCGAGGCGACGAAGCTCGCACGCTTCCGCCGACTGATGCCCGAGGTGGAACCGCACACCGTGCGACGCCTCTTCTACTACATGCTGCCCGACGACGTGCTGCCGTCCTTCGTGGTCGACGTGTCCGACCACCGCGAGCGGCTCGAGGCCGCGATCTCGGCCTACGCCTCGCAGATGCAGATCCGCCGCGGCGAGCGGCGTGTCCTCGACATGCTCCTGCTGCTCCGCCAGCACGCGGGGCTGCGCATCCACGCCGAACTCGGCGAGGGTTTCGTGAGCGTCGAACCGCTGAGTGGTCCGGCCGAGAGCCTGATGCGGATCTGACCGCCGGGCCCGGATCTTGAATCGTGATCCGTGACCGGTCGCGCTCGAGTGAGCGACCCTTCGTGCCGATGTCCGGGACGAGGAGGCAGTTCGCGTGGATCCGACGCTCGACAACCGCATGATCCTCGGGGGGATGGGGAACCTGCGCCTCGCACCGCACGTGCGCGCGGGGCGGGGTGTCGCGCCCGTGCCGAGCGTGGGCGCGGGTCCGCGGACGTCCGCCACCCCGGACGGATCTGCCGCTTCGGCCGCCGCAGGGGAACGGGTCTCGATCTCGTCGGAGGCCCGCGCGGCCTTCGAGCAGGCCCTGGGGCGGGCGGCCGGGGCCGAGAACCGCTCCGGATCGAGCGAGGTCGCACGTGCTCCAGAACCGCCTCCGTGGTCGGCCGAGGGCATCGATCCGAGACTTCCGGCGCCCGGCGAGCTGCAGGAAACGGCGCCGCCGATGGCCACCGGAGACCGGGCGCGTGTCGCCTCGGCGCTCGCCGCGTACACGGAATCCGCCGAACCTTCGCACGCCGCACCCCCGAGCGGCCCGTCACCCGGTGACGTCGAACCGGCGACGAGGCTGCCCGCGGGGCTGTATGCCTGATCCACGGACCGGCATGGTCCCGCGGAGGTGGGTGCGCTAGGCTCGCCGGACCATGGAAACCACCCTGCGTTGGACCCTGCGCCTGAGCGCGCTCTACGATCTCGCGGCCCTCGGCGTGCTGCTCGCCATGCCGGCGTGGCTGTTCGTCCTGTTCTCCCACCCGCGGCCCGAAGACCCCTTCCTCTTCCGGTTGGCCGGTCTGCCGCTGCTGATGGCGCCCGTCGTGTACTGGATGGCGTCGAACGGTCCGCTCGAGCGCCCTTCGCTCGTGAGGGCGTCGATCCGGCTGCGCGTGGTCGGGGCGCTGGGGATCACCGCGGTCGTCCTGTGGCACCGGCCACCCGGCGCCCTGGCCTACTGGAGCTTCGTGGTCGCCGATCTGATCTGGGCCGCTCTGGTGGCGTGGCAGTGGAGGGGGGCGGCCACCCGGGTCGTCGGACGGGTGTAGACGTCCTGGAGTTCCGAGACGGATGGGGGACCCACCCATCGGCTGCATCGTCCTTCCACGCGTTCTCGTGGCAACCCCTGCGTGCGATCGTGCCGTTCATCGGAAGGCGGCACGATGCACGACGACATCCACTGGCTCGGTGCGAGCCGGCTGCTCGACCTGTACCGACGAGGAGAGCTGTCGCCGGTGGAGGTCGCCCGGTCGCTGCTCGACCGGATCGACGACCTCGACCCACGCTTCGGTGCCTTCCGGCTGGTCGATCCCGACGAGACCCTGGCCCAGGCCCGTCGTGCGGAGGACCGGTACCGCCACCTCGAGCGCGTGGGCCTGCTCGACGGCCTTCCGGTGGCGATCAAGGATTCCTTCCTGACCCGGGGTTGGAGCACTTGCTTCGGTTCGCGGACGGTCGATCCCGACCAGGCGTGGGAGCGCGACGGTCCCACGGTCTCGTCGTTGCGTCGGCACAACGCGGTCTTCGTCGGCAAGACCACCATGCCCGAATTCGGCTGGAAGGCGGTGACCGACAGTCCCCTCACCGGCATCAGCCGCAATCCCTGGGATCGGGCGCGGACCCCCGGCGGCTCGAGTGGTGGCAGCGGGGTGGCCCTGGCCGCGGGCTTCTGCCCCCTGGCGATCGGCTCGGACATCGGCGGTTCGGCGAGGATCCCGGCCGCCTTCTGCAACGTGGTGGGTCTGAAGCCCACGCAGGAGCTCGCGCCGCTGCGCGAGGACATCAAGAGCGGCCTGCTGCTGCACGCCGGCGTGCTCGCGCGCACCGTCGAGGACGTCGCCCTGGCCATGGACGTGATGACCGAGTGGCACCCGTCCTCGGCGGCCCGTCCGCAGTCCCCGGGCAGCTACACCGAGGCCTTCGCCGAGGACGTCGAGGGCCTGCGGGTGGCCCTGAGTCCGGGGCTCGGACTGGTCGACCTCCACCCCGCGGTCGAGGCGGCGGTGCGCGAGGTGGGCCGGACCCTGGAGCAACTCGGCGCGTGGGTCAGCGAGGTGGATCCGGGAATCGAGGATCCGACCGGGATCTACACCGACCTGCTCCTGCCCACGCTGACCCTCGAGGTCGATGCCGTGGACCCGTCGCGGCGTGGGCTGATGGATCCCGGTCTGCTCGAGGCGGCCGAGGAGGGGCGACGCCGCACGGGCGTCGCCTACGCCGAGGCACTGCAGCGACGCCGCGGTCTCGTCGCGAGTCTCGGCCGGCTGCAGCAGCACTACGACGTGCTGATCACCGCGACGGTGCCGATCCCGCCCTTCGAGGCGGGACGCGAGGTCCCCGCCGACTGGCCGCACGACCGGTGGTGGACGTGGACCCCCCTGACCTTTCCGTTCAACGTGACCGGGCAGCCCGCGCTGTCGGTGCCGGCGGGATTCACCGGCAACGGACTGCCGATCGGCGCGCAGTTCGTCGCGGGCCGGCACCAGGAACGCATGGTGCTGAAGGCGGCGCACGCGTACCAGCGGGCGAACCCGACCTTCACGCGCCGTCCGTCGTCGCTGTGCTGACGAGCGCGTGCTCCACGAGGGAGGAAGCCATGAACGACGCCACGTCTGCTCCCGGTCTGGGAATCCGCACCGCCACGGTGCAGGATCTGCCCCGGGTGGCGACGATCCTCCACGAGGTCGGTCTGAACGGCGAGCTCACGCTGCCGGTGCTCAACCGCATGCGCGAGATCAGCGGAGAGCTCATGCTCGTCGCCGAGAACGAGGAGGCGGTCGTCGGGGTGCTCATCGCCTGTTTCAACGGCCGCACCGCGTGGATCAGCCACCTGGCGATCTCGCGCGCCGCGCATCGCACCGGGATCGGTGGGCGGCTCCTGCGGCAGCTCGAGTCGAGGGCGCGTGCCCGCGGAGCCCTGCGCGTGATGATCGACGCCTGGGAGGACGCCGTGGGCTTCTACGCGCGGAAGGACTACCACGACTCGGGCTACACGCTGCTGTTCAAGCATGCGTCGGCGATCGAGGACTGATCGGCGGTCGCCGACGCGATCGGTGCCGCGGACTCAGAAGCCGGTGCCGAAGAGCGCACCCATGCCCACCTTCAGCATGTCGAAGCCGACCTGGTCGAGCGCCACCTGGTTCGAGGCGCCCAGCTCGACGGGGAAGGCGTGTGTGTACTCGGCTTCGAAGAACGTGGCCAGGTCCCCGGTCCCGGGCAGCAGCCATCCCAGGCCCACCCCGTAGCCCCAGACCGTTTCCGCCACCGAGGTCGACGTGCCCAGCACGTCGACGGTCGCGCGGAGTTGACGTGCGCCGAGCGCGCCCTTCAGGTACGGGCCGGCCAGCGGATCGGCCAGGTGGAAGCGCGCGAAGGCCCCGTACTCGACGATCGAGTTCGACGTGTCGATCCCGAACCGGTCGAGGACGTCGCGGGCGTCGTCACCCACGCCGATGCCGTTGTAGCTGAATTCCGCACCGACGCGGAGCTGGTCGGTCGTGCGGAATGCAATACCCGTCCCCAGGGTGTAGGACATCGCGGTGCCGTCCTCGGCCAGGGGCTGCGTGGCGCCTCCCTGGAACGTGAGTTCGAAGGGGTGCCCCGGGTACTGTGCGAATGCGAGCGCGGGAACGCACAGCACGACCAGAGCGGCCGTGACCAGGGTGAAGGTCGGGTTGCGGTGCATGACGGTCGATTCCTCCGGACGGAGCGACAGGAGCGCGTGAGGTGTCTCTGTCGGTCCGGCGACTGCATTGCACGTGCCGGTCGGCACGCGGATCAGTCCTGCACCACGAAGCCCACCCCGTGCTGCGCGAGACGCTCGATCAACGCGGACCCCATGGCGCAGGCCGGGGTGACCACACCCGGCGGCCCCGGGGCGTGGTCACGGGGCATGGTCGCCAGGCAGAGCGCCGACTCGGCCAGCATGATCGCGGTGGCGCCGTAGCCGGGATCGCGGTGCGCGTGCACGGTGACGCGGGCGATCTCGTGGCCGTCGCGACGTCCGGAGAGGCGCGCCGTGAAGTGGCCCGACTCGATCGACCTGCGATCCGGGCCTTCGCCCGGCGAGGGAAGCACGAATCGGCGGAGCAGGGCGCGGGTCGGACCGAAGTGCATGGCGGCGCGGAAGCCGGCCAGACCGGCGGCCAGCAGCGTGGCGCGGACCGCGCCGGTCGGCCCCGATCCGGTGTCGACGACCTCGGAGTAGCGGAACTCGGGGCCGTAGCGAGCGCCGAGCAGCGCGTTCGTCCGACGGACGACGCGCGTGTTCACCGGCGCCATCACGAAGGGCCCGGTCCAGGTCCGGGTGACCGGATCACGCAGCACGCCCACCTGGTCGCTCGTGTCGGGGCCGTGGCGCGCGCCCTCGGGATTCAGTCCGTAGGGGTCGTACACCAGCTCGGCCACCCCGGGATCCCGCGCATCCTCCAGCAGTTCCACCATGCTGGCGATGGTGCCCCCGGAGACCCCACCCCGGATGTCCTGCAGCAGGAACTTCACTTCGTCGCACGGGCGACCGTCGCGGGCGATGACCGCGTCCTGGAGCGCGAAGGTCCCCAGATCGCTCGGGATCGAGTCGAAGCCGCAGCAGTGCACGATGCGCACCCCACCGGCGGCCGCGACGTCGTGGTGGCGATCGATCGTGCGGCGGACGAACTGCGGTTCTCCGGTCAGGTCGACGTAGTCGGTGCCCCGCCGCACGCAGGCGGCGACGAGCGGCTCGCCGAGACGGGCGTAGGGCCCCACCGTGGTGCAGACGACGGCGCTCGAAGCGACGAGTCGGTCGAGGGACTCGGGGTCGCGGCTGTCGGCCACGATCACGTCGAGGGCATCGAGGTGCGGGAAGCGACGGCGGAGGTCGTCCCGGAGTGCGAACAGGCGGGACTCGTCGCGCCCGGCGATCGCCCAGCGGAGCGAGGCGGTCGCGTGGTGTTCGGCGAGGTGCTCGGCGACGAGGCGGCCAGTGAATCCGGTCGCTCCGTACAACACGACGTGGTGTTCGCGGTCGGGGGCTCGGGTCGTCATGGACCCATGGTGCCAGATCCGGGACGCGCCGCCCACCCTCGCGCTTGACTCGTGATCGTTGCCGTTGGTAGCTTGCCGGCACCTGACGTGGGGTCCCGCGCCGCCCCGACCTCGCCACCCTCACTGGCTCCCAGAATCATCGTGAACACATATGAACGGCAGGACCGTCGGTTCTGCACGACGTGCATCGTCTTCCTTCTCGCCCTGTTCATCGCTCCCTCTGCCTCCGCCCGACTGCTCTTCGACTTCGAGGGGCCGTACCTGACCGAGCCGGGTCGCTCGTTGAAGGACCACGCCATCGTCCGGTCGGGCGACACCTGGCACTGTTTCTACACGCGGGGGCTCTACTTCGGGGGCAACCCGAACGATCAGACCTCGCTCGGACACGCGACCTCGGCGGATCTGCGGACCTGGGCGCTACGGCCCACCGTGCTGCCCGTGGTGCCCTCGTCGTGGGAGGACGTCGCGGTCTGGGCGCCGGACGTCTTGCCCGCCCCGGACGGCAACGGGTGGTCCATGCTGTACACGGGAGTGACCGACGTCCTGTTGCAGCGCATGGGGCGCGCCGAGTCGACCGACCTGTTCGACTGGAGTCGTCCGAGCGCCGCCCCCGTCCTCGAGCCCGATCCCTCGATCTACTACTGGTCGCCGACGATCGATTACCTGAGTGCCTTCCGTGATCCCTTCGTGTTCGAGCGCGACGGGGTCTACCACGTGCTCAACACGGTGTTCCTGCGCGACGAGACGCTCGGCACCGGCTACCGGGGTGCGATCCACCACGCCACGAGCGCCGATCTGACGAACTGGACACCGCTCGATCCCCTGGCCGTCAACCAGAACGGCACCGAGGGCGTGGCGCGGGAGATCGAATCGGTGCAGTTGTACGAGGCGGCCGGCCAGTGGAATCTGTTCTTCACCTACTCGCAGGTCGGCGGCGTGTACTGGATGCGCAGCGACTCGCTCACGACGGGGTGGGACTTCTCCAGCGCCGCGGTGATCGATTCCGGCGCCGGTGCCGAGCTCACGCCACTGGCGGGCGACGACTTCCTCTTCACGCGCTACACCGCCGAGACCCACGCGCCGGAGCATCCGGAGGCCGGGACGACCTTCTTCGTGATCCGCGCGGACACGCTGCGCTTCGATGCGCAGGGCGTGCCGCAGGTCGTTCCCTACGACGTCCTGGCCGACGAGTGGCCCGAGCGCGAGGGCACGGCCTTCGGCGCGGATCCGATCTTCGCGGACAACGCGCAGGAGCGCGGGGATCCGGCCACCCTGCCGATCGGTCACGGTCACCTGAACAGCCGGGAGGTCTACGGTGGTCCGCTGTCCGGTCAGGGCACCCTCGGCGAGGCGCGTCCCCTGACGGCCACCGGCCGCATCCGTTCGGTGTGGTTCGAGGTCGAACCCGGCGACTCGCTGTTGACCTTCCAGTTCTGTGGCACCGACGACCCCGATTGTCGCATCGAACTCGTGGAACGGCTCAGTGCCGACGGCGAACCGCTCGCGACTGCCGTGCGCCGATCCGAGCAGGGCAACGGACTCGAGTCGCTCGTGACCACGGCCTGGGACGTGAGTGATCTGCGCGGATCCACCGTGCGGCTCGAGCTGATCGACGAGTCCGAGACGGGCTGGGTCGCACTGGACTACGTGCAGTTGTCGAGCGCCACGGCGAACGCCGTCTCGGCACCTCCGCAGCAGTCCTGGGCGATCGAAGATCTCCGGATCGCGCCGAACCCCTTCAACCCGCGCACGCGGATCGCCTTCACCCTGCGCGAACGCGCATCGGTGGAGTTGCGGATCGTGGACCTGCGCGGGCGCTCGGTGCGGAGCGTGTCCCTGGGCGAGCGCTCGGCGGGTGAACACGGATGGGTCTGGGACGGCACCGACCACCGCGGTGATGCGGTGGCCAGCGGCACGTATCTGGTGCACGTACGCGCCGGTGGCGAGCAACGAGCGATCCGGGCCACCCTGGTCCGCTGATCCCCGTTCCTGGTACCCGCCTACGAGAGAGCCCGCCGGTGGACACCGGCGGGCTCGTTCCGTGTGTGGCGACTCGGATGCGGCCTAGAACTCGAGCAACCGGCGCGCTTCCTTCGCCACGTCCTCGGTCTGCGGCAGGATGAAGTCCTCGCTGTCGGGCTGATAGGCGACCGGAGTGTCGATGGCAGCCACGCGGCCGACCGGCGCGTCGAGATACTCGAACAGCTCGTCGGCGACGAACGAGACCACCTCGGCACCGAAGCCGAAGCTCTGGTTGTCCTCGTAGACCACCAGGCAGCGGTTGGTCTTCTTCACGGACTCCGCCACCGCGTCGTGGTCCCAGGGCGACAGCGAGCGCAGGTCGAGGATCTCGCAGGACACGCCCTCCTTTTCGAGCTCCTTGGCCGCCAGGTCGCAGCGACGCAACGTGGCGCCGTAGGTGACCATCGTGAGGTCGTCGCCCTCGCGGTGCATCCGGGCCCTGCCGAAGGGTACGGTGTAGTCCGGGCCCGGGTAGGTCCCCTTGCCGTGCGGCTGGCGGTAGAGGTGCTTGTGCTCGAGGAACATGACCGGGTCCTCGCAGCGGATCGCCGTGCGCAGCAGGCCGGCGGCGTCGATCGCGTTCGAGGGCATCACCACGCGGACACCCGGCAGGTGGGTGAACAGGTTCACCCCGCTCTGCGAGTGGTAGATGGCCCCGCCCTGCAGGTAACCGCCCGACGCCACGCGCACGACCATGGGCGAGGCGAAGTTGCCGAAGCTGCGCCAGCGCATCATGGCCATCTCGTTCTTCAGCTGCATGTAGGCCGGCCAGATGTAGTCGTAGAACTGGATCTCGACGACCGGCTTCAGCCCGCGCACGGCCATGCCGACGGCGCGGCCGACGATGTTGGCCTCGGCCAGTGGCGAGTTGAACACGCGGTGGCTGCCGTACAGGGCCTGCAGTCCGTGGGTGGCCTTGAACACGCCGCCCTTGCCCTTCACGTGCTCGAGGGCGTCCTCGTTCGTGACGTCGGCGACGTCCTCGCCGAAGACCACGACGTTCGGGTTCACGCCCATCTCGTCCTTGAGGACCTGGTTGATGGCGTCGAGCATGTAGACCTCGCGGCCCTCGGTCCGCGGTTCGGCCTCGAAGTCCGGTCCGGTGGGGTCGACGTCCTCGCTGTACAGGTGCATGTACACGTGCTCGGGCGCGTGCTTCTCGCGGCGCTGGGCGCGCTCGGAGGAGTCGACGACCTCGGTGCGCCACTCGGCCTCGTGGGTCTCGAGTTCCTCGGTGGTCGCGACCCCGCGCTCGACCAGCAGCTTCCGCAGGCGGGGAATCGGATCGAGTTTCGCCTGCTCGGCCAGCTCCTCCTCGGTGCGGTACATACGTTCGTCGTCGCTCATCGAGTGCGAGTACGGGCGCACGCAGCTGGCACGGACCAGGGCCGGGCCCTTCCGCGCCCGGCAGTGGTCGGCAGCGCGCTGCATGGCCGCGTAGCTGGCCTCGAAGTCGTTGCCGTCGACGTCGACGACCTCGAGGTTCGGGAAGTCGGCCACCTGCTCGTGGATCGGTACGCCGGCGATCTGCACGCTGCGCGGAACGCTGATCGCGTAGCCGTTGTCCTCGACCAGGATCAGCACCGGCAGCTTCATGTTGCAGGCGCTGTTCAGGGCCTCCCAGAACTCGCCCTCGCTGATCGAACCGTCGCCGATCGACATGTACACGACCTCGTCGTCTTCGAAGTCACTGGCGGTCTTGCGCGCGTCCTCGACCATCTCCAGGTAGCGACCCGCCTCGGCCGCACCCACGGCGTGCAGGGCGTGCATGCCCGTGCAGCTGCTCTTCGAGATGATGTTCAGTGCCTTGTGGCCCCAGTGGGCGGGCATCTGCCGGCCGCCGCTGTTGGGGTCCTCGACCGCGCCGACGCCCTGCATGAACATCTCCTCGGCCGTCATGCCGAGCTGCAGGCAGAGGGCGCGGTCGCGGTAGTAGGGCAGGAACCAGTCGTGAGCCGGCTTCAGGACCATGCCCGCGGCCGTGAGGATCGCCTCGTGACCGGCACCGGAGATCTGGAAGTAGTAGAGGTTCTTCCGCTTGAGCTTGATCTCCTCGTCGTCGATGGCCCGTGACATCACCATGTTGCGGTAGGCCGCCAGGAGCTGCTCGTTCGTCAGGTCGGCGGAGGCGGTGTTCTTCGTCGACTTCGTGTTGCTCACGATGACTCCCATCTCGTGCGGTCTGTCGGTCCGGGGAAACCGGGCCCGGATTGCGGGTCTCGCGGTGACGGCGAGAGAGTCGCGGCGCGTGGCGCCGATCCGGCCACGCAGGGCCGCCGGTGACCCGGAGACGCCGTGGCGTCTCCGGGCGCGGTGGACGATGTCACAGTATAGGAATCCGCGACGAGGTCGCGATGCCCGAGTCGGTCAGCGCTTGGATGCCCAGCTGTCCAGGCTTTGACTGGTTTGCAGCCACTCGCCGTAGCGCTTCGCTTGCTGGCTGCTCCCGAAATAACCGACCCGGACCCGGTAGACGGGGTCTCCGTCGTCGGCGCTGGCCATCTGGACGTGGGCCGTGATGCCCTGCCGGGCGAGTTCCTCGACCCGCCGGTCGGCGTTGCCCCGCGACGAGAAGCTGCCGACGTTCAACACCCATTCGCCCTGGGCGGAGGGTTCGATCCCGGTGGTCGTCTCGACACGCTGGGGGGCGCGTTCCTCGACCGCCTCCTCGGGGACCGGCGGCGGGGGCGTGGTCTCCTGCTGCCCGGTCGGCTCGGTGTCGTCGACGATGCGCGTCTCGGCGCGCGGGTTGGCCGGTTGCCCGATGTCCGACACGTCCGTCCCCGCGGATCCGCCCGTCTCGGCGGCCACCGCGGGTTCCTCGGTGGAGGGGGTCACGGCTTCGTCCGAGGCCTGGGTGGTCGTGCGGGGGGTGAGCGACGCGCCGTCCACCGGATCGATCTCTTCGCCCCGGGGCCAGAACAGGAAGGCGGCCACGAAGAAGATGACGATGGCCACGCCGCCGTAGACGAGCGGCCGGCGGTCGGGAGTGTCCAGTGGGTCGTTCACGGTCGAACCTCCGGGGTCGGGCCCGCGCGGGACCGAGCTTGCGGCCCGACGTGCGCGCGTCTGCGCGGCACGACGGTGTCGCGACGTCGACGGGAGGTCGTGGGGCGGGTGTCCCCGTCGATTCCGGTCTACGCCGCCGGATCGCGCCCGTCAAGCACGGCGAGCCCGAGTCCGACGCACAGCAGCCAGCGTCGCCGCGCGACCGGACTCTCGAAGGCCTGCGCGGTCTCCAGGCGGACCGGAACGCCCTCGGCGTTCACCCGCGGACGGCGCACCTCGTCGGCGCGGTCACTGCGCTGGAAGCTCAGGACCCGCCCGTTCTCACGCAGCATGGGCACGGCCACGTCGAGCGCGTCGTTGGGTGCCATGCGCTTGACGGTGACGACGTCGCAGGTGCCCGCGTTGCGACGCGCGAAGTCCTCGTGCGACAGCGGGTGCACGCGGAAGTTGCGCAGTCCGTAGAGGCTCGTGACCCGCCGCCACCACCACAGCCGCTTCCGCTCGGGTTCGACGAGTTCGAAGGGCTGGTCGGGGTTCAGGATGGACAGCACCAGCGCGGTGATCCCCCATCCGTTGCCGAGTTCGACGATCCGCGGGGGGATCTTCTCGATCGTCGGCTCGGGCGGGGTTTCGGGCGCCTCCTCGCCGTCGGGGACCGGCTCGGGTGGCACCTCGACCTCGCGCGGGCGGAGCAGGGGCGCCATCCAGAGCGCGGCCTCGAGGTCCTCGGCGATCATGGCGGCGATGTCGGCTCCGCTGTGCCCCTGGAACAGTTCGCGGGGTAGCACCGTGACCCCGTACTCGATGATCTCCTCACCCATGTCGTGGGCGAGGGAGCGAAGACGGTCGTCGTTCTCGATCGCCGGGGCGAGTCCGCCGTCGAGGCGGCGGAGGATCGCTTCGGGGGTGACGTTCATGCCGGCCCTTTCCTGCCCCGACCCCGACGGTCGACGGCCACGGGGAAACGCTGGACCCGCCTGGTGCGGGTGCGGACCCATCACCGGGCGCACGCTAGACGCGACCGTGCCGTCCAACAAGTGAAGAGCTGTGACCGCGACCGTTCCGGAGCGCGTGCGAGGCGAGCCGCCTGCTGCTACCGTGCGCGCCATGGAACCACGATGCCTGCTCTTCGACCTCGACGGGACCCTGGTCGATTCCGTGGCCGACCTGACCACCGCGGCGAACGTGGTGCGTGGGGAACACGGACTCGACGCCCTGCCCGAGTCCACGGTCGCCGCACACGTCGGTGACGGTGCGCGCAAGCTCGTCGAGCGGGCGTTCGCCGACCTCGACGCACTCGACGTCGATGCCGTGCTGAAGCGCTTCCGCGCCGTGTACCTGGACCACTGCACCGAACGGACGCTGCCCTACCCAGGGGTGAACGCCGCGCTCGAAGCGCTGCGGTCGGTGCCCATGGCGGTCGTCAGCAACAAGCCCCAGCCCATGTGCGATCGGATCGTCGAGGCGCTCGGCCTGTCCGACTGGATCGACGTGGTCGTCGGCGCACGGCGGGGTGTCGCCGTGAAGCCCGACCCCGCCCTGCTCGAGCTCGCTCTCGCGGGCCTCGGGATCGACGACCGTGATGCCTCGGTCTGGATGGTCGGCGACAGCGCGAACGACGTCCGCAGCGGACGCGGCATCGGGGCCACGACCGTGGGCGTGACCTACGGGATCGGCGACGTCGAGACCATGCGCGCGGCCGGACCCACCCACGTGATCGATCGCATGGAGCAGTTGGTCGCGCTGGCGCGGAGCTGATCCGTCGGCCACCGGGGTCTCGTGTCCAGTCACCGGGACACCGTCCCGGACCCCGGGCACCCGCCGACGCCG
>CAZQHE010000001.1:68769-76272 GCA_964593155.1 uncultured bacterium
CGACGCACCGACGTGTCGATGAATTCCACAATTCCGCGTGGGGGCGAAGTGGTTCAAATTACTGCATAGCAATGATTTATGGGATCGCGCGGAAAAGATTGCCGTCCCGTGCGTGGGCTGGCCCCGCCTTCGCTAGGGCGTGGGTACGGGAGGCCGGGTCTCCCGCGCGTCGGAGGTCGGGGTCCAGGGGCTGCTTAATGGGAGGCGGGCGGCTCGAGGACACCGGCGGACCGCGGATCGGATCCGGTCTCCCACGACGTCTGCCGAACCCGGCACGAGAAGGAGGCCCCACCGTACGGCGGGGCCTCTTCTTCGTCGCCGGCGACGTCGATTCAGGACGTGGCGTGCGAGGTTCCGGCGGAGGCCAGGAACTGGTTCAGCACCGGGATCCGGTTCCGCCGCATCCAGGCGACGGTGGCTCCGGCGGCGAGGCCGACGACGGCCAGGACGAACAGGGACGGATCTCCGTTGTACACGACGCCGAGGATCGTCAGATGGGCCCCCACCGCGCCGGCCAGGATTCCCGCGGCGAGCAACCCACCGACCGCGGCCGTGCGGGGAACCAGGAGCAGCACGACGGCCAGGGCCTCGAACACACCCAGCGTGATGCGGCCGTAGGCACCGGCCCCGAGCGTTTCGAACAGGGCGATGGTCTCGGGTGCCCCGACCAGCTTGGGAACGGCGGCCATGCCGAGGATCGCGGCGGCGACGACCTGGGCGGTCCAACGGACGGTGCGGGTGGTGCGGCTCGGCGTCGAAGCGTTCATGGTTTCCTTCCTTCGTTCGTTCTCGGGTCTTCGTCTCGATGTCTTCACCCGGAGGTACGCCGGCCTCGGTTCGGTGGGACACCACCGAACGTCAACTCGATGTCACGACGACGACCCCGGGCCGTCCGGCCCGGGGTCGCGTTTCGACGGGGTCGTGAACCCGCGACGGGGCTCAGGGCTTGACCGCGTAGGTCCCCTGCTCCACGAGCTGCTTCGCGATCCGCCGCCGCACGCTCGCGGTGTCGATCGGGTCGCTCACCTTGGTGAAGCGCTTCAGGCCGGCGAGCTGCACGCGCAGGTCGTCGCCCTCGCTGGTGTGCGCCAGCGCCTGGCTGCCGGCGTCGAGCACGCGGTGGGTGGTGCGCTGGATCAGCACGTCGACCATGTCCTTCGCCAGCGAGGCGTCCTCGCCCGCGCTCTCGATCTTGCGCGCGCGCAGGACGGCGCTCTCGAGCGCGAAGGTGTCGATGACCATGTCGGCCAGCCACGACAGGACCTCCTGCTCCTTCTGGATCGACGGGCCGTACTTCAGGGCGGCCACGCCGCTGACGAGCAGGATCGCCTTCTTCGCGCGCTCGACCTGATCCATGGCGTCGTCGAAGGTGCCCTTCTCCGTGCCGTTGGAGAAGTCGGGCACCTGCATGAGCGCGTCCTGCACCTGCTTGGCCGCGGCCATCAGGGGCAGCTCGCCCTTCATGGCGCGCTTCAGGAGCATTCCGACGGTGACCATGCGGTTGATCTCGTTGGTGCCCTCGTACAGGCGGTTGATGCGCGCGTCGCGGAAGTAGCGCTCGGCCGGGTAGTCCTCGACGTAACCGTAGCCGCCGAAGACCTGCACGCACTCGTCCACGCAGACGTCGAGCACCTCGCTGCCGAGCACCTTGAGGATGGCGCACTCGATCGAGTGGTCGTCGATGGCCTTGATCACCTCGCGGTCGTGGTTCTCGGCCGCGGGATCGATGGCGGCGATGGCCTGGTCGAGCAGACCGGCGGTGCGGTAGGCCGCGCTCTCGGCCGCGAAGGTCAGGGCGGCCATGTCGGCGATCTTGCCCTGGATCAACGGGAAGTCGGTGATCGGCTGGCCGAACTGCGTGCGGTCGCGCCCGTACTTGATCGAGTCCTCCACGCAGACCTTCGAGCCGCCGACGGCGCCCACGCCGAGCTTGAAGCGCCCCACGTTGAGCACGTTGAAGGCGATCACGTGGCCCTTGCCGACCTCGCCGAGCAGGTTCGCCTCGGGGATGCGCGCGTCTTGCATGATGAGCGAACGCGTGCTGCTGCCGCGGATGCCCATCTTGCGTTCCTCGGCGCCGGTGCTCACGCCGGGCGTGTCGCCCGGCAGCAGGAAGCAGCTGAAGTGCTCGCCGTCGACCTTGGCGAAGACGATGAACAGGTCGGCGAAGGCGGCGTTGGTGATGAACTGCTTCTCGCCGTTGAGTACCCACTCGCCGTCGTCGAGCGTCGCGGTGGCCTTGGCGGCCAGGGCGTCGCTGCCGCTCGACTGCTCGGTCAGGGCATAGGCACCGATCTTCTCACCGGTGGCCAGCTTCGGCAGCCACTCCTGCTTCTGTTCCTCGGTGCCGAAGTACACGATCGGCAGGGTGCCGATGCCGGTGTGCGCGCCGTGGGTCACGTTGAAGCTGCCGCCACGTGCGAGGTTCTCGACCAGGAGCATGGTGCTGGTCTTCGGGACGTCGAGCCCGCCGTAGGTCTCGGGCACGTCGGTCGACAGCAGACCGATCTCGCCGGCCTTCTTCACCAGCTTCACCATGAGGCCTTCTTCCTTGGCCTCGAGCTGGTCGACGACGGGTTCGATCTCGTTGGCCACGAACTCGCGCGTGGTCTGCGCGAGCAGCAGGGCCTCCTGGTCGAAGTCCTCGGGCGTGAAGACCTGGTCGGGGTCGGGGGTCTCGACGAGGAAGCTTCCGCCCTTGAAGCGGGTCTTGCTCTCGGTGCTCACGTTGGTCTCCTCCTCGTTACGGTTCAGGCGGCCGTGAAGGTGGCGGCCGCACCCATACCCCCGCCCACGCACATCGTGGCGAGGCCCTTGGTCTGTCCGGTGCGCTTCATGTGGTGGAGCAGCGTGACGACGAGGCGTGCGCCGCTGCAGCCCAACGGATGCCCGAGCGCGATCGCGCCGCCGTTGGGGTTGACCTTGTCCTGGTCCAGGCCGAGCTCGCGGATCACCGCGAGCGACTGGGCGGCGAAGGCCTCGTTCAACTCGACGGTCTGGACGTCGTCCTGCGACCAGCCGGCCTTGTCGAGCGCCTTCGGCACGGCGGCCACCGGTCCGATACCCATGATCTCGGGCGGGACACCGGCCGCGGCGTAGCTGTGCATGGTGCCCAGGGGCTCGAGGCCGAGTTCCTCCATCACCGACTCGCGCATCAGCAGCACGGCCGCCGCACCGTCGGTGAGCGGCGAGCTGTTGCCGGCGGTGACGGTACCACCCTCGCGGAACACGGGCTTCAGGCCGGACAGCACGTCCATGCTGGTGTCGGCGCGCGGACCTTCGTCGCGGTCGTGGACGTCGTTCTCGATCCCGGTGACGGCATCGAGCGGGTAGGGGATGCGTTCCTCGGACCAGGCGCCGCTCTCCTCGGCGGCCAGCGCCTTGCGGTGGCTGGCCAGGGCGAAGGTGTCCTGGTCCTCGCGGCTGATCTCGTGGCGGTCGACGAGGTTCTCGGCCGTGAGTCCCATCCCCAGGTACATGTCCGGGTGGTGCTCGGTCAGGTTCAGGTTCGGCGTGAACGAGTGCCCGCCCATGGGGATCATGGTCATGCTCTCGGTGCCGGTGGCGACGATCACGTCGGCCACGCCGGTGGCGATCTTCGCGTGGGCGGTGGCCACGGCCTCGAGCCCCGACGCGCACCAGCGGTTGAGCTGCATGCCGGGAACGGAGTCGGGCAGCCCGGCGAGCTGGGCGACGACGCGGCCCAGGTTGTAGCCCTGCTCGGCTTCGGGAAAGGCGGTGGCGGCGATCAGGTCGTCCACGCGCTCGGGGGCCAGGGCCTCGTTCCGCTGCAGCAGGGTGCGGACGAGGAAGGCGGTCATGTCGTCGGGACGCACGCCGGCCAGGCGGCCCTTCCTGCTCCGCCCCATCGGGGTGCGGATGGCGTCGACGATGTGCACGGCTTCGGTCATCGGATTCGTCTCTCCCTCGTGGGTTCTCAGTTCCGCAGCGGCTTGCCCTTCTGGAGCATGTGCTGGATCCGTTCGAGCGACTTGCGTTCGCCGCACAGCGACAGGAAGGCCTCGCGTTCGAGGTCGAGCATCTGCTGTTCGCTGACGGTGCGCGGGTTCGGACCGCTCTTGTGGGCCCCACCCGAGAGGATGTGGCCGATCTTGCGGCCGATCAGCGCGTCGTGGTCGGAGATGTAGCGACCGGCGTGGAAGTTGTGCAGACCGACCTCGACCAGGGCAAGGGTGTCCGCCCCGCCGACGGGGATTTCCTGGCGCAGGGCGGGCGGCGTGTAGCCGGAGCCGGCCAGGGCCAGGACCTCGTCCTTGGCCGTCTGCAGCAGGTGGTCGCGGTTGAAGGCGATCACGTCGCGGTCGCGCAGGAATCCCAGGTCGCGGGCCTCGGGGGCGCTGGTGCTCACCTTGGCCATCCCGATCACCTCGAAGGCCGCGCGGGCGGCCTTGCGCGGATCGGCGTCGGGGCCGAGCGCGTCGAGCTTGCGCAGGTACAGCTCCTTGGTTCCGCCACCGGCGGGCACCAGCCCCACTCCGCCCTCGACCAGACCGCAGTACAGCTCCGCCGCTGCGACCACGCGGTCGCCGTGCAGCGTCACCTCGCAGCCGCCGCCGAGGGTCAGGGAGAAGGGCGCGATCACCACCGGCCGTGCGCAGGTGCGCAGCGACGTGGTCATCCGCTGGAACTGACGGATCATGATGTCGATCTCGTCGAACTCGCCCTCGAGCGCGGCCATGAGCAGCAGCGCGAGGTTCGCGCCGGCGCTGAAGTGCTGGCCGTCGTTGCCCACGACCAGGCCCACGCCGTGGTGCTCGACGTGGTCGACGGCCTTCAGCGTCATCTGCACGCTGTCGCCACCCAGCGAGTTCATCTTCGAGTGGAATTCCAGGCCGAAGACCCCGTCGCCGAGGTCCCACAGCGAAGCGCCGGCGTTGCCGGTGACCTTCTGCGGACCGGTCGGCGTCTCGCGCAGCGTGAGCACGCCCGGGCGCGGGGGCACCGGGCGCGTGCCCTTGCCGCCCAGGTCGAGGACGTGCGGGCCGGCCTCGGTGTCGACGTAGAAGCGGTCGTTGCCCTCGGCGAGATGGCTTTTCACCCAGGCGGGAACGGTGAGCCCGTCGGCCTCCATGCGATCGACCACACGTTGCACGCCGAGCACGTCCCACAACTCGAACGGGCCGAGGTCCCAGCCGAAGCCCCAGCGCATGGCGCGGTCGATCGAGGCGATGTCGTCGGCGATCTCGGCGGCGACCTCGGCCGCGTAGAGCAGCGTGTCACGGGTGATCGCCCACGCGAAGGCGGCGCCGCGCCCCTTGGCCGCCATCAGCGCCCGCAGGCGTTCGTGCAGGTCCTCGACGGGGCGCACCGCGTCGATCTCGCCGAAGCGTGCCTTCGGCTTCGGCGCGTACTCCATGGTCTCGAGGTCGAGCGCCTCGATCACGCGGCTGCCGTCCTCGGCGCGCGCCTTGCGGTAGAAGCCCGCGCCGGCCTTCTCGCCCACGAGGCCCTTCTCGACCATCTGCTGCAGCACGGGAGCGGGACGGAAGGTGTCGAGTTGCGGGTCCTCGGTCGCGCCGTTCACCACGTTCTCGGCCACGTGCAGCAGGGTGTCGAGGCCGACGAGGTCGACGGTGCGGAAGGCGGCGCTCTTCGGCCGGCCCATCAACGGACCGCTCAGGAAGTCGACCTCGGTCGGGTTCAGACCGTGCTCGAACATCAGCTCCACGCTGCGCAGCACGCCGTAGGTGCCGATGCGGTTGGCCACGAAGTTGGGCCGGTCCTTCGCCACGACCACGCCCTTGCCGAGGACGTCCTCGCCCAGACGGGTCAGGGCCTCGACGGCGCCGGCGTCGGTGTCCGGGCCGGGAATGATCTCGAGCAGGTGCATGTAGCGCGGCGGATTGAAGAAGTGCGTGCCCAGGAAGCGGGGGCGCACGTCCTCGCCCACGAAGCCGGCCAGGGTGGCGATGGGAATGCCGCTCGTGTTGCTGCTGAGCAGAGTGTGCGGGCCGATCGCGGCGGCCACGCGCCCGAGCAGGGACTCCTTCACGTCGACCCGCTCGACCACGGCCTCGATCACCCAGTCGGTGTCGGCCAGGGCGCCGAGGTCGTCCTCGAAGTTCCCGGGCTGGATCCGCGCGGTCACCGAGCGGTGCACGATCGGCGAAGGCCTGTCTTTCGGCAGGGCCTTCAGGGCGTCGAGCACCACGGCGTTGCGGGCGTCCGGCGCGTCGCCGGGCGCGGAGTCCTTCGCCGGCAGGTCGAGCAGCAGCACGTCGAGGCCGCAGTTGGCCAGGTGCCCGGCGATCGCGCGGCCCATCACGCCGGCGCCGAGCACGGCGGCGCGGCGGAGGACCGGAGGGGTCTGGGATGAATCCATGTTCAGCTCCGGGACGCGGCGCGACACGCCGTCGTCGCAGAATCCGGGGAATTCCTGGAGATGGGAGGGACCGAACGACCATCCGTGGCGAGGACCGGAGGCTCGCGGTTGCCCTTGTCTCGCGTTTCCTGAATGATTATTCATAACCACGGCGCTGGCAAGGGCGGGGTGTGCCGCCGAGGTGAACTCCGGTGCCGTCCGCGACGCCGCCGTTCCCCGGAGGGGGAGGACCCCATGGAGACCACCGCCGAGCGCGACGATGCCCGGGGCCGCCGCCGCGACGAGAAGCGCGAGCGCATCCTGGCCGGCGCGATCGAGGCCTTCGCCGCCCACGGATTCCACCGGGCGCGGGTGAGCGACGTGGCCAAGGCGGCCGGCGTCGCCGACGGCACCATCTACCTGTACTTCCGGAACAAGGACGAACTGCTCGCGCGGATCTTCGAGCAGACGCTCGATCGCTTCTGGGAGCGCGGCGAGTCCTACGTCTACGCCGCGGGCGGTGCCGACGAGCAGCTCCGGCGCCTCGTGGAACTGCACCTTAAGTTCCTGGGCGAGAACCGGAACCTGGCGGCCGTCTTCCAGGTGGACCTGCGGCACAGCCCGCACTTCCTGGGCGACGTCAGCCGGCGAATCTTCCGGCGCCACCTCGACAAGCTCGGCGCCATGATCGAACACGGGCAGGAGCAGGGCGTCTTCGTCGACGACGTGCCCCCCGCCGAGGCGGCCAAGCTGGTCTTCGGAGCGATCGACCAGCTGGTCACGAGCTGGGTGCTGAGCCGGCGCAACTACCGGTTGGAATCGATGGTTCCCGTGGCCCAGCGCTTCGTGTTGCGGTCGCTGGGGGCCGAGCCGCCGGACGACGCCGAGAGCGTGTGATCCACTTCACGTGGTGGTGGACTCGTCGCCGCCGCCCCGGTTCTGTATTCTTGGTCCCAAGGCCTCGCACGACGCCCCTCCGGCCGGGAGTCCCGATGACCACGAAGACGACGGCGATCCTCACGCTCGGTGCGCTCGCGCTGCTCGCGGCGGCTCCGGCCGGCGCCGGAACCCCGACGTCGCTCGACGACGCGGCGCTGGTCCAGCAGATCGAGTCGGCCCTGTACGGCCGGGGCGAGACCCCCGAGCAGCCGGTGCGCTGTCTGTTCCCGCACGTGCTGGAG
>CAZQHE010000002.1:0-75443 GCA_964593155.1 uncultured bacterium
TTCGGAGGGCTCCCCCTTCGGTGACGGCACCTCAGTTTCCGCCGGCAGCGTGTTCGGAGGTACCGTCGCCGTCGGGTGCTGGACGTTCGTCGGGCTCGGGGCCACCGTGGTCGACGGCGTGTCGATCGGAGATCACTGCGCGGTGAACGCGGGGTCGCTCGTACATCGCTCACTCGAGAGCGGGGGGCGGCTGGTGGAGGTGCCCACACAACGCATCCTGCAAGGAGTTTGATCATGGATCGTGATACTGCGCTCGCGGGACTGAAACCCCATATCCGAGATTACGCCGAGCCGACCGACGTGCTGGTCGAGACGACCACCCGCTGCAACCTCGATTGCTCGATGTGTCCGCACGGAGGGCTCGAGCGGGAGCAGGGATCGATGTCACGGGAGACGTGGACGCACGTCGTGACTCAGATCGGACGTGAGTGGCCGAAGACGCGTGTCTGGCCGGCGATCATGGGGGAGCCGCTGCTACGGGGCAGAGAGCTCTTCGAGATGATCGACGAGGCCAAGACGGTCGGCGTCGCGTCGGTGTGCCTGAACACGAATCTGTTGGGCCTGGCAACCGATCGGATGGACGACCTCCTGGCCTGTGGCGTGGACCGCATATTCGTCGGGGTGGATGCTGCGAGCGCGCAGACCTACGAACGAATCCGGCGTGGTGGTGACTTCGCGCAGCTCCAGGAAAGACTGCGGTTGCTCCTCGACGCGAGGCAACGCCGCGGGAGAGGTCCGCGCATCGCCCTTCAGTTCGTGGTCCAGGAGGAGAACGAGCACGAGGAAGCGGCATTCGTCGAGTCCTGGAAGTCCGCCGGCTACGACGTGGAACTCAAGATCCGACCTCGGGTCGGCTGGTCGTACGGCGTGGAGTCGGCCGCCGAGGTTCGTCGAACGGCTTCGGTCGCCGATCGGATTCCCTGCCTGTGGTTGCTTCGCCAGATGGCTGTCTTCTGGAACGGGGACGTTCCCCGATGCGACGCCGACTACGAAGGGAACGAAATCTTCGGGAATGTCCGTGAGACGCCGCTCACAGAGATCTGGCGGAAGCTCGGCGTGCTGCGGCGTCGCCATCTGGGCGGAGACTTTTCGATGTCGCCGTGCGCGGGTTGCGACGATTGGGCTGCGGGTCGCAGCGAGACCATCGAGTGCAGGGCGGCGGCCAGCTGTTCGGGCTCGGCTGAGCGCGAGTCGGTTGCCTCATGAAGCGTGTCGCGATCGTCCAGTCCAACTACCTACCGTGGAAGGGATACTTCGATCTGATCGCACGGTCGGATGCCTTCGTACTCCTGGACACGGTACAGTACACGCGGCGAGACTGGAGGAACCGGAACCTGATCAAGACGGCTCGGGGCTCGAGCTGGATCAGTGTGCCGGTCGAGAGCAAAGGCCGTTACAGGCAGCGAATCGACGAGGTGCGGATCAGTTCTTCGACGTGGGCGCGAAGCCACCTCGATCGAATCCGGGCCGCCTACCGTGATGCTCCGTGCTACGGCGAGATGAAGGACTGGGTCGAGGACCTGTTCCTCGAGGAAGCAGCACGCCACGAGATGCTCGCATCCCTGAATCAGGCCCTCCTGCAGAGCGTCTGTGACCGTCTCGGGATCGAGACTCCACTGCTCCGGGCGTCCGAATTGCCGGATCACTCGGACCCGACACAGAGACTGGTCGGCATCTGCCGTGCCCTCGGCGCGACCCACTACCTCTCCGGACCCAGTGCCGCGGCCTACCTGGATCCCACGGCCTTCGCAGAGGCCGGGGTCGAGCTGGAGTGGATGCGCTATCCGGCGTACCGATCGTACGAGCAGGTACATCCGCCGTTCGAGCACGGCGTCACGATCCTCGATCTCCTCCTGCACGTAGGGGACGAGGCACTCTCGTATCTCGGCCCAGCGATCCAGGACGAGGCTGGAGCATCGTAAGAGGGTGCGCTCAGCGCGGCGGCTCCGACTGCACCCGCAACAGATCCCCCCTGAGCGTCACGATCCGGAACGACACGCCGTCGAGTTGTTCGCCCTCCTCGTCGAACACCCGCACCACGCGTGGGTCTCTGACATCGAAGTCCCACGTTCCATCGCGCATCTCGTGGTCATCGACCGGCGACAGCCACAGATACCGGCAGGATCCGTCGCCTCCGAACTCGTAGGTCATCCGGAACCATGTCGGCGCGAAATCGCGCGAGTCCGGGCGCCGGAACCATTCGACACCCGGGTCGTCGGTGGCGGACTCCTCCTCGAGCGACCGAGTCCACCGCCCGACCAGGTCGGCCGGTTCGAAGTCGGTCGGGGTCGGGGCTGCAATGCGGTCGCCACCGCAGGCGAGGATCGAGGTCGCGAGAAGAGCGACGACGAGCACGAAGGGCGTGGACTTCATGGTGGTCTGGGGTTCTCCCGGGCGCGAATCCGCGAGTTTACCGGCCTGGACGCCGGCCACGCAAGCCCCTCTCGACGCCACCCCGGATTCCACTAGATTCCCTCTCCATGAGAGAAGAATACGGCCCCTACGGCCCCGGCCGGGAGCGCGAGTTCGAGTTCGTGTTCCTGGTGCTGGCGGGGCTGTTCATCGCCGCGCTCGTCGTCTGCAACCTCATCGTCCAGAAGTTCTTCCTGTGGGAGCCCTTCGGGATCGAGGAATACTTCTACCTGTCGGTGGGAATCCTCCCCTACCCGCTGACCTTCCTCGTGACCGACGTGCTCAGCGAGTGCTACGGGCGGCGGCGTGCGAACCAGGTCGTGATCAGTGGGCTGGTGGCCAGCGTGTTCACGGTGGCGGTCGTGTGGGTGGCCGACCAGATCCCCAGCATCGGGGGCGTGGACGTCGACACCGGCGCGGCGTATCCGGCGGAGCAGTTCGACCACTACTTCCACCAGATCTTCGGCAAGACGGGGCGCGCGGTCGCGGCGTCGATGGTGGCCTATCTGGTGGCGCAGCTCGTCGACATCCAGATCTTCCACTTCTGGCGAAGACTCACGCGGGGGCGGCACCTGTGGTTGCGCAACAACGCGTCGACCATGTTCAGCCAGCTCGTCGACAGCTCGCTCGTGGTGGGGCTGTTGTTCATCGGGACCGAGTCGCAGGATCGGATCCCGCAGATGATCCTGGCCGGGTGGACGTTCAAGGCCCTGGCCGCGGCGATCGACACGCCCTTCGCGTACCTGGTCGTGGGATGGTTCCGCCGCCGGTATCCGAAGCAGATCGCGGCGCACGACGAGCTGCTGGACGAGAGCGTGATCGCCGGTGAGTCGGCCCGCGCCTAGGTACGGCTGGGATCGAGGACGCGGCGGACGAGGTCGACCAGTTCGGAGTTGACGAAGGGCTTGGTCACGTAGGCATCGGCGCCGGCGTCCAGCCCGAGCTGGCGTTCGGCGCTCATGGCGCGGGCGGTGACGAGGAACACGGGGATCTCGGCCAGGGTGGGGTCGGCCTTCATGGCCCGGCAGACCTCGAGACCGTTGAGTTGTGGCATCATCACGTCGAGCAACGCGACGGCGGGAGGTTCTTCGCGGGCCAACTCCAGGGCGCTGGCACCGTCGGTGGCCGAGCGCATGCGAAATCCCGAGCGCGCGAGGATGAACTCGATCGACTTCAGGACGAGGGGATCGTCGTCGGCCACGAGAACGTAGGGACCATCCTGTCGCATGGCGGGCTCCTGTCGCGGGATCCGGCGCGTCATACCGGCAACGTCATTTCGTGTTCGCGGTTGTCGACGCGGGCGACGTGGACGTCGGCTCCGAGTTCGTAGGCCTTACGCGCTTCGTCGGCCGGTCCGATCAGTATCACGGGGACGTCGCGCGTGCGTGGGTCGTGGCGGAGGCGGCGCAGGACCTCGTAGCCGTTCAGGTCGTTCATCGCCGACGCCAGGACGATCGCGTCGGGGTCGAGCTCGCGCGCGTTCTCGACGGCGGGGATTCCTCCCTCGCAACCCAGGGCGCGGAATCCGGATTCCTCGAGAGGGCGTGTGATGCGTGCAATGTGGTCGGGGTCGTCGTCGACCACGAGCACCTTCGTGCCCGATTCGATGCGTTGCAGCGCGTCGAGGACCGCACGCTCGGTGGGCACGGCATCCACACGGGTCCGGCCGCCCGAGTCCGAACGCGTCTCGGCCGACCTCGTGCCCGCACCGCTCACCGGTACGCTGAACACGAAGGTCGAGCCCTCACCCGGAGTGCTGTGCAACCACAGGGCGCCGCCGTGCTGCACCATGATGTTCGCCGAGATCGCCAGGCCCAGCCCGGTTCCCTGCGGCTTGCTGGTGAGCACGTTGCCCACCTGTCCGAACTTCTCGAACACGCGTTGCTGGTCCTCGGGCGGGATTCCGCAGCCGTCGTCCTCGATGGCGATCACGACGTAGTCACCGGACTCGGGGGTGTCGCTCTCGACGCCGTGGAAGACCGAGCCGACTGTCTCGCTCGGCACCCGTACCGGACTTCGGGTCGCCCGCACGACGATGTGACCACCGGCCGGGGTGAACTTGATGGCGTTGTCGAGCAGGTTCATGGTCACCTGGCTCAGACGATCGCCGTCGCCGAACACGTCGGGGAGATCGTCGTCGATCGTGGTCTCGATCGCGATCGAGGCCTCGTGGGCCGCGTGCTGCACGGTCTCGATGCTCGGCGCGAGCACGAGTGGCTCGAGCGACACGGTGTCGAGATTGCAGTAGAACTCGCCGGCCTCGATCTTCGACAGGTCGAGCAGGTCGCCGATCAGGCGAGTCAGGCGGTCGGTCTGACTCGCGATGATCGACAGGAACTCCGACTGCTCCTCGGGCGTGACCGCCATGCCGTCGGCCAGGATCTCGGTGAAGCTGCGGATCGAGGTCAGCGGAGTGCGCAGCTCGTGGCTCACGTTGCTCAGGAAGTCACTCTTCAGCCGGTCGACCTCCTTCAGTTCGCGGTTGGCCTTCTCCAGCTCGCGGGCCTTCTGTCTCAGTGCGCCGGTGCGTTCCTGCACCATGTTCTCGAGGTGCTGCTTCTGGTAGCGGATCGCGTCGTGACTGCGGCGCAGGTCCTGGGTCATCTTGTTGAAGCTCTTGGCGGCGTCGCCCAGCTCGCCGGCCAGCTCCTCGTCGAGACTCTGCTCGAGTTCGCCGTCGGCGACGCGGGCCGCTGCCTCGGAGAGTTGCCGCAGGGGTTCGGTGATCCGGTTGGTGAACACGCGGGCCGAGAGCAGTACGACGACCACGGCGAAGACGCCGAGCAGGGTGAGATCGCGGACGGTGGCGGCCACCTGAGCGTGGAGTTCGCCCAGGGACAATCCGACCCGGACGGTACCCCAACGGGTGGTGTCGTCGTCGAGGCGGACGGGCATGGCCACCTCGAGCACGTCGAGCGCCGGTCCACGAAGATCTCCGCTCATTCCGAGCTCGCGCCCGTCGTGCTTTCGTACGGCGGGAGCGTCACGCGAGAGCGCCCACAGGGTCAACGGATCGTCGAGTTCCTTCCACTGTTGTTCGGGTCGACCGCTGAAAGCACCGACCGCCTGCTCCTTGTCGTGCACGATCACGTAGACCGCGCCGGTCTGGGTCTGGATGTCGTCGGCGAGGCGCTGCAGCGAGGAGTAGTCGTAGGTGAGCAGCGACGGTGTCGAGGCCGTGGCCAGCGACTGCGCGATGGTCAGTCCACGCTTCTCGATCTGGTCGACCGCGGTGCGCGACTGCCGCTGGGCGGCGAACACGACGACGATCACCATGAGCGTGATCACCACGCTGCCGAAGGTCAGCATGAAACGCGTCTGCATGCGCATGTTCTTCGCGGCCGCGCGGATGCGAACCGGAAGCGCGGGCGTCGGTCTCATCGTGCCCGCCTCCCGGCCGAGGGATCGAGCCAGACCGAGCGCAGCGGGAGGTTCGCGCCACCCATCGACGTGACCTGGAAGCCTTGCACCGACGGTCGGGTCGCGAACACGGTCGAATTGAAGTGCAGCGGCACGATGGCCGCGTCGCCGAGCACCCGTTGCTCGGCGCGGCGGTAGAGGTCGGTGCGTCGTGTGCGGTCGAGCGCGCTCCGGGCGGTGTCGAGCCACGCGTCGACGTCGGCGTCGGCGTAGTGGAGATGGTTCACGCTGCCCGTACTGTGGAAGAGCGGATAGAAGAACGAATCGGGATCGGGAAGGTCGGCCATCCACGTCAGGAGAAAGGCGTGGTAGGCGTTCTCCCGCAGGCCCCGGTCGAAGTCGTTCCAGTCCACCAGCAGCGGTTCGACGTCGAGACCGATGGCTTCGATCTGGCGGCACAGGTCCAGGGCCAGCGTCTCGAAGCCCTCCCCGCGACGCGGAATGGCGATGGTGATCGGGGGAAGCGCCTTTCCTCGTGGATGACCGGCGGCGGTGAGCAGGGAGCCCGCGCGCGCGGGGGCGAAGGGCAGGCACTTGTCGACCGGTTCGTAACCGGGGAATCCGGGCGGGAGGACGCCGGTCGCCGACGGCCGCCGGTACTCGTCGATGCCCGCCAGCGATCCCACCTCGACGCCGTGGGCCACGGCTCGGCGCACGGCGGGATCGTCGAAGGGCGGGCGATCGACGGCGAAGGCCAGGAAGGTCAGGCTGAGTTCACGCCGCTGGTGGTGGCGTGCGTCGCGCACGGCGGCCACGGCCTCGGCCGCCGTGTTGGTCAACTCCACCACGTGGACGTCGCCCTCGATGAAGCCGCGGATCGCTCGCGGTAGCACCGGCGGTGGCGGCGTCCGGATCACGAGGCCGTCGAGGTGGGGGCGAGGACCGTGGTAGTCGTCGAAGCGTTCGAGCACGAGGCGCTCGCCGGGCACCCATTCGCGCAGGACGAAGGGCCCGCAGCCGACGTGGCCCTCGCCGTGATCGACACCGTCCTCGGGGCGCGGCAGGATACGCGCGAACTCCGAGGCCAGCACGTTGAGGAAGGGCGCGTAGGGCTGCGCGAGCCGAATGGACAGCCGGTGGGGTCCGAGTGCCTCGAGGCCGTGGATCGAATCGGTGTCGCCGCGGGCGAAGGCATCGGCGCCGGCGATCACTCCGAGGTACTGCCGCGCCAGGACGGTCGACTCGGAGTCGAGGCGGAAGATCCGTTCGAGGGAGTGGACGACGTCGCGCGCGGTCAGGGGCGTGCCGTCGTGGAAGCGCACGCCGCGGCGCAGGTCGAAGCGGTATGCGAGGCCCCCGTGGTCGATGGTCCAGGCCGTGGCCACGTCGGGACGCACGCCGAAGTTGCGGTCGTGGCGCAACAGACCCGCGTGGATCTGGTTGACGACGGCCGCGTCGTAGCTGTCGTACACGGTGGCGGGGTCGAGCGTGGAGGGCTCGATCTGCGCCAGGTGCAGGACACCACCGGTCCGCGGACGGTCTTCGTCGCCCTCGCGCTCATGCGCGGCGTCGGACGCGCAGCCGGACACGCAGCCGGACACGCCGACGCAGGCTGCGATCGCCAGGAGCAGGGACCGCCGGGCGCGGAGGATGGAGAACATCGCCGGACTGGACTCCTCGGAGCTGTGGACGAACCCGCCGCCGGACCGTTCCGGGCGCCGGGGACAGGGCGGCACTTGCGAACACGGGGGCGGCGCGGCATCGTCCAGTCCCGGGAACGACGGCATCGCGGTCGGCCCGACCCGCTCGGGGTCGATCCGGTGCCCACCGGGGAAGAGCAAGGACCAGACCACCGGGAAGCGTCGCAGGGAGGACTCGAGACATGGCCCGTGGACCCGAGCGCATCGAGATCGTCGGAGACTTCCTGGCGGTGAAGTGGCCGGACGACGAGGAGTCGGTCATCAGCCTGAAGACGCTGAGAACCCATTGTCCCTGTGCTCAATGCGCGGGCGAGCCCGACGTCACCGGAGCCGTACGTCGGCCGTCCGTCCAGCCGCAGTTGACCGAGGCCAGCATGCGGGTCACCGGCAGCGAGCGGGTCGGAAGCTACGCCATCGCCTTCACGTGGGGCGACGGCCACAGGACCGGGATCTACAGCTGGGACCTGCTCCGCGAGCTGGGCGAATTGGACGAGTCGGACGAAGGCTGAAGGGAAGCGATCCGAACTGCAGGAATGTCTGTGTCGTTCCGACATCACAGACCGGTGGGGACAATGTGCAGAGATGTGGGGAAAGTCACTCAACTAACATCAAAACAATGAGTTAGGGCGACTGTTCGCCGCCTGTCCCCAGGGTTTGTCCCCAGCATTCACGAGGATACAGCAGCTTGCTTGCTGTTCAATCCGCGTCCGAGCGACGGGCCTCGGGCTCGTGGATCAAGCGCTCGATCGGGCGTCCCCGGCGGAGGTGCTCCTCGACGATCGCGTCGACGTCGGCGAGCTCGACGCCGTGGTAGACGACGCCGTCCGGATACACCGCGACGTTCGGACCGATCGTGCACATCCCCTGGCACCGGCTGGCGCTGATCCGGATCCGGAGATCTTTGCGATCCGGAAGCAACTCCTTGAAGCGCTTGGCCAGGGCCTCGCCGTGCTCGGCCCCGCAGCTCTTCCCCGTGCAGGGGAAGACGTGGTAGCGGAAGGGTCGATGCGCCATGGTTGCCGGGTCCGGGGGTGGATTCACCGATGATAGGGGTGGCCGGCCCGGATCGACAGGGCGCGGTACACCTGCTCGAGCAGCACCACCCGCGCCAGCTCGTGGGGCAGCGTGATGCTCCCGAAGGCGATCGACGCATCGGCCCGGTCACGTAGATCGGCCGACAGGCCGTCGGGTCCGCCGATCGTCAGGGCGATCGAGCCGTGGCGGCCGAGCAGAGCGGCCAGGTCCTCGCTGCGGATCGGCTCGCCGCGCCGATCGCAGGTCACCAGGTGGTCGCGGCCGATCGCCCCGAGGATCGTCCGGCCCTCGCGCTCCGGTCCTGCGTCGGGAACCTCGACGACCTCGATCCGGGCGAAGCGCGCGGCGCGGCGCAGGTAGTCGTCGCAGGCGACCCGCGCCCACTCCGCCCGGAGGCGACCGACCGCGAAGACCCGGATCATTCGGTTCCCGCCGTTTCGACCACGCGGTACACGCTGCCGGACTTGCGCAGGAACCCTGCGTTGACCAGCAGGTCCCGGAGGGCGTCGGGCTCGTAGGCGAGGGCGTTGAGTGTCAGGCGGAGCTCGGCCTCGGCGTAGAAGCGCGCGGGATCGAGTTGGTCGAGCACCCAGCGCAGGACCGTCTGCTGGTGCCGCCGGTGCGAGGGGATCTCGCGCAGTCGGCCCCGCTCGTCCAGCCACGGACCGACGTGGTCGCTGCCACTGGGTTCCTCGCGGGGCAGGTCGAGGGTCTCGGCCAGGTCGTAGGGGTCTTCGAACAGCGACCCGAGCGTCCGCAGGGTCTCGGGGCGCAGGCGGAACAGCACGTAGGGATTCTCGCGGGTGATCGACACCATGCCCGCCTGCCGCAGCAGCTTCAGGTGATGGCTCACGGTCGACGGCGAGATCTCGAGGGCCGAGGCCAGTTCCTCGCCGTGGTGGGCACGGCGGGCCAGCAGCCCGAGGATGCGCAGGCGGGTGGGGTCGCCCAGCGCCTTGAACCGCGCCGCCAGTTCCTGGGTCGCCTCGCCAGCCACGGGGTCCTCGCCGTCTCCGGAAATCCGGTTCACCTGAACACGCACATCACAGTTCGATGATCATAGAACCATCGAAGGGCAGATCACAAGTCTGAGACGCACTTGCTCCTGACAGGAAACGCCATTGTGCGTAGGGTTTAGCCGTGATTCGCGGGTCCGGATCCATTCCGGTTTCCCGGACACCCGTGTTCACGTCCCCCTCCCAACGCCGGCCGTCCGCGATCCGTACGCTGGGCCGTGCGCCCTACCAACCGCTGGAGCCGAAGGTGCTGACGCACTTCGCGACCGTCTTCGTCTTCCTGTGCCTGGGTGTCGGGCTGATCCTGGTGACCCAGGCCATCTCGCAGTTGCTGCGACCGAAGCGGCTGTACGATTTCAAACAGCGCGTCTACGAGTGTGGCGAGGAAGCCGAGGGATCCCCCTGGATCCGCTTCAACATCCGGTTCTACCTCGTCGCGCTGTTCTTCATCATCTTCGATGTCGAGCTGGTCTTCATGATTCCGTGGGCGGTCGCGTTCAACGACATGCTCATCGAGATCGGCGTGCTGGCCTTCGCGGAGATGGCGATCTTCGTCGCCATCCTCGTGCTGGGCCTGGCCTACGTCTGGCGGAAGGGCGACCTGGACTGGGTGAAGGTGCTGGCGCCGCGCGAGCGCGAAGAGGTGCGGCCCCTGTCGCGCCTGAGCTCGCCGGGGCGGACGGGACCGGTCGGCGGCGAACGCGAACTGGAGGGCGCCGATGTCCGCTGATCGCAAGACTCCACGCACCCGACCCGAACCCGCCTTCAACGTCGTCGGCGACCGCATCGGCGACGACCGCGAGAACCTCCTCGACTTCGACGTCGACGAGCAGCTCGAGCAGGTGGCCGAACCCAGCAGTGGCAACGTGGTGCTCGCGAAGATCGAGGACCTGTTCCGCTGGGGTCAGCTCTCGAGCATCTGGCCCATGACCTTCGGTCTGGCCTGTTGCGCCATCGAGATGATGGCCGCCATGAGCACGCGTTACGACTTCGACCGCTTCGGCTCGGGCGCCATGCGCGCCACGCCGCGGCAGACCGACCTGATGATCGTTTCGGGCACGGTCACCGCCAAGATGGCCACACGCGTGAAGCGGCTCTACGATCAGATGCCCGACCCGAAATGGGTCATCTCCATGGGAAGCTGCGCGATCGGTGGCGGCCCCTACTTCAAGTACGGCTACCACGTGGTCAAGGGCGTCGACATGATGGTTCCCGTGGACGTCTACGTCCCGGGTTGTCCGCCGCGGCCCGAAGTGCTGCTCGACGGGCTCATGCGCCTGCAGGACAAGATCCGCGGTCGTAAGGGCAACCGTCTGGTCAAGCCGAAGTGGGTCGACGACTACATCCAGAACATCCCGGGGTAGCCATGGCCATCGATCTCCAGCCGATCGTCGATCGTCTCCGCCATCTGGCCCACCACGACGCCGTGGTCGAGACCGACACCGAGTCCGTGCAGCCGTCGATCACCGTGCGGGCCGAACTCATGGACCAGGTGGCGCGCTGTCTGCGCGACGAGCTCGGTTTCGACCGTCTGCTGAACGTGTCGGGCGTCGACCACGAGGGCTACGACGACAACGGCAAGGGCAAGCACCGCAAGATCGCCAAGTACGCCGAGGACGGAACGGTGGAGAAGGTCACCGAGCCCGCGACCGGTGACTTCTCCGTGGTCTACCACGTGCAGAACTTTTCGACGCGCGAGTTGCTCACCGTACGCGTGCGTGTTCCGCGCGAAGCCCCGGCGGTGCAGTCCGTCACCGCGGTCTGGTCGACGGCCCTGTGGGGCGAGCGTGAGACCTACGACATGTACGGCATCGAGTTCGAGGGTCATCCCGATCTACGGCGGATCCTCTTGCCCGAGGACTGGACCGGCCACCCCCTGCGCAAGGACTACGAGATGCCCGCCCGCTACCACGACGTGCCGCTCGAGGGTCTGCCCCTGTCGGTGCGCCAACAGCAGGAAGCGGAAGCCGAGGCGTCGAGGAACGGAGGCGATGCGCAGTGAGCGATTCCAACGTCAAGTTCGAGACCGCGACTCCCATCGGGGACCGGGCCAAGCCGATCAAGAGCGAGCTCCTGCACATCAACATGGGGCCGCAGCATCCGTCGACGCACGGCGTGCTCCGTCTGTTCATCACCACCGACGGCGAGATGGTCCACTCGGTGACGCCCTACATCGGCTATCTGCACCGCTGCGCCGAGAAGATCGCCGAGGGCAACACGTATCACCAGTACGTGATCTACACCGACCGCATGGACTACCTGGCGGCGATGAACTGCAACTGGGCCTGGTGCTACGCCATCGAACGACTCATGGATGCCACCGGCATCGGCGTCGAAGTGCCCGAGTACGCCGAATACGTCCGCGTGATCATGGGCGAGCTGAACCGCATCGCCAGCCACCTGATCTCGTTCGGGACCTACGGTCTGGACGTCGGTGCGCTGACCCCGTTCTTCTATGCCATGCGCGAGCGCGAGGCGATCCTGAACATCTTCGAGAAGGTGTGCGGTGCCCGGCTCATGTACAGCTACTACGACATCGGTGGCGTGAAGTGGGACATCCCGCCCGACGCGATCGAGGAGATCGAGCTCTTCGTGAAGATGTTCCCGAGGAAGCTCGACGAGTACAACCGTCTGTTGACCGAGAACAAGATCTTCATCGAGCGCACGGCCAACGTCGGGGTCATCGATCGCGAGACGGCCATCGACTACGGATGCACCGGCCCGGTGCTGCGAGGCGCCGGCGTCGACTGGGATCTACGTCGCGACGAGCCCTTCTCGATCTACGATCGCTTCGAGTTCGACGTCCCCGTCGGGACCGGCGCGATGGGCACCGTGGGCGACTGCTGGGACCGCTACTGGCTGCGCATGGAGGAGATGGCCCAGAGCGTGCGGATCATCGAGCAGGCCCTCGAGCAGTTGCCGAGCGACGGCGAGGTCATGGCCAAGATGCCTCGCACGCTCAAGATCCCACCCGGCGAGATCTTCGTGCGGACCGAGGCACCCAAGGGCGAGATGGGCTTCCACGTGATCAGCGACGGCGGTCCCGAGCCCTTCCGCGCCAAGACCCGCAGTCCGGCCTTCCACAATCTGCACGTGATCGAGAAGATCGGACGCGGTCAGATGATCAGCGACCTGTGTGCGACCATTGGCTCGTTGGACCTGGTCCTGGGAGAGATCGACCGTTGAACGTCCGGCGCCCTCGTTGGGCGCCGGCGAGGTGAGGAAGACGACGTCGTGGAACCGATGCGGCAGATCTTCGAGTCGACCGGGCTCTTCGCCGGGCTCCCCGAGTGGACCCTGGTGGGCGCAGCTTCGCTGAGCTTCGGTCTGAGCCTCTTCGGCGGTCTCGCCCTGGCGGCTCTTTTCTTCGTGTGGCTCGAGCGCAAGGTCGCCGGCTACATCCAGAGCCGGTACGGCCCCATGTACGTGGGCCGCTACCACGGCGCCCTGCAGACCATCGCCGACGCGCTCAAGCTGCTGCGCAAGGAGGACATCTGGCCGAGCGAGGCCGACAAGTTCCTCTGGCGCATCGCGCCGATCCTCGTGTTCACCGGCGCCTTCTTGAGCTTCGTGGTCCTGCCCTTCGGCCCGAACTGGGTGGGCGCGGACATGGACATCGGCCTGCTCTACCTGTTCGCCACCAGTGGCCTGGTGGTCATGGGAATCCTGGCCGCGGGCTGGGGCAGCAACAGCAAGTGGTCGCTGTACGGCGCCATGCGCGGCGCGGCCCAGGTGGTCAGCTACGAGATCCCGCTGGGCCTGGCGGTGCTGCCGGTGGTGATGGCCACCGGGAGCCTGAACCTGATCGAGATCGTCGAGCGCCAGGGCGGCGGTATCTGGACCTGGAACGTGTTCGGCGGTCTGCCGCTGATCGGCGCGATCACCTTCCTGGTGTACCTGATCAGTTCGCTGGCCGAGGTGAACCGCACCCCCTTCGATCTGCCCGAGACCGAGAGCGAACTCGTGAGCGGGTACAACACCGAGTACACGGGGATGAAGTTCGCCTTCTTCTTCCTCGGCGAGTACGCCGAGATGTTCGTGGTCTCGGCGATCGCGGTGACGGTGTTCCTGGGCGGATGGTACGTGGGGATCCCGGCCGTCGACGCCTTCATGCCGGCACCGCTGGTGTTCATCTTCAAGGCGGTACTGCTGGTCTTCGTGCAGATCTGGCTGCGCTGGACCCTGCCGCGCCTACGGGTCGACCAGCTCATGCACGTGTGCTGGAAGGTCCTGATCCCGGCCACGCTGGCCCTGCTCATGATCTACGGCCTGGCTCGCGTCCTGTTCCGCTGATCCTGCGTCTCGAACCCGGTCCCCCGGTTGCGAGGGAACGAAATGGTCAAGGTTCTCCGAGACATCGTCGAGTCCGCCAAGTCGATCGCGATCGGCATGGGGGTCACCTTCAAGCACCTGGGCAAGACGCCGGTCACCCAGCAGTACCCCGACGAGCGCTGGGCGCTGCCCGACCGATTCCGCGGCTTCGTGCACAACGACGTACCCCGCTGCACGGCCTGCATGATCTGCGCGAAGGACTGCCCGGTCGACTGCATCTACATCGAGATGGAGGGCAAGGGGAAGGACCGGAAGATGGCGCGCTACGCCATCGACTACAACAAGTGCATCTGGTGCTCGCTGTGCACCGAGCACTGCCCCACCGACTGCATCACGATGAGCCACGACTACGACCATTCGGTCTATCTGCGCGACTCGCTGGTGTACGAGTTCGTGGACGAGCCGGTCACGCCGTACAAGCCGCCCAAGAAGAAGAAGGCCGCTCCGGCCGGCGGTGACGGCGGTGACGCCGGTGCGAAGGCCGGCGCCGGGACCGGCGCCAAGGCCGGTCCCGAGACCGCAGAGGGCGCCGGCCCCAAGGCCGGCGAGAAGCAGAAGCCGTCGGACGACGCCTCGACCTCGGCCGAGTAGGAGAAGACAGTGGAAGGGCCCATCTGGTTGTTCTTCGCGGGAATGGGTGTGCTCGGCGCGGCCGGGGTGGCCTTCTCGCGCAACGTCCTGCACAGCGCCTTCGGCCTGTTGTTCGCGCTCTTCTCGGTGTGCGCCATGTACGCCATGCTGGGCGCCGACTACCTGGCCGCGACGCAGGTGATCGTGTACGTGGGCGGCATCCTCGTCCTGGTGGTCTTCGGGGTGATGATGACGCATCGGATCGAGGCCGAGCATCTCCGCGAGGAGATCGTCCAGCCCGTGGCGGCGGCGATCGCCGCGCTGGTGGTCTTCGGACTGTCGATCACGGTGATCGTGAACGAGGCCTGGCCGTTGCTCGATCCGCTTCCCGAGGTCACGCCGACCACCAAGGAGATCGGGCGTGGCTTCCTGACCGACTTCCTGTATCCCTTCGAGTTCGCCAGCGTGCTGCTGCTCATGGCGATGATCGGAGCCGCCATGATCACGCGCGAGCGCCGGTCGGAGGAGGACGAGTAGCATGGAGAGCGTCGGACTCACCCACTACCTCGTGCTCTCGGCCTTCTTCCTGGCCGCCGGGGTGTTCACCATCCTCAGCCGTCGCAACGCCATCGTCATCCTGATGGGTGTCGAGCTGGTCCTGAACGCGGCCGCGCTGAACTTCGTGGCCTTCGGTCGTTACGTGGCCGGGGGCCTGACCGGCCAGCTCATGGCCGTGTTCGTGATCGTGATCGCTGCCGCCGAGGCCGCCGTGGCCCTGGCGATCGTGTTGGCCGTGTTCCGCAACTTCAACACTGTGCACGTCGACCGGGTCGACCGGCTGCGGAACTGACCGGGGAGAGGGAAGTCACATGGACCCCCTGATGACGAGCGCCGTCGCGATCCTGCTTCTGCCGCTCCTCAGCTACGTGCTCCTGTTCTTCTTCGGCGAGAAGCTCCCGCGGCGCGGCGACTGGCTGGGGATCGTCCTGGTCGGGGTGAGCTGGATCCTGTCGCTGCGGATCTTCGCGCACTTCTGGAGCCACGACGCGCCGATCGAGCAGAGCTGGAACTGGCTGACCGTGGCCGGGTTCTCGATCGATTTCGGCATACTGCTCGACGGAATGAGTGCGGTGATGCTGGTGGTGGTGACCACGGTGAGCTTCGTGGTCCACCTCTTCAGCAGTGGCTACATGTGGGGAGACGAGCGCTATTCGCGCTACTTCGCCTTCCTGGGCTGGTTCACCTTCTCCATGCTGGGTCTGGTGCTCAGCAACTCGCTCTTCTTCCTGTACGTGTTCTGGGAGCTGGTGGGGATCGCCAGCTACGTGCTGATCGGGTTCTTCTTCTTCAAGCACTCGGCGGCCAACGCGAACAAGAAGGCCTTCCTGGTCAACCGTATCGGCGACTTGGGGTTCTTCCTGGGAATCCTGCTGTTCTTCACGGCGATCGGCGAGTTCCAGTACGGCGCTCTGTTCGAGGGCGTGCAGGAGGGTCTGATCGGCGGGTCCACGCTGACCTGGGCGGGCGTGCTGCTCTTCCTGGGCTGCGTGGGCAAGAGCGCACAGGTGCCCCTGCACGTGTGGCTGCCCGACGCCATGGAGGGCCCCACGCCCGTGTCGGCCCTGATCCACGCCGCGACCATGGTGGCCGCCGGCGTGTACATGGTGGCCCGTCTCTTCCCGCTGTTCTCGCCCGACGCGCTGATGGTCATCGCCTACGTCGGTGGGATCACCGCCATCTTCGCGGCCACGATCGCGATCGTGCAGACCGACATCAAACGTGGCCTGGCCTATTCGACCATCAGCCAGCTCGGCTACATGGTCATGGCCGTGGGCGTGGGCGGCGTGATGGCCGGAATGTTCCACCTGACCACGCACGCCTTCTTCAAGGCCTGCCTCTTCCTGGGTTCGGGCGCGGTGATCCACGCCATGCACCACACACAGGACATGCGCTCGATGGGTGGCCTGCGCCGGAAGATGCCGATCACCTTCCTGGCCTTCCTGGTGTCGACTCTGGCCATCAGCGGCGTGCCGCCCTTCGCCGGGTTCTGGAGCAAGGACGCGATCCTGGCCTCGGCCCTGGCCTTCGGCATGACGAACCACGGGGTGCACTATCTGCCCTTCGTCTTCGCGCTGCTCGCCGCCTCGATCACCGCCTTCTACATGTTCCGGATCGTGTTCCTGACCTTCCTCGGCGAGCCGCGCGACCGGGAGAAGTACGATCACGCCCACGAGGTCAGCTGGCGCATGACCACGCCGCTGGTGATCCTCGGCATCCTGGCCGTGATCGGCGGTGGCTTCCCCGGCGTCGGCTGGTTCGACCGATTCGTGGAGGACCCCGCGGTGGCGCAGGCCGGACACGACGTCGAGCTGCACCTGGCGGACGACGCGGCCCACGACGTCCCGGCGGGAGCCGAGGATCCGCACGTGGTCGACACGCACGCCGGGACCACTCCCGCGGCACCCACGCACGCTGCGGAGACCGGAGCGCACGCGGACGGCGACCACCACGACATCCATCACGTGGCTCACGGCCGGGCCATGGTCATGAGCCTGATCGCGGCCGGGCTGGGTATCCTTTTGAGCTGGCTGACCTACGGGCAGCGCATGATCAGCAGCGCGGGCATGCTCCGCGCGCTGCCGGGCGTGCACCGCTGGCTCTACGGCAAGTACTTCGTCGACGAGTTCTACGGCGCGACCGTCGTGCGGGGAACGCTCGGGCTGTCGGCGGCGGCCGGATGGTTCGACAAGTACGTGATCGACGGAATCGTCAACGGCGTCGGCGCCGTGGGGCGCTGGTCGTCGGCCCTGAGTGGTCAGACCGATCGCTGGGTGGTCGACGGCCTCGTGAACGCCACGGGCGACGTCCTGCGGTCGATCGGGAACTGGCTCTCGAGCTGGCAGACCGGCCGCGTGCAGAACTATTTCCTGGGCCTCGTTACGGGGCTGGTGGTGTTGATCCTGGTGGTGCGCGCGGGCTGGCTGTAGCCGCCGCACGCGCGTCCTCGTTTCCGGAGAGGTGACGGGCCCATGCTCGAACTCGCTCGGGGAGCCGAGAGCTCTCTGCTGACCTGGATGACCTTCGTGCCCCTGTTGGGCGCCGCGGTGATCGCCCTGCTGCCGGGTGCGCAGAAGCAGTTGCACCGGTACGTGGCCCTGGCGTTCACGGCCGTGCCCGTGGTGCTGGCCGTGTTCCTGATGATCGGTTTCGATCGGACGACGACCGACATCCAGTACCACACGCAGGTCTCGTGGATCAGCGCCTTCAACATCGAGTACTTCGTCGGGGTCGACGGGATCTCGGTGACCATGGTCCTGCTGACGGCACTGCTCAGTTTCCTGTGCGTGATCGCCAGTTGGGGGATCCAGAAGGCCACGAAGGGCTACTTCTCGCTCTTCCTGCTGCTCGAGACGGGCATGATGTGCGAGTTCATGGCGCTGGACTTCTTCCTGTTCTACGTGTTCTGGGAAGTGATGCTCCTACCGATGTACTTCCTCATCGGCATCTGGGGCGGGCCGCGCAAGGAGTATGCGGCGATCAAATTCTTCCTGTACACCCTGGCCGGCAGCGTGCTGATGCTGCTGGTGATGATCGCGTTCTACTTCAACATCAGCGATCCGGTCACCGGCGAGAACACCTTCAACATGCTGCACATGATGAACCAGGCGAACCACGGGGACTGGTTGTCCGCGCCCGACATCCGGCACATTCTGTTCCTGGGTCTGTTCATCGGCTTCGCGATCAAGGTGCCCATCGTTCCCTTCCACACCTGGCTGCCCGACGCCCACGTCGAGGCACCAACGGCCGTCAGCGTGATCCTGGCCGGCGTGCTGCTGAAGATGGGCACCTACGGTATCCTGCGGATCTGCTACCCGATCCTTCCCGACGCCGCGGCCTGGTTCTCGTGGCCACTCGCGATCCTCGGAGCGATCAACATCGTCTACGGAGCGATGTGCGCCCTCGCTCAATCCGACATGAAACGCCTGGTGGCCTACTCGAGTGTGAGCCACATGGGCTACGTGCTGCTCGGCATGGCGGTCTTCAACGAGGCCGGGATCACCGGCGCCGTGCTGCAGATGTTCAACCACGGCACGATCACGGCCATGCTCTTCCTCATGGTCGGTGTGATCTACGACCGGGCCCACCACCGCGAGATCAACGGGTTCGGTGGCCTGGGCACGCAGATGCCGCGCTACACCACGGTGTTCTCGCTCGCCCTGTTCGCCGCGCTCGGGCTGCCCGGGCTGAGCGGCTTCGTGGGCGAGGCGCTGGTCTTCGTGGGCGCCTTCAGCGTGTACAAGACGGTGACCATCGTCAGCGCGATCGGGATCGTGCTCGGTGCCGCCTACGTCCTGTGGATGCTGCAGCGCGTGTTCCTGGGTCCGGCCAACGAGAAGTACGCCGACCTGCCCGACATCAGCCGGCGTGAGCTGGTGAGTGTGGTGCCGATCGGCATCGTGGTCATTCTCTTCGGCGTGTACCCGCCGCCGCTGATCGACATGATCAAGACCTCGTTGGTGCATCTGATCGGGATGATCCCGGGCTAGGAGACGAGGGCGTGAACTTCACCTGGCTCGACGTGAGCTTCTACCTTCCCGAGCTGATCATGCTCGGCACCTTCATCGGCTGCCTGCTGCTGGACCTGGTCCTGCCCAAGCGGACGCCGGCGGTGTTCGGGACACTGGTCGTGGGCACGATCGTCGCCACGATCGTGGCGCTGGTGCGCCCTCCGGTCGGCGAGCACTACATCTTCGGCCAGATGATGGTCGTCGACGACTTCTCGCACTTCTTCCGGCTCGTGTTCCTGGGGATCACGCTGGTGGCGGCGATCTTCAGCTACAGCAGCCGCGAGATCATGGGGCGGGACCGCGAGAACCAGAGCGAGTACTACGCCATGCTCGCGCTCATGGCCTTCGGCATGATGAGCATGGCCAGCGCCACCGACCTGGTCATGCTGGCCCTGACGATCGAGCTCGTGTCGATCACCAGCTACGTAATGGCCGGGTTCGCCCGCTTCAGTCTACGGAGCAGCGAGGCGGCGATGAAGTACGTGCTGTGGGGTGCCGTGAGCAGTGGCATGATGTTCTACGGGATCAGTCTGTTCTACGGACTGACCGGGGCTACGGGCTACGATGCGATCCGCGAGGGTCTGGCCGCGTCCCAGGCCGGCGACGTGACCGTTCTCGTGGCGATCCTGTTCGTCATGGCCGGCATCGGTTACAAGATCAGCGCGGTGCCCTTCCACTTCTGGACACCGGACGTCTACGAGGGAGCACCGACACCGGTGACGGCCCTGTTCGCCGCGGGCCCGAAGGCAGCCGGCTTCGCGCTGATGATCCGCTTCTTCTACACCACCCTGGTCGGCGGTGACGGCGGCACCGGGTTCCAGGTGCTGCGCGAAGTCCAGTGGGACATGGTGCTGGCGCTGCTCAGCGCGGTCACCATGACCTGGGGCAACCTGGCCGCCCTGCGCCAGGACAACGTGAAGCGTATGCTGGCCTACAGCTCGATCGCCCACGTGGGTTACCTGCTCATGGGCTTCGTGTTGCTCACCCAGAGTGGTCTGCAGGCGATCCTGTTCTACCTGCTGATCTACGCGATCATGACGCTGGGGGCCTTCCTCGTGGTGATCGCGCTGAACAACCGGTTGGGCAGCGAGGACATCGAGGACTACGCGGGACTCGGATTCCGCGAGCCGCTGCTGGCCGCCTCGATGTTCGTGTTCCTGATCAGCCTCACCGGCTTGCCACCGACGGCGGGTTTCATCGGGAAGTTCTACCTGTTCGCCGCCGTCGGCGAGATGGGCATGTGGTGGTTGGCGATCCTCGGCGTGCTCAACAGCGTGGTGAGCCTCTACTACTACATGCGGATCGCCAAGGCCATGTACTTCACGCCGGCCACGGAGCAGGGGCCGCTGGGCCTGGCCGTTCCGCACGTCGTGCTGGTGGTGCTGCTGGTCATCCCCACCGTGATCTTCGGGGTGTACTGGGCGCCGCTGAAGGGCCTGGCCGATCGTAGCGTGCTCGGTTTCTGGGGCGGGTGAACCGCCCCGGAACCTCGCGGTGCTTCGGCAACGTGGTGAGCCGGCCCGCGCCCTGATGCGCGTGCATCGGTCTGAAGCGCGATCCCGCCACTTCTTCCACCGATTGTGTGACCGTCGGCGGCCCTGCGCTGGCCCGCCTCGTCGGCCGTGACCTAGAGTCGGCGCGCCGCCGTGTCCGCGACGACACCGGTGTCGCCGCTCCCGGTCATGCCATCCGCCGTGGAGGTTCCCCCATGCGCCGCGCCCTCTCCCTGGTTCTCGTCGGTCTGTTCCTCGGTGTTCCCGTCCACGCCGCCGAACCCGTGGTCCTCGATCTCGGCACCGATCCCGCGTTGCGGGTGACGTCGGTCTCGCTCGACGAGGTCACCGTGGAGGTCGACGTCGGTCGCCTGCGCTTCTTCGACGTGGAGACACCCGAGGGCACGTTCACGCAGGTGACGATCCCGGGGTTCCATCGCAGTCGGGAGATCGGGCGCCCCGCCGTTCCGGTCATGAACCGTCTCGTGGCGATCCCGGACGGTGCCGAGGCCTCCGTCGAGGTCGTCGAGGCGAAGACCCGGCGCGTGCGACTCGCCGACGTCGGGGTCGAGCACCGCCTCATGCCCGCCCAGCCGAGCCTGTCGAAGAGCGCCGATCCCGGGCCGCAGCCCTTCCACTTCGATCGGGCCGCCTACGCGACACCGGTCACGCTCGACGACCTCGAGTTGGCGGGGATGGTCGAGCAGGGCCGATTGCGGGCGCTCGACTTCGGTCGCCTCGAGGTTCGTCCGGTGGCCTACGATCCGGTCCGCGAGGAGCTGGAGGTCGCCGAGAGCCTGCGTCTGCGTGTGCGCTTCGAGGGAGGGCGACCGGGCACGACGGAAGACCTGCTGGCGCGCACCCGCAGCCCCTTCTTCGACGGTGTCTACGGCCGCTTCGCGGGCAGCAAGGGGCTGCACGAGTCCTACCCGGACGTCGTGCGCGACGAAGTGACCTACGTCGTCGTCACGCCGCCCGAGTTCGAAGCCGGGCTCGAGGACTTCGTGGCCTGGAAGACCGAGCGCGGCTTCCACGTGGAGGTCGGCGTGATCGGCACGCCGGAGGTGGGCAGCACCACCAGCAGCATCCAGAGCTATCTGCACGGTCTCTTCCACGGGGCCACGCCCCAGCAGCCGGCTCCGAGCTTCGTGCTGTTCGTCGGCGACGTGGCGCAGTGTCCCACGTGGACCGTCAGCGGCAACGCCACCGACCGTCCCTACTGCACGGTGGACGGCGACGGGATCCCGGACATGTACTACGGACGGTTCTCGGCCACGAACGCCGCGGAACTGCAGGCCATCGTGGACAAGACGATGACCTACGACACCCTGTCGATGGCCGATCCGAGCTATCTGGGCGACGTCGTGCTGATCGCCGGTGCCGACGCCAGCTGGGCCCCCACGCACGGCAACGGCACCATCAACTACGGAACCGACAACTACTTCGATGCCGCCCACGGAATCGACGCCGACGTCCATCTCTACCCGCAGTCGCAGTACGATGCCTCGCTCATCGTGAGCGAGGTCGGCCAGGGCCGCGGGTTCGTCAACTACACCGCGCACGGAAGCCGCACGAGCTGGGCCGATCCGAGCTTCACGCAGTCCGACATCGCGGGACTGCAGAACGTCGACGAGTACGGGCTGGTGATCGGCAACTGCTGCCTGACGTCGACCTACGACTACGCCGAGTGCTTCGCCGAGTCGTGGTTGCGCGCGCCCGACCGCGGAGCGATCGGCTACATCGGAGGCTCGAACTCGACCTACTGGGACGAGGACGTCTACTGGAGCGTGGGGTCCACCGCGTCGATCACGGCCGACATGCCCTTCGAGAACACGGGCCTGGGCGCGTATGACGGTCTCTTCCACGACCACGGCGAGGACGAGGACCAGTGGTACGTGACGCAGCACGCGGTGGCCTTCTGCGGCAATCTTGCCGTGCAGGAATCGGGTTCGAGCCGCACCGACTACTACTGGGACATCTACAACCTCATGGGAGATCCGTCCCTGCCGGTCCATGTGGGCGTTCCAGAGGCGAATCCGGTGGTCCACGCCGACAACCTGGTCGCGAACCAGACGTCGATCACCGTGTCCGCCGCGGTCGGTAGCTATGTCGGCGTGAGTCAGGACGGGGTTCTCCTGGGGGCGGGGACGGTCCACGACGGTGCGACCGACGTGACCATCGACTACCTCCAGCCGTTGCAGGCGGGGGTAGCGGCCCGCATCGTGGTGACCGGACAGAACCTCGCCCCCTACGTGACCGACCTCCCGGTCGCGGCTCCGAGCGAGGTCACGATCAGTCCCGTGGAGCTGCCCAGCGGGGTCCCGACCGAGGTCGCAGTCCGTGTGCTGCGCAACGACGGGGTGACCCCCATCCCCGGCGTCGAGGTGCGGGTGAGCGACCCCATGGACTACGAGGTCACCGCCTTCACCGACTCGGCGGGCCGGGCCACGGTGGATGTCGACTACCCCTACGGAACCGCGCTCGGAGTGCGTGGAACGCACCCCACGGAGGGCTTCCTCTTCGACGAGCAGCTCACGGTGACCGCCGCGCCGCTCGTCGAGCCCGACCTCACGGTGAGTACCGAGTTCGGACTCGTCGATCTGTTCGGCATGAACCTGCAGAGCACGATCGTCGCCAGCAGCCAGACACCGGGCACGACCCTGGTGGCCTACGTGCCCGGTCTCGGCCGCATGGAATCGACGTCCGACACCCTGGTCTGCACGCCCACCCAGGGTGGCGAGGTGCGCGCCTTCCTCCTGGTGTCCGGACATCAGATCCACGCCGAGACCTTCCCCGTGCTCACGCAGGGCAGCGTGCGCGGCACCGTGCAGCTCGAGGGCGAGACCGACTTCTCCGGTGTGACGGTCGCGGCATCGCCCGGAGGAGCCAGCACGGTCACCGCTGCCGACGGCAGCTATCTGCTGACCGGCCTCGAGCCCGGCGACCACACCCTGACCGCCGAGCGCGAGGGGTTCTCGGTCGGGACGACGCCTCTCACCCTGGGCGAGGGCGAGCACCTCGACGGCGTCGACTTCGCCCTGTCGATCGTGTACGAGATCGAGGTCTGCGAGGACGCTGCGCTGGCCATTCCCGACGACTTCACCCGTGGGGTGACCTCGACCATGGAGGTCGCGTCGGCCGGCGAGATCACGTGGGCCCGCGTGCATCTCGACCTCACCCACACCTACCAGGGTGACCTGATCGTTCAACTGATCTCGCCGTCGGGAACCACGGTCGTCCTGCACGATCGCAGCGGTGGGTCGGTCGACGACATCGTCGGCTGGTATCCCGATGCCCTGATGCCGTCCGAGAGCCTCGACGCGTTCGCCGGCGAGGACATGGCGGGGAGCTGGCGTCTGCACGTGAGCGACAACGCCGGTTACGACACCGGGACGTTGAACTCGTGGTGCCTGAACCTGGGCTACGCCGGCGGTACGGTCACCGCGGTGAAGGCGCCCCGGACCCTCGGCCTCGAGCGCAACGTTCCGAATCCCTTCAACCCCAGCACCACGATCGCGTTCTCGATTCCGCGGGAGGGCGAGGTCCGACTCACGGTCTACGACCTGCGTGGCCGCCGGGTGGCCACTCTGGTCGACACCGTGCTCCCGGCGGGCCCCCATCGCCGGACCTGGGACGGGTGCGACGATCGCGGGCGTCCGCTGGCCAGTGGAACGTACTTCTATCGTCTGAACACGGGTGATCGCGCGTTGAGCCGGAAGATGCTGTTGTTGAAATAGTTCGCCTACGTCACGTTCGGCAGCAGGTCGGGCCGGTGGGTGGCCAGCCACCAGATCCCGCACACGACCAGTGCGTGACGGATCCGGCCCGAGGCGATCGCGCCGGGAACGTCACCCACCGGCATGGTACTGACCTCGATGTCCTCGCCCACGTCCAGTTCGAGGTCGTGCGCGCGGCGACAGCCCTCCACGAGATAGGTGTGGCATAGGTTGCCCAGGATCGCGGGATTCGGCTGGACGGCGCCCATCGCCGTGACGCGGGTTCCCTCGTAGCCGGTCTCCTCGCGCAGCTCGCGCACGGCGGTGTCGCGCGGAGACTCTCCGGGATCGACGATACCGCCGGGGATCTCCAGCGTGACGTCGTCGATTCCGTGCCGGTACTGCTCCACGAGCACGAGTTCGTGCTCGGTGGTCACGGCCACCACGTTCACCCAGTCGCGGGTCTCGAGCAGATTGATGTCGCGGACCACCCCGTTGCGTGGGTTGCGCATCATCTGCAGGGTCAGGTCGAAGATCCGGGTGCGGGCAACGGTCTCCTGCGACAGTCGCTCCCACTTCTGGACGGCCATGGTGTCTCTCCGGGGTCGGGGCTCAGTCGCGGCCGGAACGGCGCTTCGGCGGACGCCGTGTTCCGGCGCGTCCGGTCCCGCCACGGGTGGCGGTCTTCTTCCCGCCGCGTCCGCCGCGCGTCGTCTTCTTCTTCGCCGCGCCGCGCCCCGGTCGGGCCGAGACCTTCTTCGCCGGCTTCGGCTTGTACATGATGAAGAGGTAGTTGAAGCCCCGCAGGAAGAAATTGCCCTCGGCCGCCGCATCGTGCCAGTTGCGGCGCTCGAGCGACTTGTTGTGGCGCACCACGGCCACGATGTCCTCGCACAGGAACAGCTGGCTCAGCATGGCGAAGAGCTTGAAGCCGATCGGCTCGAGCGGAGATCCCTTCTTCGCACTGTCGCTCACGTACAGGGCCATGTGGCGCTCGGGCTTGAGCACGCGGTGGATCTCGAGGATCACCTTCTCCATGGCCTCGTAGTAGGCATGGCCACGACGCGCGTCGAGCTCGCCGATGCACTCGGGGCGGCCCGAGTACTTCACGTGTGTGGAGTACGGCGGGTCGACGAACACGAAGTCGGCCTTGCCGGTCTCCAGCGGCAGGTCGCGGGCGTCGGCGCGGAAGATGTCGTCGCGGGTGGGTTCGACGTCGTAGGCCAGGGCCCGGCGGTTCAGGTCGCGCGCCACGTCGAGCGTGGTTCCACTGCCCGCCATGGGATCGACCACCAGCCACTTCTCGCGCGTGTAGCGTTGCAGCAGGTTCCAGATCACGTAGCTGGGCGTGGCTCCGGCGTAGCCGGTGTCGCCCTGTCGGCCCCGGCTCTGCCCTCCACGGTAGTTCTGCGAAGGGAAGTCCCACAGCGTGGTCGTCATCAGCGGAACGTTCGGAGCGGCGGTGCGCTTCTCGCGGGCCAAGGCCCACCTCGTTTCGTGCGGGGACTCAGGTGAGCTTGCGGCCGGATTCGCGCCCCACGGCGAAGACCTGGGTCGCGACCGCCGCGGGCCGCCGCAGAGCGTCCAGCCAACGCGTCCAGTGGTCCCGGATCTCCATCTCGCGGGCCTGCCGGTGTTCGCGCAGACGGCGTTCGAGTTCCCGGATCAACAGCTCGCGGAAGACGGGCTCGCGTGGTGGCAGCCCACCGGCGTCGATGTAGGACTCGTAGAACACACGGCCGAGGTGGGGTCGTGGCTCCGCTTCGCAGATCGCCATCTCGACCAGGTCGGCCTCGGGGGGACCCCAGGCACAGAAGCTCCAGTCGATGACCCCGCTGATCGCCCAGCCGTCACGGTCGTGACTCTCGACCAGCAGATTGCCCAGATGCGCGTCTCCGTGCAACAAGCAGGTCTGCGAAAGAGGTGGATCGACGGTGACGGTCCGGATCATCGTCGGGTCGTCCTCGTCGCGCTCGATGCGGTGCAGGGCGGCCAGCGAGCGTCCCAGCTCGATGCAGATGCGGCTGAGGTCCGGACTCGTGTCGCCGCTCCGCCGCAGCGAGCTGGCCCGCGTGCCGGCGAGGATGGGCTCGAGACTCGCCTCGGGCAGACCGACCGAGGGCAGGAGCTCCACCGGATGCGGCGTGGGCACGACCTGCGAAGCGCGGAGGGCGGCCTCGGCCTCGGCCTGCAGGACCGGGCGCAGACGATCGACGAACTCGGAACGTGGCAGGCGCAGCAGGCGCATCGGGCCGTCGTCGAGCTCGACCACGAAGAGGTGGTGTTGACTCCCGGTCCCGGCGGGTTCGATCTGCCGGGGGGCGTATCCGCCGCGGACCAGGACGTCACGGGCGCGTTCGGACGCGGAGTCGGGCGTGGTCAATCCAGCTCCTCTGTCGGGCAGTGAGTCGCCCCATGGTAGCCCCGGAATCCCTCGTCGAACAGGGACGAGCCGAACCGGGGCTCGATCCGTGACGCGGGCCGTTCCGTCCCCTAGACTCGCGGCTGTTTCCCCCGTCGTGCCCGGAGGCGTCTCCGTCGCACGTGAGGCCCCCTCGGAAGTCCGCATGAATCCACGCAAAGGCCGCTGTTCTCTCGTCATCGTCCTCTTGTTGCTCCTCGTGGTGCCCTCGGCGGCGCGTGGAGCGCGCCAGGTGGTCGCCGCCCGTGTCGACACGCCGCCGGCGCTCGACGGCTGGCTGCGCGAGCCGGTGTGGGACCGGACGCCGCCGACCGCCGACTTCGTACAGCAGCGCCCCGACACCGGTGCACCGTCGACGGCCAAGACGACGGTGCGTCTGCTCTTCGACGACGACGCGCTGTACGTGGGATTCCGCTGCGACGAGCCCCACTCGGCCGGGGTGCTGGGCCGCGCGCTGGGTCGTGACAGCGACTTCGCCGACGAGGACTACTTCCGGCTGGTGCTCGACACCTTCGACGACGATCTGAGCGCCTTCGTCTTCACCGTGAATCCGAACGGCGCGCGCAGCGACCGTCTGGTGCGCAACGAGGGCGAGTACCAGAACCTCGACTGGGACGGTATCTGGTCGGTGCGCACGCAGGTGACCGCCGACGGGTGGCAGGGCGAGATGCGCGTTCCGTGGCGGACCCTGCGCTTCCCACGGCGCGACGCGCTGTCGATGGGGGTGAACTTCGAGCGCCAGCGCCGCCGGGTGAACGAGCAGAGCCACTGGTCGGCGGTGCCGCGGGAATTCACGGTGTACCGCGTGGGTCTGGCGGGACGGCTGGAGGGCCTGCGCGCGATCGACCCCGGACGGAACGTCGTCCTGCGCCCCTACGTGCTCGGCCGCGCCAGTCGTGGGGCCTCGGACGACTGGGACACCGATTCGGAGATCGGCCTCGACGCCAAGGTCGGTCTGGGACCGTCGCTCACCCTCGATCTCACCGTGAACACGGATTTCGCGCAGGTGGAGGTCGACGACCAGATCGTCAACGTCACGCGCTTCGACGTGGAATTCCCCGAGAAACGCGAATTCTTCCTCGAGAAGGCCAACCTGTTCCGCTTCGGGTCGGCGCGGAACCAACTCTTCTACAGTCGAACCATCGGCCTGGACGCCCGGGGCCGCACTCTGCCGATCGACTACGGAGCGCGACTGACCGGCCGCGTCGACGACACCGAGATCGGTGTCCTGGCGATCGAGCAGGACGGTGCACGCGGACTGCCCACGCGCCGCTTCGGCGTGGTGCGCCTGCGGCACGACGTCGGGGCGCGTTCGAGCGTGGGGCTCATGATCACGCACCGGAACTCCGCCGACGACGGCGAGATCGGCGAGCCCGACGACACCGCGATCGGCGTCGACGGCGACCTGAACCCGACCGATCGCCTGCTCGTGTCCGGGTACACGGCTGTCGACGAGCGCCGCGGCGCCGGCCCCGACGCCTTCACCTGGGGGCTGCGCGCGCGTTGGAGCCATCCCTCGTACCGCATCACGGCACTGCACGAGGCGGTGGGCAGCGACTACGACCCGGCGACCGGCTTCGTCAACCTGCGCAGCGCGCCGGGCGTGGGCGTGAACGTGTACGCGGCCGGGGTCACGCACGCCCCCGAGCCGAATCTCTCGTGGCTGCGACGCTTCGAGAACACGCTCGAGATCTACGCGCTCGACCGCCGCCGCGGTCCCCTCGAAGCGCGCTACCTGTTCGCCGGCAGCACCCTGGTGGGGCCATCGGAGGAGCGGGTCGGATTCTACTGGGAACGCGACTTCGACCGCCTGTTCGGATTCGGGTTCCCGCTCGGACCCAATCCCGACGACACCTTCGACCTTCGCTTTTCCGCGGGCGAGTACACCTACGACTACTTCGGATTCGAACTACAGACCGACCCCAGTCACTGGTGGACGGCGCGCGTCGACGGCGTGGCGGGGGAGTTCTTCGACGGCACGCGTACGAACGTGAACACCCGTGTCGACGTGCGCTTCGCACCGCACGTGGTGATCGGGGCCGAGACCGTCTCCGAGCGCATCGAGCGCGACGCCGAAGACGGCGGAAAACGCCGATTCAACAGCGATCTGCTGCGTTTCCGGCTCGGCGTGGATCTGAACACCTCCTTCGGCGTGGACGTGTTCGCGCAGTACAACAGCGAACAGCGCCTGGGTCTGTCGCAGGTGCGCGCGCACTGGATCTTCGGTGACGAGAGCGATCTGTACCTGGTGTTCAACGACGCGCGCGACGCCGACATCGTCGTCGGCAGCGATCGCTTCCGCGTGGATCTGGGCGACCGCCGACGCAACGACTGGACCCTGAAACTGTCGTACGCGCATCAACTCTGACCCACGAAAACCGTTGTCGTCGGTCGGGATCATCTCTATTGTTGGGGGCGTCCAGGTGAATCGCGACGGCGCTCGCACCCGAGTCGCATCACCGAGAGCACAGCCACGCGATGCAGCGCAGAGGAATTCGCCGGGAGCCCAGGCTGCAAGAGGGCTGCCGACATCGCGAAGCCTCTGACGCGCGAGCAGGGAAGACGGAAGCCCTGCGTCCTGCCGGCGGTCGGTCACGACCGCCGGCTTCTTTCTTCCCCCGGCGATCCTCCTGCGTCTTGGCGATCGCGCGGGCTGGTGATAGACATCGCGGGTCGACGCACTCTCCTCCGAGGTCGGTTCGTGCGAGCCCTCCGCTTCCTGCAGATCAGCGACGTGCACTTCGGCGCCCCGATGCGGGGTGGACGACTTCGTCTCGACGACGAGACGGCACGGACGCGCGCCCAGGAACGTCGGGCCGCGTTCGCGCGGGCCTTCGACGTGGTGCGCGATCGCGACCTCGACGGCGTGGTGATCCCCGGTGATCTGTTCGACGACGAATCGATCGACACCGACACGCTGCGCTTCGTGGCGCACACCCTGCAGAGCATCGCACCGCGGCCGGTGTTCGTGGCCCCTGGCAACCACGATCCCTACGGCGGAGCGTCGCCGTATCGTACTGTCGGACAGGAAGATGCACGAGGGGTGCGTTGGCCCGACAACGTCCGTGTCTTCGCGCACGCGGACTTCCGCACGCTTGCCTGGCCGGGTCGCGACGACGTCTTCGTCACCGGCAGCGGTGTGGCGACGAACACCCCGGACACCCAGCGTCGCCTGGCACGGCGGGTCCCGCGCGAGGGTGAGGGACGACACCTCCTGCTGTTCCACGGCAGCCGCGACGACGGTCACTTCCTGCAACCGCACAAGTCCACGCACCCCTTCTCGCGCGACGAACTCCTGGCGCAGGACTTCGACTGGGTCGCGCTCGGTCACTACCACCAGCGCGCCGTGATCCTCGACGACGACGGCCGGGCGCGGGGCGCGTACGGAGGCTGCCTGATCGCGGGCGGTCTCGACGAGCGCGCCGAACGCGGAGCACTGGTGGTGGAACTCGAGGGCACATCGACACACGTCGAAGCGCTCCCGCTCGACCCACGCCAGGTGCACTCCGTCGATCTCGACGTGACCGGGGCCGACTTCGCCGAGGACCTGGCCGCGCGTCTCGACGCGGCACTGGAGCGTGCGGGCGTGGGGGCGCAGGATCTCGTGTTGGTGCGCGCGCACGGACGGCGCGCGCGGGGTGTCGATCTGCGCGCGCTCGACGGTCGCGCCGCCGAGGTGTTCCACCTGCGGATCGATGCGTCCGGCGTGCGGGCGGCGGTGGATCCCGTCGAGTTCCCTTCGCTCGAGGACGCGACCACCACCGAGGAGCGCTTCGTCGCCACCCTGCGCGACGATCCTCCCGCCGACGTGCCCGAGGAACGCGTGCACCGTGCACTGCTGTACGGGCTCGACGCACTCGAACACGGGCGCCTCGACGCGCGCTACGAGGAGTGAGCCGTGCGCCTGCTGCAGCTCGACATCCGCGGATTCGGCCGCCTGCGGGGGCGTGTGCACCTCGACGCCGGTGACGACGCGGTCGGACTGCTGCTCGAGCGCAACGAAGCCGGCAAGTCCACCCTGGCCGCGGCCCTGCTCGCCGCGCTCTACGGACTCGACGGCGACCGGCGGCGCTTCCGCGGCACGATCACCGAGCTCGACCGTTACCGTCCGTGGTCGGAGGGGCCCTACGGTCTCGCGCTCACGCTGCGGCACGAGGGCCACGAGTACACCGTCGACCGTGACTTCGCCCACGACACCGTGCGCGTGCTGCGCGGTGCGGAGGACGTGACCGACCGGTTCCGGCGGGGACACACCGTCGCCGTGGGTGAGACCTTCTCGGGACTTCGGCGCGAGCAGTTCACCGCGAGCGTGTTCGTCGGGCAGGGCGACGTGGTGTGGAACGACCCCGAGCGCCTGACCGAAGCCCTGCAGCGGGTGGCCGATTCGCAGTCGGGACGGTCGACCGTGGCCGCCGCCGTGCAGGCCCTCGACCACGCTCTCGATCGCTTCGACGGTCTCACCCTGGCCCAGCCGGGCAAGGTCGACACCGAGATCCAGCGCTGCGAGGACACGATCGCCGCCGCATCGGCCGAACTGAACGCACTCGAAGCCGGACGCGCGGCCCTCGACCGACCACTCGACGAACTCGAGAGCCTGCGCCGGGCCTCTGCCCAGGACGAGCAGCACCGCCGCCGCCTCCGCCTGCGCCGCCTGCGCACCGAACGCGATGCCGTGCGCAGGGTGCTCGACGACGACGCGGATCTCGGCGACGAGATCTCCGCGCTGCGCGCCGAACTCGACGACGCGGGCGAGCTCGACGCGCGGATCGCCGAGCACCGGACTCGTGTCCAGCAGCTGCGCCACGAGCACGAACTCCGCGGCCGCGACCTCGAGCGCGAGCGCGACGAACTGCGCACCGTCGATGCCGAGATCGAGGCGCAGGAGGCGGCCCTGGGGAACACCGGTCTCTCGCGGGTTCCCACCGCCGACGAGTTCGATCGTCTGCACGACGCCGCGCGCCGGCTCGCCGACGCCAGCGACGAACACGAGACCTACCTGCGTCGTCTCGACGACGATCGCCGTGCACTTCGCGAACTCGGCCACGAACTCGGCGAGGTCCTGTCGCTCGCGCGTGACTTCGAGGGTCTGAGCGACGCCGACCGCGTGCTGCTGGTGGGCCGTGCCGCACGCCGGAGCGAGCGCGACGACGCGCGCCGCGAGCACCGGAGCACCGTGGACCGCGCCGGCCGCACGCTGGAGCGGGTGGCGACGGCGCGGACGCGTCGCCGCCGCGTGGGATGGGCGGTTCTCGCGGTCGCCTTCGCGCTGACGGTGGCCGCCTTCGTCGCGGGTCCGCGCCTGCCGATCCCACCCGGCGTGACCCTCGCGATTCCCGCGACGCTGGCCGTGGCCGGGGCGGTTGTGGCGCTCACCGCACCGCGGCACCGCGCGCACGAGGCGTCGGCGGCACGCGAGACCCTCGAGGACGCGGCCGCGGCGTATCGTCGGCTCGAGGCCGACGAGCGCGACGAGGAAGAGCGGTGGGTCGAACTCGCGGCACGTCTCGCGACCGATCCCGTCGACCTCGAGGACCGCTACGCGGTGTGGTGCCGCGTGGAGCACCGCGCCCGCAGTGCGTCGGTACACCGCGCCCGCGTCGACGAGTGCCGTGCGGCACGGATCCGTGCGCTCGAAGCACTGGGCACGTTCGAGGAGCTCTTCGGCGAGTCGGTCCTGGAGGTTCGCGTGGAGTCGTGGCTCGACCGCGCTCACGCCGCCCGCACCGAGGACGACCGCCTGGAGGCAGCACGAGGGCGCGCCGCGGCCCGTCGTGCGCGTCTCGAGGAACTCGAGGCCGGCCACCGCGAGCACCAGGCCACACTGCGCGAGGAACTCCGGCCCCTGGGGATCGATGTCGACGAGCTGCCCCTCGAACGCGCGCTGGCCGCCTTCGACCGCCTGGTCACGGGGTGGCGTGCCCGTGAGGACGTACGCGAGCACCGCATCCCCCAGCTCGAACGACGCCGTCTCGACAGCGAGGAACGCGAGGCCCACACCCGCCGCCTCGAGACGATCGAGTCGGAGATCGACGGCCTGGCCGCCGAATTCGTGAGCGACGCCGACGTCGTGGCGCCGCTCGGTGCGACCGACTACGAGGACGCCCTGCGCGAACTCGACGAGCGCTCCCGGCGTCGACGCGCCGAAGACGAAGCGCTGCGCGACGAGACCCGCAGTTTCCTGCTCGACTACGAGTCACGGGCCCCCGATCTGCGCGAGCGGATCGACACGCACGAGCGCGCGTTGCAGCGGGCGCGCGAGTTCCGCGCCGCCGTCGTTCTGGCGCGCGACACCCTGGCGCGGCTCGGACAGCAGACCCACCGCGTGTGGGCCGCGTCGATCCAGCGCACCGCCGCCGACTTCCTGCGGCGCATGGGGAGCGCGGTCGACGAGATCCGTTTCGACGAGAACCTCGGCCTGCGGATCCGCCAGCACGATCGGGTGTTCACTGGCCACGAAGCGACGCGTATCCTGTCGGCGGGCGCGCTCGACGCGGTGTTCCTGGCCGCGCGGTTCGCCGTGGCCCGCTTCCTGGGCGGCGACTGCGATCCGCTGCCCCTGGTGCTCGACGATCCGCTCGCGAACGCCGACGACCGCCGCCTGCTCGACACCCTGCGGTTGCTGATCGAAGCGGTCGCGCCGCAGCAGCAGGTCCTGCTCATGGCCTGTCAGCGGTCGCGCTACGACTGGGCGGTGTCCCGCCTCGAACGGCCGGCGTCGTTGCGTACGCTCGAACTGTCCACCGACGGCGCTCCGCGCTGAGCCGGTGTGCCCCGCGATCCCGGAGGTCTCTCGTGTCCCGTCTCGTCTCCCATTCCAGCGATCGCCTGGGTCGACTGCACGCCGACGCGGAGCGGATCGTCGGTGACCCCGCCGTCACGGAGGCCGCACGCAGCATCCGTGAGCGGCGCGGTCTCGGCCACGACATGCTCGGTTGGCTCGACCTCCCCACGCAGCGCGACGATCTTCCGCGTCTGCTCGACACGGCCGCGCGTCTGCGCGAAGAGATCGACACGCTCGTGGTCGTGGGGATCGGGGGGAGCTATCTGGGCACGCGCGCGGTGCTCGAGGCCACGGCGTGGTCACGACCCGACGATCGGGGCCCCCGGGTGTTCTTCGCCGGGCATCATCTGGAGGCCCACGAGCTCGGTGCCCTGCTGCGCGCGCTCGAGGGCCGTGAGGTGGCGGTGAACGTGATCAGCAAGAGTGGCACGACCACCGAGCCGGCCATCGCGTTCCGATTGCTGCGCAAGCAGCTCGAGGACACCTACGGCCCCGAGAAGGCCGCCCGCCGGATCGTGGCCACCACCGACGCCGAGCGCGGGGCCCTGCGCACCCTGGCCCAGCAGAAGGACTACGCGACCTTCTCCGTTCCCGACGACGTGGGCGGGCGGTTCTCGGTGCTGTCGCCGGTCGGACTCGTTCCGCTCGCCATCGCCGGCTGCGACGTCGAGGCGCTGCTCGACGGCGCCCGCGACGAGTTCACCCGTTGCCTCGACGGCGAGCCGGCCGACGTTCCGGCGGTCCGCTACGCCGCGCTGCGCCGCGCGGCCTACCTGCAGGGCACGGCGATCGAGGTCCTGGGTTCGTTCTTCCCGTCGCTGCACCAGGTCGCCGAGTGGTGGAAGCAGCTCTTCGGCGAGAGCGAGGGCAAGCAGGGGCGCGGGCTGTTCCCGGCCGCCGTCGACTACACCACCGACCTGCACTCCATGGGACAATACCTGCAGGACGGTCGCCGCCTGCTGCTCGAGACCTTCGTCGACGTGGCCGATCCGCCGAAGGGCCCGGCGATCCCGAGCGACCGCGACGATCTCGACGGCCTGGAGTACCTGGCGGGCCGTGGCGTGGCCGAGGTGAACCGCGAGGCCCTGCCCGCGGTGGCCGATGCGCACGCGAGCGGGGGCGTTCCGTGCCAGGTGGTGAGCCTGCCCGACCTGGGCGAAGGGAGCCTCGGCAGTCTGCTGGCCTTCTTCGAGTTCGCCGTCGCCGTGAGCGGGCGCCTGCTGGGCGTCCACCCCTTCGACCAGCCGGGCGTCGAGGCCTACAAGACCAATCTCTTCCGCCGCCTGGGAAAGCCGGGCTTCGCCGACTGACGGCGTTGCGATTGGCCGGAATCCTGCCTCCGGACCGACGGATCCCGTGTTCCTCCACGGGACGTCGTTGCCCCGCCATCGCCCGGGACCGCACCCGGACGATGTGGACGGTCGGGGAGACAAGGCACTGGCAGGCAAGAAGTTGGAATCCGGCACCCCACAGCGTGATCACCCCACGGGGCCCAGCGGCGGACGCCGGGCGAGCCCGCTGTGGATCGGAGGAATCTGCCTCGCCGCGGTGTGGAGTCTGCCGGTCTGGATCGCCGTTCGCGAAGGCGTGGCCCCCGTGCCGCTGGCGACCGCGGGGTTGGCGACGCTCGCCGTGGTCGGGGTCGTGGTCGCGTGGCACCGGGCGGCCGACGCGCACCGCGAGGCCGAACTCCGGATCCAGACCCTGTCGCGCGGACTCGAAGCGGCTCGCGACGCGGCGCGGCGGGCGGACGAACGCCTGGCCGAACGCAGCCACGAACTCTCGGAGGACCTGCTGCGCGTCCGGCGTGATCTCGAGCAGTCCCGGACGCAGGACCACCGCAAGGCCGAACTCCTCGGATCGATCGGCGACTCCGTGCGCACGCCGGTGCACCGGATCCTCGCCGTGGTCGACGAGCTCCTCGCCGACGAGTCCGACGACACGCGCCTCGACCGACTCTCGGAGACCCGCCGTCTCGCCGTGTCCCTGCTCACGTTCTCCGACGACGTGGTCGACTTCTCCGACATCGAGGCCGACCGCCTCTCGCTGCGCGAGGAGTCGTTCGTCGTCCGCGAGCTCGTGGAGGAAGCTCTCGACTGTTTCGCCAGCGGTTTCGACGGTGTGTTCGAGGCGTCCTACGTCCTCGATCCCGAAGTTCCCGAGACCCTGCGCGCCGATCCCGATCGCGTACGCCAGATTCTCCGGCGGCTGCTCGAACGGGCCGCGGCGGACACCGACGAGGGCGAGTTGCACGTCCGCGTCGAGGCCGTCGAGTCGAATCCGGACCACCCGCGGTTGCGCTTCGCCGTCCTCACGCCGTCGGTCGACGCCGCGGGCGTGGACCTCGAGGCCCAGGAACCGGATCCGCGAGCCGACGACGAGGCCCCGACCGGTGCCGGGCTCGGGTTCGCGATCTCCCGTCGACTCGTCGAGCGCATGGGTGGCCGGCTCGGAACCGGATCCGCCGATCACGGCGGATTCCCGCTGTGGTTCACCATCGCCGCGCTGCCCGGCGATTCCGTGAAGTCTCCGCGCATCGAGAGGGAACTCGGCGGAGCACGGGTGCTGGTGATCAGTGGGTCGAGCCACGTTCGTCTGATGCTGATCCAGCAGCTGCGCGCGGCGAAGTGCGTGCCGTCGGCCTCGGCCGACGGTCCGAGCGCCCTGGCCGCTCTGCGGGCGGCGGCGACGGCCCGCGATCCCTTCCGGGCGGTCCTGCTCGACGCCGATCTGCCGGGAGCGTCGGGCGTGCAACTGGCCGAGAGCGTGCGGGAGGACGACACCTTCGGAGGGCCGGTGGTCCTGGCCATGGTGGCGCCCGGTGACACCAGGAGTCGGGCCGAGATCGAGGGCGCCGGCTTTCCGCATCCGCTGACCAAGCCCGTGCGGCATCGCGTGCTGCGCGATCAGTTGCTGCGCGCGCTGCGCGACCGCGATGCACGGCCGAACGCGCAGCAGGTCGACGATGCCGTCGAACGCATCGCCCCGGCGGTGCAGGCGGCTGCGGCGGATGTCCAGTCCGACACGGCGGACGAGTCGCCGGCGCGCGCGGGCCGCATCCTGGTCGTCGACGACAATCCCGTGAACCGCCGGGTCGCCACTCTCATGCTGCGCCGAGCGGGCTACACGCCGGAGATCGCCGAGGACGGACAGGTGGCGGTGGACCGGATCGACGCGGGCGAGACCTTCGACCTGATCCTGATGGACGTCCACATGCCGCGCCTGAACGGCTTCGAGGCCACGGCCCGCATACGCACCCACGACGACGCGCGCAGCCAGACCCCCATCGTGGCCATGACGGCCAGTGCCATGTCCGGTGACGCCGAGCGCTGTCTCGAGGCGGGCATGGACGGCTACGTGAGCAAGCCCGTGCGGGCCGACGCACTGGTCGCCGTGGTCGAGAGCTGGATCCCCGACGACGACGAGCCCGGCCACGACGACGATCCCGGCTACGACGCGGCCGCCGACCCGACGACGGAGGACGAACCCGTGCAGGATCCACTCGACGACGTCGCCACGCTCGAGCCCGACGGTCTGGACGAGCTCGTCGCCCTGGCCGGCGACGACACGTCGATGCTCGAGGAACTCGTGCAGACCTTCTTCGAGACGGCGGCCTCGCACCTCGAGACCATGCGGTCGTCGCACGCCGCCGCCGACGCCGAGCGCCTGGCCGATGCGGCGCATGGTCTGCGTGGCAGTGCCGGCACCCTCGGTGCCCGACGTCTGCACGTGTTGTGCAGTCAGCTCGAGGATCGCGCCCGCGAGCCGGGCGCGGCGATCGACGGCACCGCTCTCGACGCGATCGACGCAGAGGTCAACGCGGTGCGCGCGGCGGTCGACCGCCGACTGGGGGCGCAGTCCTGAGCCCGTCGTCCCGCTCGAACACTCCTCCGAGCACGGACGGGACGATTCCCGACACCCACAGCGCCCCGACGAAGTAGAGCGCGAAGAGGAGCATCGGTGCGTGGCCGGCGCCCGGTTCGGCGAGCCACCGCACCCCCGCGACCCCGCCGACGGCCAGCCCCGCGCGCAGGATCCCGCGCCCGAGCGGAACGCGCACGGTGCGCCGCTTCCGGCCCGCGCCGGCGATGGCGCCGACCCCCAGCCCGGCCCCCACGCCCAGCACCACGGCGGTGATCTCGAGCCCCAGAGCGAGCTGCAGTGCGAGTGCGGCGAGCAGCCAGAGACCGGCGCGTTCCACCCGGGGCAGGCGGGCCAGCGAATCGCCCCACGCGCGCTCTCCCGCCACCAGAGCCGCCAGCAGGGCGGCGCCGATCACCAGACCACCCCCGACGTCGATCAGATCGTGGCGCAGCAGGGCCAGACGACTGAAGGCGATGGCGGCGACCAGCGCGACACAGCCGCCCCGCAACCACGGCGAGCGTACGTTCGCCGCGACCGTGCCCCACAGGACCACCGCCATCAACGTGTGCCCGCTGGGAAACGCGTGGTTCGCGTACACGCCGGGGTCCTCGAGCGCGCCGGGCAGGCCGAACTCCAGGGGGTCCATACGGGGTCTCCCGATCGCGGCCTTCAGTGCTTCGCTCGTGGTTGCCGAGGCGGCGAAGGCCAGGCCCAGCCGCAGTGCCCAGCGCATGGGTGCGAAGGCGAAGAGCAGCGGCAGGGACACGGCGAAGAAGTCGGCCGAACCGAGGAAGGCGATCGCCTGCCACACGTCGCGCCACGCCGGATCGGCGGCGCGCGCGGCGAGGAGTGCGAGGAGTTGCCGGCCGGCCAGTTCTTCCATGTCGTGTGCCCTCACGACGGCGGGCAGCCGCATCCGGATCTTGCCCGCCGCTCGGGGAGCGTTCACGCTACCCTCTCGCACCCGACTCGGCCACCCGGACCCACGTGGAGACCCCCATGACCGACGACCTCCGTGCCCTGGAAGCCACGGCCCGCCGCTGGATGGACGACGACCCCGATCCCGCCACACGCGAGGAGACCGCGCGCATGCTCGACGCCGGCGACTCCGACGCCCTGCGTGAAGCCTTCGGCGCACGACTGGAATTCGGGACGGCCGGACTGCGCGGGGTGATCGGCCCCGGTCCCAACCGCATGAACCGCGCGCTGGTGCGGCGCGTGTCCGCGGGCCTGGCCGACTACCTGCTCACGGAGCAGGCCGACGCACGCGACAAGGGTGTCGTGGTGGGGGGCGACGCGCGCCGCCTGTCGCCCGAACTGGCCGAGGACACCGCCCGTGTGTTCGCGGGCAGAGGGATCCGCGTGCACTTCTTCGAGGACCACGTGCCCACGCCCGTCCTGGCCTACGCCGTGCGCCGGCTCGGGGCCGCGGCCGGCGTGATCGTCACCGCGAGCCACAACCCGCCCGAGTACAACGGCTACAAGGTCTACTGGGACAACGCGGCGCAGATCGTCCCGCCCCACGATCGTGGGATCAGCGCGGCGATCGACCGCATCGACGCGGTGTCCGACCTCACCATGCCCACCCTCGACGATGCGCGCGAGAGGGACCTGCTGCGCCCCGTGGGCGCCTCGGTCGTCGAGGACTACTTCACCGAACTCCTCGCCCAGCGTCGCCACCCCGACGTGCAGAAGGAGGTTTGCGTGGTCTACACCGCCATGCACGGCGTGGGCGGCCGCTTCGTGACCGACGTCCTGCATCGTGCGGGCTACGCGAACGTCCACCCCGAGCCCGCGCAGTACCAGCCCGACGGCGAGTTCCCCACCGTGCGCTTCCCGAATCCCGAAGAAGACGGGGCGATGGACCTGTCCATGGCGCTGGCGCGCGAACACGAGGCCGACGTGGTCCTGGCCAACGACCCCGACGCCGACCGGCTGGCCGTGGGCGTTCCCGTCGGCGGGGGCGAGTACCGTCTGCTGAGCGGAAACGAGATCGGTTGTCTGCTCGCCTACTACCTGCTCACCGAGAATCCGCCGGCCGAGTCCGATCCGCTGGTGATGACCACCATCGTCAGCTCGCGCATGCTGAAGGCCATGGCCCACGAGCTCGGCGCGCACTACGACGAGACGTTGACCGGATTCAAGTGGATCGCCAACGCCGCGCAGCGCCACGCGCGCGATCGGGACTGGTACTTCGTCATGGGCTACGAAGAGGCGCTCGGCTACACCGTGGGGCCGGTGGTCGCCGACAAGGACGGGGTGGGCGCCGCGCTGCTCTTCACCGAGATCGCCGCGGTGTGCCGCAGCCGGGGCATGACCGTGCTCGACTACCTCGAGCAGATGGTCCGCCGCTTCGGGCTGTACGTCAGCCACCAGCACAGCCTGACCCTTCCCGGCCAGGAGGGCGCGGCCAAGATCCGCGCCGTCATGGACGCCTTCCGGGCCGAGGCTCCCGAACGCATCGGTGACCACGCGGTGGTGCGCGTGGTGGACTACGCCGAAGGGTACGAGGGCCTGCCGCCGTCCAACGTGCTGGCCTTCGCGCTCGAGGGCGGCGGGCAGGTCCTGCTGCGGCCGAGTGGCACCGAGCCGAAGATCAAGTATTACTTCGAACTCTCCGAGCAGCCGGACGAGGGCGAGGAGATCGCGCGGGCCCGGGAACGCGCGAACCACCGGCTCGACGCCCTGGTGCAGTCCTTCCTCGAAGTCGCCGAGGAGCGGGTCCGATGACCGACACCACATCGCACGCCGATCCCGAATCGGTTCCGCACTTCCTCGACGCCGAGCCGTCGAGCCTGGAGGAGGCCGACGCGGCGGTGCTGTCGGTTCCCTACGAGGGCACGGTGAGCTACGGAACCGGCACCGCGCAGGGGCCGGCCGCCGTGATCGGAGCCGGTCCGCACCTCGAGACCTTCGACGAGGAACTCGAGTGGGAGTCCGACGGCCGGTTGCAGGTCGCGACACTGCGGCCGATCGCGCCCGACCCGGCCGAACGGCCCGAGAGCTTCATGGCAAGACTGAAGAGCGCCTGCATGGGACTCGGGCTGGTCCCGCCGTTCCCGCTGACCTTCGGTGGCGAGCACTCGATCACCCCAGCCGTGCTCGCGGGGATCCGCGACGACCTCACCGACGTCACCGTGGTGCAGATCGACGCCCACGCCGACCTGCGCGACAGCTACCACGGCAGCCGCGACAACCACGCCTGTGCCATGCGGCGCGTGCTCGACCTCGGGGTGCGGCGATTGATCGCGGTGGGCATCCGCAGCTGCACGGCCGACGAGTTCGCCCTCGCGCGCGACGACGAACGCATCGACACGCTCTACGCCCACCAGATGCACGATCCGGTGCGCTGGCAGCGCCTACTCGACGAATTACGCGCGCTCGAGGGACCGGTGTACCTGACCGTCGACATCGACGGACTCGACTGCACGCTGTGCCCGGGGACCGGCACCCCCCAACCGGGTGGCCTGAGCTGGGAGCAGGCGGTCGACGTGGTGCGCGCCACGGTGCGCGAGAGTGGGGCCGAAGTGTTCGGAGCCGACGTGGTCGAGGTCGCTCCCATGACGCAGAGCCAGGTGAACGAGATGGTCGCGGCCAAACTCGGCTTCAAGATCCTGGCGTACCGTTTCGCGCCCGGCCGGCGGGTCGGATAGCGGCTCGCGTCGCGGCGGGCTGATCCGCGCGAAGTGCAGCCCCAGCGTCATCAGGGCCACGGCGACCCACAAGAGCAGTCGCAGCACGTTGGTGGCGCGCAGCACGCCCGAGGCGGCGTAGCGTGGCCGCGTGCGCGATCCCGACTCGACGGCCTTCCACAGTTGAAGGGCGGCGAGCACCGATGCCACCGCCACCAGGATCAGGGGCGCGCGGGCCGGACTCGCCCACGCCGTGAGCGTGAGCGCGGCGAGTGCGACGTCGGCGGCGGCCAACGTGCGGTTGCGCGCGTGGTTCCAGGCCGCCGATCGACGACGAGCCGTGCCCAGCAACAGCGCCAGGGCCTCGCTCACGGTGAGTCCGGCGGCGAGCAGGTTCACGGCGGGCAGCAACTGGATCACGAAGAACATGGAGACCTCAGGCGCAGACGTCGAAGGGGTGCAGCGGGAACTCCGCGGGCGTGTGCCAGGCGGCCTCTTCGTGGCTCCAACGCCACGCGGCGCGTGCGGCGGCCACCGCGGCGAGTTCGTGGTCGCCGAGCGGGCGGGTGGGAAGCGACCCGACACCGTTCTCCCCGAGCCATCGTCGCAGCCGATCGCGCGCGTCGGCGTCGCTCTTCAGCGCACGCACGTCGGCGGCGTCGGCACCGGCCAGCACGAGGCTCGCGCCGGGGTGGACCTCGACGATCCGCGCGGCGGGCCGCAGGGCGCGCACGAGCCGCGCCACCGCCATGCCCCGCAACGTGAGGTAGGCCATACGGGTCATCGTCGGGGTCATGACCGAACCGGCCGGTAGCAGCGGCTTCACCGCGCGCCGCAGGGAACGGTCGGCGCTCCGGTCGCCACCGCCCGGCTCGTACGACAGAGGGGCGTCGAGCCCGACGACGCAGTCCTCGCTCCATCCCTCGATCGCGTCGCGCAGTGCGATGTCGTCGAGGCCGAGCTCGATCCCCGTGCACCGCAGCCGGTCGCCGTCGTCCCGCGCGGTGGCCACGGCGGTGTCGCGGGCGTTGGTCGGTCCCGCGAGATCGACCCCGACGACGTGGCGGGTGGTCATCGGACCCAGCCCCGGACCTCGGGATGCTCCTGCGCGACCTCGTCGTACAGACGGGCCGAACGGTCGAAGTAGGTGAGCTTGGCCGCGAGCATCAGCGCGCCCCCACCGATCGCGAGCAGCGGGTCGTAGAGGAGCGCGCCGCTGATCATGATGATCGTCCCCACGCTGCCGGCGATGGCCAGCACGGTGGTCACCTGCTTGCGCGCCGGATCGACCTCCCAACGGTCCTTCGCGGCGCGGATCCGCTCGCCGTAGGTCGCGCGCGAGACCCAGTTCCCCGTGGAGGCCGGCGGGGGTACCAGGCGTGGGGCGAGGATCGACCACAGCAGCAGGAAGACCATGGCCAGCAGGAACCACGGATCGAACCACTGTCGCGACCACAGGGCGACGGCGAAGAGTGGCAGGGTGGCCAGGCGCGACCACACCGTGAAGGGATGCGCTCTCCGCGCCCAGACCTCTTCGGTGGTCATGAGTCCTCCCGATCGCGGTGGACGGTGTCGGGGGAGAAGGCGGGCAGGCACACGGCGATGTACTCCGCACCTTCGGGCGTGCTGTAGCGGATCCACTCGCCCGGGGCGGTGATCACGGCCTCGCCCGCCCGCACCTCGAGTGCGCCCCCCTCGTACTCGACGCGTACGGTGCCGTCGAGGACCACCGTGATCTCCTCGAAGTCCGGGCGCTGCCCGGGCTCGACCCATCCCGCCGGCGACTTCATGCGGGCCACGCTCACGGTGTCGTGGCCGGTGTTGACGCGGCCGGTGAATTCCTCGATCCGCTTCGGCTGGTTGCCGGCGGGCTCGATCACGGTGGGTGCGTCGATCTTGCGGGGCACGGGACGGTCCTCCAGGGGGGATGGTCTGTCAGTCGTCGTCGGCGAGGCCGGCCATCAGGTCGTGCGGGCCGAAGACGAGTTCGAACTCCTGGCACACGACGTCCATGTTCGGCGAGAAGTCGTGTCCGGACGCCGAGAGCACGCGTTCGTAGTAGGCACGATGGTCGCGCCGCCAGGACTCGAGCGTGCCGTCGCCCTCGCCCTCACGGGTGGCGAAGGCTCGGGTCACGTGCTCGAAGGCGCACACGCGGACCCTCGTCGTCCGCACGATGCCGCGCGCGACGCCGCGGCCGTCGAGGACCACGGTGTGGTCACCCACGCGCGGGAGCGGTTCGCCGGCGATCTCGAGTTCGGCCATGCTCGGTGCGGTGGCGCGTTTGCGTCCGCTCACGATCAGGTTGCAGAGTTCGTCGGCCAGTTCCGCGGTGTCGCCGAAGCGCGCGGCCCGGTACGTCCAGTGGGTCGTGGCGGGATCCTGGCCGTGGTGTGCGAGGTAGGTCGTCCAAAGTGCATGGACCGAGGGGTCGAGGGTCGGCGCGGATTCCCGCGCCCGCACGTATTCGCACTGCACGAGCCCGTTGCGGTGGCTGCGGGAAGACGTCAGGCGGAAGTGGCGCTCGCAGGGTTCACCGCCGAAGAGCGGCCGGCCACGACCGAGCACCACCGGGTGGATGGCCACGCGTAGATCGTCGATCAGGTCGGCGGCGAGGAAGGACGCCGCCAGTTCGCCGCCGCCCACCAGCCACAGGTGACCGCCCGGCGCGGCGCGCAGACTCTCGACCACTTCGCTGGGTGGATCGTCGAGGAAGCGGACGTGGTCGTCGACCGCGCCGGCCCGCGAACGGCTGAACACGTAGCCCTTCTTGTCGTGGTACGGGTACTCGGCGAATCCCAGGACCTGTTCGTAGGTCCGCCGGCCCATCAACACCGTGTCGACGGAGTCGGAGAAGACCTCGAAGCCGAAGTCTCCCTCGGTGAACAGCCAGTCGACGGCTCCGTCGTCACGGGCGACGAAGCCGTCGAGACTGGTGGCGACGTAGTAGACGACCCGGCGATCAGGCACGGCTCACTCCTCCCACCGGAAGAGGGTCGTGCCGGTCGCCGTGGGGGTCAAGACTCGCTGGCCTCGGTCTCGGCCGTCAGCACGGCCACGCGGACCTCCGGCGGCGACTTCCGGCGGTCGATGCTGATCACGCGCACCGGGATCTCCTGGCCCACCTCGTAGTAGGCACCGGCGTCGGGGACGAAGCCACGGTTCATGTCCTTGACGTGCAGCAACGTCTTCGCGTGCTGGTGCAGGTCGAGGAACACGCCGTACTTCTTCACCGTCTGCACGCGACAATCGACGACCTCGCCCACCTCGGGCAGATCGATCGACTCCGGATCGACGGGTTCGGGAGCGAGCGACGGATCCTGGTCGAACTCGTCGTCGTACTCGTCGAACTCGTCGTCGTACTCGTCGTCGTAGTCGTCCTCGTACTCGTCCTCGTACTCGTCGTCGGTGCCGCCCCCCGCGTTCGCACCGGCGTGCGAGCCGTTCTCGCGGCGCTCCCGCGGCTCGGGCGGTCGCTTGTCGCTCTCGATCTCGTCGCGCAGGTCGTTGAGGTCGATGAAGTTCACACCGACCTGCTGGCGCAGTTCGACCGCCACGTTCTGCGGAGTGGCGGCCACGAGCACGCGCTTGCCCCGGTGCTGCAGGGTCTCGAGCAGGGGCACGAAGTCACTGTCGCCCGTCACGAAGATCGCGGTGTCGTAGTGGTCGACCTCGCTCAGGGCGTCGATCGCCAGTTCGATGTCCAGGCTACCCTTCATGTGGTAGCTGCCGGACGTGCGGTCGAAGACCTGCTTCAGCACCTTCTTGCGGATGGAGAAGCCGATCAGGGTGAGATGGTGCAGGAAGCGCTCCTGCTCGGGTTCGGGAGTACGGTTGTACGCCTGGTACCAACGCGCCGCCACGAGCTCATGGCCTTCACGCATGGTCGCGAGGAATCGCGGCCATTCGATCCACCAGCCGAGAGCTTCCTTCTGGGCGAAATAGACGTTGGCGCCATCGACGAAGATGGCCACACGTTCGGCCATGGGAGCACCTCGTTCCGACTGTGTTCGTGGACGAGGGGTCGGGAGCCGGCCACGAACGTTCTCGTAGAGCGAAGAGGAAGGAGGTTCGACACTCGATTCCAGTTCGCGTGCTGTTGCCGTGGGCCCGCGTCGCGCGAGCGACGACCGAGGGCCGGATGGCGGATCTCTCCGCGCTGTGTCGATCAGTGCCGGGGTCCCGGCCCGGGGCGCCCGACGGTCGGTGAGTCCATTGCGACGGCGTCGATTTCCGAGCCCATGCAAACGGTCGACAAGCTAGTCGACTCGAACGAGCGTGCCAACCCGCTCCTCGACGGTTCCGATCCGGGTGGCCTGGTCGTATCCGGCCTCGTGGAGTGCCCGGAGGGCTTCGTCGGCCCGCTCGGACGGGAGGCAGGCCACCAGTGGCCCGGATGTCTGCGGGTCGTGCAACAACTCCGCCCGTTCGGCCGGCAGATCGGCGGGGATGTCGACCCTTTCGACCGCGTGGCGCATGTTCGCCTGGGCACCTCCGCAGGTGAATCCCTCGGCCAGCATCCGGACCGCACCGGGAAGCTCGGGAATCGCACGGTGGTCGAGGCGCAGGGTCACGTCGCTCGCCTGGGCCATCTCCGCGAGATGACCGCTCAGACCGAAGCCCGTGATGTCGGTCGCGGCACGGGCCCCGTGCGCGCGGGCGATCTCGGCGGCCGGGCCGTTCGAGGTCGTCATGCCCCGGACGAGCTCCGCGAACCACGGGTCCTCCTCGCCGAAGCGGCCGCTCTTGAGCGCGGTGGACAGTGCCGAGGTGCCGATCGCCTTGTTGATCAGCAGCACGTCGCCCGGCCGGGCCGCGTGGTTGGTGAGCAGCGCATCGGGATGGACCTCACCGACCACCGCCAGGCCGAACTTCAGTTCGGAGTCCTTGACCGTGTGTCCACCCAGCACCGGACACGACGACGCGAGCGCGGCCTCGCTGGCCCCGGCCAGCACGTCGCGCAGGGCCTCGGCGGGAATCTTCGGCGAGAAGCACGCCACGTTCAGGGCCATGAGCGGACGCGCGCCCATGGCGTAGATGTCGCTGATCGAGTTCGTCGCGGCGATGCGGCCGAAGGTGAAGGGGTCGTCGACGATCGGCGTGATCACGTCGACCGTGAACACGATCGCGCGGTCCTCGCTCACACGGTAGACGGCGGCGTCGTCGGCGGGCTCGAGCCCGACGAGGACGCGGTCGTCGGTCGGGATCTTCGGCAATCCCTGCAGGATGATCTCCAGGTCCCCCGGAGCGAGCTTGGCGGCTCAACCGGCGGCGCTGGCGTACTGCGTCAGACGGATCCGTTGCTCGTCACTCATGGTTCACCCCCTTTCGTGGTGCCTCAGAACGTGAAGGTGTCCTCGAACACGAAGACGTCCTCGCCGTCGTCGGTCCGGGCCCACTCGAAACGGAAGTTCCGCGTGTTGAAGTTGAAGTGCAAGCCCAGACCCGAGCCGAAGCGCACTTCCTGCGCGTCGAGGTCGGCGTCGTGCGCCCACGAGGTGCCCCGATCGTGGAATGCGTGCACGCCCACGCCGATCGTACGGCCCTCGCGCAGGGGCAACAGCAGCAGCGGGCGTCGCAGCTCGACACTCGCGCGCCAGGCGTCGTCGCCCACGATGCTGCCGAAGTCGAGTCCGCGCAGCGTCATGGGGCCGCCCTGGTAGTTCTTCCGGTAGAAGGGCAGCGTGGTGTTCGCGGTCCGGAACGCACCGTTCACCGCGAGTACGGTCCCGACCACCGGCAGCGTGCGGAAGCCCGACAGCGAGATCGACGCGATCCTGTAGTCGTCGATGCCGTCGTCGAGTCCTCCGAACAGCAGCTCGGCGCGGCCGTGCAGGCCGGTACCGGGGTAGTAGCGCACGTCGCGCGAGTCGTGGATCAACTCCAGGGCCACTTCGGGATCGTGGACGATGCCGGCGCCCTCGAGTTCGAGTTCGCTCCAACCGGCCTGCGCGCGAAGGGTCACCCAGGGATCGAAGGTGCGCCACACGCCGGCGCGCGCTCCCCAGTCGGTGAACTCGTCGCTCGGATCGATCGCTGCGAGATCGTACTCCCACTCGTGGCGTTGCCAGTGCGCGGCGGCGAACACGCCGAGTCGTGCGGGGCCGAGGATCCAGGGGTTCTGCCACACGACACGGGCGCCGCGGCGCGACCACGCGCTCAGCTCGAGGTCGAGGCTCTCGGCGCGGCCGGTCGGGTTCACCCAGCCCACGCGGAGTGTCCCGAGGAACGATTCCCCGTAGCGTCGGCTGTACTCGAGTCCCGGCGCCCAGCGGAAACGGTCGTCCTCTTCCACGTGGACGATCAGTTCGACTCGTGTCGGGTCCGGACGAACGGTCTCGATCTCGACATAGGCGATGAACGCGAGCGCCTCGAGGCGTTCCCATCCCTCGCCGACGAGTTCCGGATCGTACTCGTCGCCGGCCTCGATCCCGAGGGTGCGTCGGAGCACGTAGTCGCGCGTGACTTCGTTGCCCCGGAATTCGACGCGTTCGACCCTGCGCTCGCCGCGGTTCTGCAGGAAGGGGTTCTGCGCCGGAGCCACGGTGGCCGGTAGCAGCAGGACGACGGCGAGGAACGTACTGAGCGTGTGCCGCAGGGACATGGACCGATCCCGGTGGGTCGGCGCGCCGGCGTCCGGACGACGGGTGCGGATCGCGCCGATGCGTGGCGGCAGTCTAGCGACGGCCGCCGGGCGTGGCCAGCGCGGAGGGCTGCGCCGCGGTGGTCCCCGGCGAAGGGGTCTCGAAGCGGGTCAGCTCGAACTGCGTGATCCCCAGTCCCACGGCCTCGAGCGCACTCCGCAGGTGCTCGACCCCGAGTGCGGCCAGGCGATCGCGATCGGAGCCGATGGCGTCGACCTCTCCGTAGTGGTCCTCGAGTGCCCGCCCGAGTCCGGCCTCGATCAAGGTGGTCACGATCCGGTCGAAGTCGGACGCCCGGAGGTCCTCGGTGCGGCGCAGGAAACTGTCGTGGAAGCGCACGGGATCGCACACGGCCAGCCGCGCGGCCCCTCGCACCTCGAGCGCCAGGTTCCCGTGCCGGTGATCGTGGAAGACGACGGGATCGTCGCAGCCGAACTCCAGCGGCACGAGCGGATCGGTGGCCACGAAGACCAGGTCGGCCGTGGCCGGAACGAAGCGGGTGCGCGGCTTCAGATGTGCGGTCGAGTCCACGTCGACCCGCATGCGCGCGGCGAACTCGCGACGATCGATGTCGCCGGGGTCCTCTCCCCGTCGCAATACGTGCACGGGGTGCCGGCCCGGGAGCATGATCGCGACGATCTCTCCCTCGTCACGGATCAGGGCGGCCTCGCCCAGATCGACGGCCACGTCGACCCGTTCACCCGCCCAGTGTTGCAGGGCGTGCGGAGCGGCGAAGGCCTCGCCGTTCTCCGCGCCTCCCCAGACGATCCGGTGGATCGAGGTGTCCATGGGAACCTCCCGTCACACGAGCAGGGTGTGATCCTCGCGGGCCTCGTCGTCGAGCAGCACGCGGTTTCGCCGGTCCAGGCGATCGTTCAGGTGGTGCAGACGCTCGGCCATCTCGGCCGCGTGGTGTTCCAGCCACCGGTGCGCCAACGATGGTGTCCGCAGGTCGCGCATGAGCTGTGCGCCCTCTTCGAGCAGCGCGATGATCCCCGCGTCGGCGCGGGCCAGCGATTCGCGTCGCGTCGACTCGTCGTCGTCCACCAGCACCGGTCGGAAGCGGTTGAGCTGGTCGAAGAGATCGGCGATCCCGCCGAGCAACACGTCGACGGCGTGCATCTCCGCACGCGTCAGCGGGGTCTCGGTGTGCTCGGCGGCGTCGAGCAGCTGGTCGCCCCAGGACTTGATCACCCGGCCCAGGGAGATCCGGAAATCGGATTCGCAGGTCTTCACGACGTCGCGGTCGTCGTAGCCCGAGTACTCGGGAACGTGTTCGAAGACGTCGACGAGCGCATCCGGGACGATGGCGGCGGCACGCGCGGACATGGTGTGGACCCCAGAGGTGTTGCGGCGATCTCGCGAGCGCGTTCGTGGATTCGTGACCAGGGACGGCGTTCCGGGCCGTCCGCGGGCGAGATCGGGCAATCTCCGGGCCAGACACGACGAAGGGGGCCCGTGCGTGGCACGAGCCCCCGATGGTTCCGGCGGAGTGGTGGTCACAGCGAGCCCGGATCCTGTCGAACACCCGCTCCGCCGGTCCCTCGTCGTTGCGCGTCGTTACGCGACGTTGATCCGACGCGGAACGGCCTGCTCCTTCTTCGGCACGGTCAGCCGCAGCACACCGTCGTTGAAGCGGGCCTCGATCTTGTCGGGGTCGACCTCGCGGCCCAGGGTGAAGCGCCGGACGAAGCGTGCATTCCCGGCACGTTCGACGTGGACGCCATGCAGATCTTCACCGTGCTCGCTCTTGCGCTCGCCCTCGATGCTGAGGACGTTGCGCTCGACCTCGACCTTCAGATCGTCCTTGCGGATGCCGGGCAGGTCGGCTTCGAGGACGTAGTCCGTCTCGCTCTCGTAGACGTCGACCCGCGGCCGCAGGGTCATCAGCGCATCGTCGTCGCCGTTGCCGCTGGCGGACGGGGCGTTGCCCCACATGCTGTTGAAGAGACGATCCATCTCGTCGAACTTGGTGATCAGGTGGTTCATCGAGGTTCCTCCGTCGTGGTCTCGAAACTGTTCTCGTGGCAGTTGCCGGGGCTCGACCCCCCGTGGTTCTCGCCTCGCTGCCTCCGCCCGTCGCAATACCAAGTGGGGTGCCAGGCCCGGGAGCGGTGGTCCGACCGTGCATAATTCGTTGGTGGACAGTGGCTTGCGGGTCGGCCCGCGAGTGCGCCGCCGGGGTGCGGCCTGCCAGGGGCAGAGGTATCGTCGGGCCGAAGCTGCCAAAATGGCAGATTTCCGCGCCCGATGCCTGCCAGTCCCGCCACGGGGCTGGCAGGCCGGAATCCTTCTCGTGATCGCCGCGATCCTCGTCGGCCCGGCCGCCGCGGCCGAGCGTGAGGCCTCCGGCGTGATCGTCCGGGAGATCCGCATCGAGCGGTCGCCGATCTTCGACGAAGAAGACCGGGAGCGCTTCGGCTGGCTGCCGCTGTCGATCGTCAACGACCTGCACGTCGACACCCGGATCGGCGTGATCGAGCGCGAGCTGCTCTTCGCCGAGGGCCAGCCGCTCGATCCCGAGCACCTGCAGGAGAGCGAGCGCAAGCTCCGCGGTCTGGGGATCTTCACCGACGTCGTGGTCGAGGCCGAGCCGGCGCCGGGCGATTCGGTCGACGTGGTCGTGCGCACGCAGGAGGTGTGGAGCACGTCGATCGACGTCGGCTACGAGAGCTTCGAGGACGAACGCTTCTGGAGCCTGTCGCTGAGCGAGCGCAATCTCCTGGGCACCGCCCGGCGTGTGGACTTCCAGCTCGACTCCGGGGTCGACCGATCGAGCTGGGCGATCGGCCTGAGCGATCCGCAACTGTTCGACGGCAACTGGAACGGCTCGGTTTCGTGGCGCGACGCCGACGACGGCAACGCCGTCAACTGGCGCTTGTCGCGTCCCTACGTCTCGCTCACCGACCGGGCGGCCTTCGACCTGTTCTTCTCCGACCGGACGACGTCGCCGCGCTACTACATCGCCGACGGGGCCTACGTGCGTCCGAAGGGCGAGTTCACCGACGTCGGCGTCGAGTTCGGCCATCGCCTCGGCGCCACCGCGTCGCGTGTGTGGCGCGGCACCGCAGGGTATCGTCTGCACAGCCAGGAGCTGACGGCCGAGGGAAGTCTCGCCATCGAGACACCCAGGGGTACGCTCGACCCTCGGTACGAGCTGCCCCGCGACGTGCCCGAGAACGAGTCGTGGCGCACGGTCTACCTGGGTGTGTCGCAGCGCACGCGGATCTACGAGGAGCTGCGCTTCGTGCGAGGCATGGGCAAGGTCGAGGACATCGCCTTCGGGCCGGAGTTCGATCTGCGTCTGGGCTGGACCACCCGTGCGCTCGGGAGCACGGACAGCGGACTGTGGCTCGACCTGCGGTCGTCGTGGTTCGGGCGCAGTGGTCGCGGTTGGCTGCACGAGGTGTCGGTCTCGTCCCAGGGCCTGGTGACCGGTGACGGAGGGCGCGATCTGCGCGTGGTCGCCGATCTGCAGGGCTATCATCGCGTGCTCGACGGACTGACCTTCGCCACCGGCTTCCGGGGAGGCGCGATCAGCCAGGCCGACCGCCACCAGGTGTTCTCGCTCGGACTCGAGTCGGGTCTCCGCGCGGCGCGCTTTCGCGAGTTCAACGGCGATCGTCTGCTGCGGGCCAACTTCGAGCTCCGGGCGGTCTACACTCCCGGCCTGCTCGACACCTTCGTGCCCGGAGTCACGTTGTTCGCCGATACCGGCGTGGCGTGGTTCGAGGAGGAGCGCGACTTCCGACCCGAGGAATTGCGCGGCGCCTACGGCGTGGGACTCCGTCTGGGCTTCGTCCGCGCCGCCGACGATCTTCCCGTTCGACTCGACCTGGCCTGGCCGGCCCTCTACGATCTCGACCGCAGCAGCCCCGTGATCAGCGTGGGAACGGGCCAGGTCTTCTGAACGGGAGCGGGCTCTTGGCCGACGGCCGCACCATCGCGCGCAACAGTGCCTTCCTCGGGCTCGCCTTCGCGATCTCCAAGTTCTTCTCGATCGGCCTGACCGCGATCGCCGGTCGCGTGCTCGGCGCCAGTGGCTTCGGCCTGTATGCCACCGGCGCGGCGCTCGTCGAGGTCGGGCGCATCGTCGGCGGGGCCGGACTGGACTACCTGGTCGCCCGCGAGGTGGCCAGCGCGCCCGAGCGCGCCGACCGCGTGGCGCGCCACGCCGCCGCCCTGAAGCTCGCCGCCGGCGCGGTGATCTACGTGGCGTTGCTCGGACTCGTCGTGTGGATGGACTACCCGCGCCCGGTGCTCGGCGTGGTGCTGATCGTCGGCACGGCCCTCTTCCTCGAGAACCTGAGCGACATCCTCGACGCCGTGTTCCAGGGCGTCGAGCGCATGCACGTGACCACCGTCGCCTTCGCGACGAGCGCGGCCTTCGTGTTCGTGAGCGGTGCGGCGGCGCTGCTGGGCGGGCTGGGCGTGCTGGGCTACGCAGCCTGCTTCGCCGCGGGGTTCGTGGTGCGCTTCGCGTTGATGCTGCGGGCGGCGACGCGGGACGGACTGGTGTCTGTCCGCCTGCGCGGACTGGAACGGGCCGAGTCCGTGCGCCAGCTCCGAGCGGCCGTTCCGTTGCTCGGGGCCACCGTGCTGGCCGTGGTCTTCCATCGCATGGACCTGCTCATGCTGGGACGCATGGAGAGTCCCGAGCAGGTCGGGCTGTACGCGGCCGCGGTGAGGATCGTCGACGTGGTCGTGCTCCTGCCCCGTATCCTGGCGACCGCGGTGTATCCGGCCCTTCGCAAGCAGCTCGACGTCGACGCTCGGCGACTGGGGGCGATGGTGGCCGACGCCACGCGGGTGTCGCTGGTCTTGTGCTCGCTGGCGGGCCTGGCGGTGTGGTTCCTCGCGCCGGTGGCGCTGCGCTGGATCCCGGGGCCGGAGTTCGTGCCCGCCACCGATGCGCTCCGCCTGTTGAGCTGGGGCATCGTGCTGCAGGGCGGTGCGCACATGATCGCGCGCCTGCTCCTGGCGATCGAAGCCGAGCGTGACTTCGCCCTGGTCGCGGGCGTGTCGTTGCTCGTGAACCTGGCGTTGAACCTGGTGTGGATCCCGCGGCTGGGCATCGAGGGCGCGGCGCTGGCCACGCTCACCGCCTACGGGGCCAATCTCGCGTTGTACTTCGTGGTGGCCGCACACCGGGGCCGGCGCGTGCCGCTCGGACGATCGGTCGTCGGTCCGCTCGGGGCCGTGGTCGCCGCCTACGGCGTCACCGTGTGGACGCGCGACGGTGGACTCGGAATCCAGGTGGCCGCCGTGGCCGCGACGTGGGTGATCGCTCTCGTCGTGTTGCGCGGTGTGCGGGGGCTCGACCTCGACCGGATCCGCAAACTCGCACGCCGCGACGCCGAGGGTGCCTTCGGTGGGGAGTGAGTCGGCAACCGCTCGTTCAGCGCCAGCGGTCCGTCGAGTCGAACTGCCCCGGCAGCTGACGCCAGCGCGAGCGTAGACGTTCGCGCGCGACGGCGGCGGGGAACAACCAGCGCAGCACGACGTAGCCGCCCACGAAGCCGCCGATGTGCGCCCAGTAGGCCACTCCGCCCGACTGCCCGGGCACCAGCAGACCGAACACGCCTCCGAGCACCTGCAGCGCCGTCCACACCGAGATCAGCAACAGGGCCGGCACCTGCAGGAACTGCACGAAGAAGCCCAGGAACAGCAGCGACGTGATCCGGGCCTTCGGGTACAGCACGACGTAGGCGCCCAGCATGCCGCTCACCGCCCCGCTGGCCCCGATCACGGGCACGATCGAATCGGGATCGGTGGCCACGTGCGTGGCCAGCCCGACGAGACCGGTCACCAGGTAGAAGGCAAGGAAGCGCAACGGACCGAGGAAGTCCTCGACGTTGTTCCCGAAGATCCACAGGAAGTGCATGTTGAACAGCAGGTGCAGCCATCCGCCGTGCAGGAACATCGACGTGATCGCGGTCAGCGGCAGGAAGGCCGGACCTTCCACGTGCACCAGCGGCAGTCCCTGCACGCGTCCCACCAGGTCCACGAGCGTGGTCAGCTCGTAGGGCGTCGCCCCCCAGCGCGCGATGAAGAAACCCATCTCGGCGCCGGCGACGAGTTCGCGCAGGAACACCAACACGTTCAGCGCGATCAGACCCACGGTGATCAGCGGGAACCGCTGGGTCGGATTGTGATCGCGCAGCGGAACGATCATCGATCAGTCGAACCAGTTCGCCACGCGATCCCAGAACGAGACCGAGCGTTCCACGCGCAGGGGCAGCGGGTCGGCGTTGCGCTTCGGCCAGACGTCACCCTGGTTGCACAGCTGCACGCCGAGTCCGTAGCGCTCGTGGGGGAGCGGCTCGAGCACGCCTTCGCGGAAGCGCGGATCGACCTCCACCTCGAAGCGGCCCAGGATCAGCGGGCGGTCCGGCGGTTGACGGTCGCAGCCGAGGAACAGGATCTCGGCGCCGTCGCCGAAGAGAACCTCCTTCTCCTGCAGACCTTCGAGTTGTTTCCACGTGACCGGCCCGGCCGGCTCGAGGAAGTCGGGCATCTCGATCCGCAGCACCATGCCGCTGAAGTCGATCGCGGGCTCGCCCCGGATCCCGAGGTAGCAGGTGAAGCGCTCGGCGTCGGCATCCAGCCGGAGCTCGCGCGTGGTCCCCTCGGGATCGGCGTAGAGTCCGATGGTGTACTCGCCGACGTCGGGGTCGGGGTCGGCGCCGATCGTCTGGGCAGCAGCCGGAAGCACGCCGAGCGCGCAGGCGACGATCGCGCACACGTGCGTGACGAGGACTTGTCGGCCGGTTGGTGGATTCATGACGCGGGTAGGTCGGGAGCGGGACGGGGGTCGAGTTCGGAGCGCTCGCTCTGGACGAGCCAGGCCCGGGTGATCTTCGCGCGCCCGGGGTGCTCGCGCAAGCGGGTGGCAAGGGATCGCAGGTCGTCGGGGGTGTCGACGTCGAACCAGGCCCGGGCCTCGGACCGTTCCAGGCCGAGTGCGTCGACGCGGTTGCGCAGCGCTTCTCCCGTGTTCGGGCTGCTCCAGGGGAGATCGTCGAACATTCCGGGGACGTGGCGCCGCACCCCGATGCACCACACTCCGCCGTCGGCCGCGGCGCCGAGCACGACGTCGGCGCCGCCGGCGAGAGCGTCGAGCGCGGCGTCGAGATGGCCGGCCGGGAGATCGGGACTGTCGGTGCCCACCATCAGCAGCGGGAGCTCGTCCTGCTGGTCGGCTTCTTCCACCGCCGCGGCCAGGCGGTCGCCGAGATCGCCGGACGCCTGCCGGCTCCGGGCCAGACGGCCGGAGCGCACGGCGTGGTCCAACGTCACGGCGAAGTCCGACGAGGCGTAGTCCTCGGGGTCCGCTCCGTCGAGCCAAAGGCGGCAGTGGCGGGCCGCCGAACCGAGTGCGAGGTTCACGGTGTCCTCGACGAAGGCCTCGTACAGCGACGCGGCCGCGTCGGCCCCGAGCAACGGGATCAGGCGGGTCTTCGCCGCGCCGGGGCGCGGCTCCTTGGCGAAGATGCCGAGACAGGTGGGTGAACTCATGCGCGAAACCGGGGAAGGGGATACGAACCGTCGCGCCCTTCCATGGTACCGCAAGCGGGTCGACTCGCTGCTCCGAATCACGGACGAGGCGCGTATCCGTCTGCGCGACGTCGCGCGCGTCCGCCGGCTCCCACGGCGGGCGCAGGTGCTGAACGCCTTCGAGGGCACGCCCACCGTGTTCTGGATCGAGGACGGCCGGGTGCGGCTCTCGCGCTTCGAGACCGATGGCTCGGAAACCGCCATCGCGATCCTCGAGCGCGGCGAGGTCTTCGGTCTCGACACCGAGGCCGGGCCGGGCGAGGTGCGGGTGGCGACGGCCGAGGCGTTGGAGCCGAGCACGGTGCTGGCCTTCGATCGCGCCGCCCTCGACACGCTGAGACGCGACGAGCACCTGCGCGAGGCGACGCAGTCACTGTCGCCCCCGACCCCGTCGACGGGAGCCCGGGCTTGAGCCGGGTCTTCGTGGTGATCCCCGCCCTCGACGAGGAAGCTTCGATCGGGCACGTGCTCGAGCCCGTGGTGGCGCAGCCGGACGTCGAGGTCGTGGTGTGCGACAACGGTTCGACCGACGCCACCCCCGCGGTCGCCCGGGCCCACGGGGCCACGGTGGTCCGCGACGAGCGCCGTGGCTACGGCCAGGCCTGCCTGACGGCCCTGGCCGAGGTCCGCACCCGACAGCCGCTCGACGACGACGTGGTCTGCTTCCTCGACGCCGACTTCAGTGACGATCCCACGCAGCTGCCCGAGATCGTCGGCCCGGTGGAGCGCGGCGAGGCCGACATGGTGATCGGATCGCGTGTGCTCGGCCGCCGCGAGGCGGGCGCCCTGCTCCCGCAGGCGCGGTGGGGGAACTGGCTGGCCACCCGTACCATCGCCTGGATCACCGGGGTACGGTTCACCGACCTCGGTCCCTTCCGCGCCATCCGGTGGTCGACGCTGGAATCGGTGGGGATGGAGGACCGGGCCTACGGATGGACGGTCGAGATGCAGCTGAAGGTGGCCGCCGCCGGGGCGCGCTGCGTCGAGGTCCCGGCCCACTACCGCAAGCGGATCGGACGCAGCAAGGTCACCGGCACGGTCCGCGGAACGGTCCTGGCCAGTGCGACGATCCTGTCCATCCTCGGTCGATGGGCCTGGCGTCGAGCGCGATCTCGCCTTGCCAATCCGGACCGATCGAACTAAACCTCGCCCGACCGACTCGGTCGTCGACGCTTCGCCCGGAGGGGCGAAGTCCCGGCCACGACCCGCGCGATGGGGATGGAGCCCTTGGTCAGAAGATTGATCGGATTCACCGGAGTCCTGTTCACGCTGATCCTGCTCGGGATCGGGCTGTCCGCACTCTGAGCCGTCGGCCGCGCGGACGCCACCACCAGCGGTCCGTTCAGCGGATCGCCCAGCGCACCACGGTGCGCCACTGGCTCTCGTCGGGTTCCCAGACCGGATCGGTGAGATAGATCTCCCACGGGGGGCCGTTCGGCTCCATCCCGTTCTGCATCATGTGCACCTGCAGGGCCAGGTAGGCGGTCGACAGCGTGTCGAGCTTGCCCTGGTGCACGGTGGTCGCGACCCGGCCGCCCGGCAGGGTCCCCACCTTGACCGGGTCCTCGGCCTCGACCTCGTCCTCTACGGGAAAGCCACAGATCAGCCGCCATGGGGTGGGCGGAGGGATTTCGTCGTCGAGGTGCTGGATCTGCGGAACCACGCAGATGGGCGGACCGGCCGGGATGACCCCGGCCGTGTCGAGCAGGCTCCACACCTCGGTGAGCGTCTGCTCGATCCGGGTCTCGAACTCGTCCGGCATGCACTCGAACTCGAAGCCCACGTAGGGCTGTTCGATGCCTTCCTCGACTTCGACCTGGTACTCCACTTGACCGCCTCGGAGGTCTGCGCGCCGGCCGCCGTGGCCACGCGGACCGTGCAGACTATCACGCATCCGCGCCCGCTTGAATCCCGGGATCGCCCGGTCGACTGATGGAAACGCATCAGGGTCACAAAACGGTATATCGATTACCTTTCGCCATGAACGGACGTTGCAGTAGAGTGTCCGCGATTCGCCATATGCCAAGGAGGGAGCCATGCGACGCGCTTCACGACGGCCGGGCGAAACCCCGGCGTACGAGCGACGTCCGGAACTGCGGATGAACACCGCGCTGCGTGGCGGGTCGATCTCCGAGGTCGAGGCCACGTGCCAGCGCATCGCCGACTACCTGATCGAAGTGTCCCGCGACCAGGAGCTCGAGCCCGCGCTGCACGCTTTCCTCCGTGCCTTCGATCTCAAGTGCCAGCGACTCGATCCCGAAGCACGCGCGCGGGGACAGAAGGTCTACGAGCGGGTCTACCAGCGTGGTCTGACCGCGTCCGAGGGCCGGCCACCGCGCGAGGGCTGCGACCCGTACTTCTGGGGCTGATTCGTCCGCACCCGATCGACGATCGCCGGACGGGACGTGGAGAGTGTTCGCGTCCCGTTCCCGCGTCCTCCGAGGCATCGGGGGGCGCATTTTCGTTTCCGGCGGGGCGATTCAGGGCGACGCGATCGTCATCGACGCGGCGGTCCCCTGCGCACTCCGCTCGGCCAGCATCTCCACGGCCTTCATCGCTCCCGTGGCGACGGCCGACAGGAAGTCGAGGGCCACGTCGAAGTCGTCCTCGAGCACGTCGAACAGCGCCTCGTGATTGCCGCGCAGCGTGGTGACGTCGGTCCGCGCGACCGGCGTGTACCACCGTTCGCCACGCGCCAGCGTCTCGAGATTGCCCAGCGGGTAACCGCGGCCCGCCTCGAAGGTGCCACCATCCGGGAGACGACACTCGACCTCGCCCTCGAGGATCACCAGCAGGTGATCGGCGGCCTCGCCCGGCTGCCAGAACTCGGTGCCCTGGGCCCAGCGTTCCTGGCGCATCGACGTCGCCATGAGCATGAGGGCCTCGAGTCCGAGGTTGCGGAAGATGTTCCCGCGTCGCAGCAGCACCAGCCGCTCGACCGCGTCGAGCGAACGCTTCGGCAGGCTGACGGCTTCTCCGGTCCAGGGCACGCGGCGCGATCCCGCCACGATCTGCGGCATGATCTGCAGATGGTACGCCGCGACGTTCCGCAGCATGTTCTGCAGCAGGCGGAAGTTCTCCTCGAGCGCGGCCAGGATGGCGTCGAGTTCGAAGGCCAGGGCCACCGTCTCGGTCGCCGCGCGGGCCTCGAAGTGCGGCTCCACTCTCGAGAGCGCGGGGATGATCCCCACGTTCTCGCCGCTGCCGCACGACACGATCTCGCGGCCGTGGCCGAACACCGCGATCCGTCCACTCACGATCACGAAGAAGCGATCCACGGGACGGCCCTCGCGCAGGACCAGGTCGCCGCGACGCAGGACGACCTCCTCGGCCTGGCGCGAGAGCACGGTCAGGTCACGCGTGGCGATGCCCTGCAACTGCGGCAGCGTGCGCAGGTACAGCAGGCGGTCGATCGGTCCGACGAAGCGGGGATCACTCATGGCCGAGCAGCTCCGTCTCGGGTTGGTCGAGCAGGACCAGTGCACGTGCGACGACCTGCTGTTGCACCAGGGGTGGTTCGTCGCGCAGCGCCAGCAGCGCGTCGCGGAACGATTTCAGCCCGAGTTCGCCGATGTGGTGGATCGTGATGCAACGCATGCCCAGGCTCCCCTGTTCCAGGAACGAAGCGAGTGTCTCCTCGTAGGTCCAGGGGCGCGGCGTGTAGAAGGCCAGACCCAGCCGGAGACGCTCGTCGTCGGAGAGGTCGTCGACGAAGCCCAGCAGTCCGTCGCGCAGCGGCGGCTCGAGCGTGGCCGCGATCAACTCGTGGGCACTGGCGTGGTCCTCGGCGCGATCGCTCTCCAGGCCGTTGTAGATCCGCTGCCAGTCCTCCTCGGGGACCAACAGGTCGAGCAGACGGAACATGCGCTCGCGGGCGTGCGCCTCCTTGTGCTCGAGGGTGTGCAGGAGGAGTTCGTGCACCGCCGTCGCCCGGCGGGGATCCGAGCGCGCTCCCTCGCGCAGCGCGCCCCGCCAGTCGAGCAGACGGAAGGCCCCGGCCAGGGTCAGTTCGAGGGCCTTGCGCAGCGTGCGCCCGTCCAGTTCGAGGTCGCGATCGCGGCGGCGCAGGGCACCGAGACCGCGCAGGATCTTGAATCGCACCAGACCGTCGCGCACGGTCAACAGATGACGCATGAGGATCGGCGCGGCGAATTCGGGTTCGAAACGCGAGATCGTGCGCGGGACGTGTCGGCGGACGTTCTGGGCCATGGACTCGTCGCCCAGCGCCCGGTCGAGTGCCTCCAGAGCGGCCTCGCCGATCGAGACCAGGGCCGACCGCGCCTCGCTCCGGACGTCGCGAACCGGGAGCATGCCGATCAACGGTTCGATGAACTCCTCGCTGCCCACGGCGCGCATCGCGATCGCGGTCTCACGCCGTACCTCGCGGCTCTCCCTCTGCGCGAACTCGATCAGCAGCGACGTGTGGATCCGGTGCGGTTGCTCCTGGATCGACAGGACCAGCGCCAGGGCCTCGTCGTCGTCGGCGTCCTTGGCGATCGTGCGCAGGACCGTGGCCGCGTCGTCGCCCTTGATCCAACCCGCTGCCACGAGCGTGACCAGGGCGGTGGCCCGCACCACCGGAGACGGGTCGTCGAGGTACACGGACAGCTGCCGGTTCACGTCGGGCGCGAGGATCGCGCGGGCCCGCAGCACGCCGGCGCGGATGACGGCGTCCTCGTGGTCGGCGATGCGTTCGAGGATCGGCAGGGCCTCTTCGCGTCGCGTCCGCGCGAACAGGTGCAGCGCGCGCGTGACCACCGCCTTCGACGGGTGGTACAGGATCAGCGCCGGGATCAGGTGCACGCGGTCCTGCTCGGCCAGCATGTCCATCGCGGCCACGACCTCGGCGTCGTTCACGCTGTTCAACCGCTCGATCAACTTCTCGAGCGAGGCCAGGTCGAGCTCGGGGAACTCGACCTCGGACAACACCTCGCGCTCGCTGAGCGTCGTCCGGAACAGATCGAGATAGTGCCGGCGGATGTCGCGGGCGAGGCGGACCCACGACACGCTCAGGGCGATCACGCCGGCGGCGAGCACCATCTCCGATCCCGGGAAGGCGACGACCACCAGGATCACCAGCGACGCCACCGCCTGCCCGCCGCGCTGTCCGAGCACGTCGACGAAGGTCTTCACCTGTTCGCGCACGGTGCGCGAGAGCGGTACGTACAGCGTCTCGATCGAGGTCCGGTGGAGCGAGTGCCGCAGCGATCCGTCGACCGCCTTCAGGGCCAGTGCGGGCACCAGCAGGATCAGCGGCGAGGTCGTGTAGACGATCATCAGCAGCCCCGCGCCGAGCGCCAGCAGCATGGGCGTCAAGCCGAGTACGCGGTTCAGTCCGAAACTGCGGAGCAGAACACTGACCAGCGTCAACTGGAACAGCAGCGACAGCAGGTTCAGCGCGAGGTAGGTGGTCGCGAAGAAGCTGGCCAGGTCGGTGCCCTCGAGCTGCCGGGCGACGATGCTCTTGAACAGGTAGTCGACGAAGGTCAGGGCGATCGTCGACACGACCACCAGACCCAGCAGTCTCTTCACGTACGGACGGTGCAGCACCGTGCGCAGCGCCTGCTTCCAGTGCAGGGCGTGCGAGGGGTGCCGGTGCTCGACGTCGCGACCGCGGGTCTCTTCGGCGGTGTGCAGCAGGGCCATGGGCAGCAGGCCGGTCAGGCCCAGGATCCCCGCGGCGAACAGCAGGAAGTGACGCGGGTCCACGACCTCACTCAGTCCTCGCGCCAGGCCGGAGCCGACGATGGCGCCCAGCACGCTGCCCGCGCCGATGATGGCGAACACACGCTTGGCCTGGGTGACCGTGAAGACGTCCTCGACCACCAGCCAGAAGCGTGTGACGACCATGGTCGCGAACACGCCGGCCCACACGTAAAGCAGGTAAAGGACCCACGGCGGTGAGTGCGCCCCGAGCAGCGCCCACAGCGCCACCGTGACCGCTCCCGATGCCAGGACCAGGGCGGCCAGCACCAGCCGGTTGCTACGCGCGATCGGATAGCGCGCCTGCCACTGCATGAGCCCGACCGAGGTCACCGCGATGAGCAGGTAGACCCAGGGAAGCTGCGAGGCGGGGAGCCGACCGAGGAACAGGGCGTCGCGGGCGGTCTCGAGCAGCGCGTGTCCGGCCAGGATGCCGAAGAGCGTGATCGTCGCCCCGAACACGAGGCGGCGTTCCTCGGGACGGACCGTCGCCTTCAGGTGGATCATCGCGGGCCTCGCGGGCAGGGAACTCGTCGCCGGGTCACGTCCGGAAGTCTAGGTCTTCGCACGCCGGGCGCGAGGCCGCTCAGTCGGTGTCCTCGCGGTCGAGCCGGATGCGACGGGCGGCGGTCCAGCCGCTCAGGAACGCGCCTTCCACCCGGGCTCCGGCCGGGCAGCCGTCGCCGGCGATCGCCAACTGCCAGTCCTCGTCCCACAGGCAGGGCTCCTCGGCCGACACGGTGGGCAGCGCGTAGCGCCATCGATGCGCCCGGACCAGATCGGGCGTGGGCACGTCGTGGGCGATCGCATCGGCCAGGGCCGCGAGCAGGGACTCGGTCACGTCCTCGTGCGTGTCCTCGAGGTGGGCGTAGGACCACTCGGGCGAGCCGTGCAGGACCCAGGACTCGCCGGGTGCGCCGTCGGGATTGCGCCCGGGCTTGGTGTCGTTGTTCGCGATCCAGCTCAGCGGCGACCGGTCGACGAAGGCACCGCCGAAGTCCTGTTCGAGCGAGTGCGGGAAGTGCGCCATCACCGACCAGCACGGTGCGTAGCGCATGCCGCGCAGGCGTTCGCGCAGCGGAGCCTCGTCGGGGAGCAGGGCGAGGGCCTGGGCCGCGGGCGCGGTGATCACCAGCGCGTTGCCACGGGCGAGTTCGGAGTCCTCTTCGTCGACCAGCACCCAGGCATCGCCTTCGCGGCGGCAGGCATGGACCAGCGCCGAGTACTGCGTGGGGATCGGCTCGGCCAGCGCCCGGGCCAGCCCGTTCATGCCCGGCTGGCACACGTAGCGCTCGGTGTTCTCGCTGCGGGCGCGGATGCTCCCGGCCTCGAGCGACACCACCGAGGCCTCCCACCGCCGGACGACGGGATCGGCGCCCTCGCGGAAGGGGGCCAGGAAGCGCGCGAACTCGGGGTCGCGCACGGTGAAGTACTGGGCGCCGTGGTCGAAGGTCAGGGTGTGGGGGCCCAGGGTCTCGCGCCGGGTCGACTGCCGGCCACCCGGACCGCGACCCTTCTCGAGCACGGTCACGTCGAGCCCGTGGGTCTGCAGGCGGTGCGCGCAGATCAGACCGGCCAGACCGGCGCCGACCACCAGGACCCGATCGGAAGCGCCTCCGGAGCCCATGACATCCTCCCCGAGACGCGGTGGCCCGCGTCTCCGCACGATTCGACGGATCGGACCTTAGCAGAAAAGCAGCGGGGCGAGGACCACGGCCCTCGCCCCGGATACGCGTAGGGGCGGGAGGCCCCCTTTTCCCCCCGCCCCCTGCGGACCGACGCTCAACCGTCGGCCCACCTCGGGCGGATCGGTGGCGTTGCGCCCCGATCCCGAATCGGTCGCGCGGGGGGCGCCCGTGGCTTCCTCCCCGCGCTCACCCCCTTGTTCGGAGCCGATTCGAGGCCGGATGCAGAGAGAATCCGGGATCGCGCACGAAATTTCGGGCCGTCCCCGAGCCCGCTTCAGCCCCCCGAGCCCAGTCTCCGGCGCAGCCAGGTGGCGCGGGCGGGGGCCGCCGTCGATCCGGGCCGGCCCACGGGCATCAACGCCGACCACACCGACACCGGCCATCCGGCCCGGATCGCCTCGCGACGGGCCTCGGTGAGGGCCAGGTCCGGGCGGACGCCGCGGGTGACCAGTTCCATCCACCGCCGTCCCAGGCGACCCAGCGTGGTCTCGGGGACCGGCCACGACGCCACCACCACCAGGGCCGGGCCGGAACCGCCGCTGGCGAAGGTGCTCGGGGCGAGCGCCGGGCGTGTGCCGGGTCCCAGGTCGCCGGGGAGAGTCCACACCACCGTGCTCGGCAGGGCGCCGAAGGCCGGGCGGAGTTCGCCCAGCGACTCGGGCGCGGCCCGCAGCCACACCCAGGAGTGCTGGTCGTCCTCGAGCGTGCGGCGCAGGGCGGGAGCGCCGGTGTCGTTGCGCGGCAGCTGGTCGACGTGCGCCACGGCCGCGCGGAGCGCCAGGCGCAGGGTGTCGGAATCGTCGTGCCGCGGCTCGAGGTTCTCGCGGAACGGCGCCACCAGCAGCAGTCGGTCGGCCGACGACGGCGGGGCGGCGCGCGGCACGGGTACGGCCAGGTCGGCCGGCCAGTCGAGGTGTACGGAGTGTTCGGCGGCGACCGGGGTCTCGGGCTGCCAGGGCAGTGTCCAGGCGGGGAGGGTGGACCACACATCCGGGACGGGCCCGGTCCCCGCGCTGCGCCAGATCCAGACCGGGGCTTCGACCAGCACGGCTTCGATCGGCCCGAGCAGGGTGTGCCCCGCCCGCGATCGCAGGGTGGCGTCGTCGCCACCGTCCGCCAGGGTCGCGCGCAGGTCCTCGAGGATCGCGGTGGCCGCGGGGGGCAGCGACGCGTCCAGGCGCTGGTCGCCGCGCTCGGCGACGATGCGCCCACCGTCGAGGTCCACGGTCACGCGCGCCACGGGCTCCGCCGGTGGATCCGGCGGCTCGGATCCGCAGCCGGTGGCCAGGAGCAGGGCCAGGAGCGGGGCCAGGGTCTTGGTGCACTGTGTCGGGGTGGGATTCGCGATCACTGCGCGGCGTCCTATCGTGTCGGGCGTCCCCGCGAGCGAGGTGCGCCATGTCCGAGACCTACACGTTGCTGCTCCGCTCCGACGCCGGCCACGCCCGCGCGGCCGAGCGCGAGGGTCTGATCGCCCACCTCACGCGCATTCCGGGCGTCGTCGAGCGCGGGCCCGACCGCTACGTCTTCGGCGACGAGGACGAGCACGGGATCATGGAGCTCGACGTGTTCGTACGCCGCGACGGCGGCCGCGTCGAGCCCGAAGACGTGCGCGACGACGAGGCCGCCACCGTGCACGAGGTCGAGGTCCGCGTGCCGCGGCCCTGGGTCATGGAGCACGGTCCCCGGGTCTTCGCCCTGGTGTTCATGCTCGCCGAATGGGCCGAGTGGGAGGTCTTCGATCCGCAGATCGACGACCGCCTGCAGAAGGAAGCCGTCCTGTCGGGGCTGGTGGCCATGCGTCAGGCGCAGCGCGAGCAGGAGGCCCGGGAGGCGGGCGAGAGCGAGCAGCTCCCGGGCGATCCACCGCCCCTGCACTCCGACTACCAGCCCTCGACCCCACCGCCTTCGGAGACGAACGGCGACACGAAGCCGCGCCGCCGTGCGTGGTGGAAGAGGGGCTGAGCGCTCAGGCCGCCTCGACCTGCGCGTGCATGCGGGCCACCAGGTCCTCGTCGAGCCCCAGCCGCGCGCGCAGCATGGCCAGGTAGGCCTTCTCGGCCTCGGTGTCGACCTCGATCGCCAGCAGTGCCGCCGCGTAGACCTCGGCCTTGAGTTCGTCGGTGGTCGCCGACTGGACCAGGCGGTCCATGTCGACCGGCGAGCGCAGCTCGTCGAGCAGGCGGTTGCGGCTCTCGGGATCCAGGTCGAGCTGCTCGGCGTGTTCGAGCACGCGGTTCATCTCGTCGCCGTCGAGCTTTCCGTCGGCGCGCGCGGCGGCGATCATCGAGCGCAGGATCAAGAGTCCCTGGTCGTTCGCGGCCTCGGTGTCGGGAGCCGGAGCGAACCCGCTGTCGGGTGGTGGTGGGGCCAGCTCCTCGCCCGACGGCTGCGTGGCGCCCGCCGGCGCGCCCGCGGGCGGGACCGTGCCGGAGGTCTGCTGGCCGGGAACGGCCTTGCTCTGCTGGTGCTGCTTGTAGGCGTTGTAGGCGAGGGCGCCCACGGCGGCGATGCCGCCGTACTTGAGGGCCTTCTTGCCCATCTTGCGTCCGCCCTTGCTGGTGAGCATGCCGCCGGCGAGGCCGCCGGCGAAGCCCGAGGCGGCGGGGCTGCCCAGGAGTTGGCCCAGGATCTTGTCGGCGTTGAACACGTCGGCCTCCGTCGTCGTGGGGAGCGGTCCCGGTCGCGACAATGTAGCGGCGCCGGCGGTGGCCGCCGCTCGGTCAGAACGCGTCCTGTCCCGTGAGCCCGCGGCCGAGGATCAGGGTGTGCACCTCGTGTGTGCCCTCGTAGGTGTAGACGCTCTCGAGGTTCAGCATGTGGCGCACGGCGGCGAACTCCACGCTGATGCCGTTGCCGCCGAGGATCGAGCGGCAGGTGCGCGCGGTCTCGAGCGCCATGGCCACGTTGTTGCGCTTGCTCAGTGAGACCTGGAAGGGACTCACGCTGCCGTGCTGGTCCTTCAGGCGCGAAAGGTGCAGCATCAGCACTTCGGCCAGCGCGATCTGCGTGCCGCAGTCGGCGAGCTGCTTCTGGATGAGCTGCTTCGACGTGATGGGCTTGTCGAAGACGATGCGCTGGTTGCCGTAGTCGAGGGCCTCGTCGAAGCAGGCCTTGGCCGCGCCGATCGCACCCCACGCGATGCCGAAGCGCGCCTGGTTCAGACAGGCCAGCGCGCTGCCCAGCCCCTTGGTGCCCGGCAGCATGGCGCTCTTCGGCACGCGCACGTCGTTCAGCGTGATCTCGCCGGTGTGGCTCGCACGCAGGCTCATCTTGTGGTGGGTGGTCGGGCACTCGACGCCCTCGACGCCCGTCTCGACCACGAAGCCGCGGATGGACCTGGGATCGTCGCTGTCGACCTTCGCCCATACGATGCACAGGTCGGCTATGGGCGAGTTCGTGATCCACATCTTGGCGCCGTTGATCACGTAGTCGTCGCCGTCGCTGCGGGCCATGGTCTTCATGGCGCCGGGGTCGCTTCCGGCGTCGGGCTCGGTCAGACCGAAGCAGCCGATGAGCTCGCCAGCGGCCATCTTCGGCAGGTACTGTTCCTTCTGCTCGTCACTGCCGAAGCGGAAGATCGGGTACATGCACAGCGCGCCCTGCACGCTCACGAAGCTGCGCAGGCCACTGTCGCCGTACTCGAGTTCCTGCAGGGCCAGGCCGTACTGCACGGTGTTCATGCCGGCCGCGCCGTACTCGGTGGGAAGCGAGGCGCCGAGCAGGCCGAGGTCGGCGATCTGCGGGATCAGCTCGTTCGGGAACTCGCCCTTCTCGAACCACTCGCCCGCCTGCGGCAGGTAGCGGTCGCGCACGAAGCGGCGCGTGGTCTCGCGCACCAGCCGTTCCTCGTCGGTGAGCTGGCCCTCGATGGCGATGAGTTCGTCGAGGGAGATGGCGTCCATGGCACGGATCCTTTCGGGGCGGACGATTCCGCCGGGGGCATCGGGGCGCGGCATCCCGGCCGGCGACGGCGCAGGGCAAGATGCGCGCGGGGTGGGGGCGCGGCAAGGCACGGCTCAGCCGGCGGCGCGGTGACCTCCGTGCATGCGCGGCGATACGGGGAGCGACTCGAGCGTCGCCGCCTCGATCTCGCTGCGGCGGGCCAGCTCCTCGCGCACGACCGCGGGGTCGAAGTAGACGTCGGCGAGGGCCACGAACATGTGCGCGTGGCCGCTCTCGCTGCGGGCCAGGCGCTCGTAGAACGTCGCCAGGTCCTGGCTCCCTTCCACGCGCCCCTCGAAGGGGCCGCGCAGGCCGCGTGTGAGCGCCAGGAAGCGCTCGCACGAGCGGGCCTCGATCATCGCGCACACGAGCAGGTCGTCGAGCAGCGCGAAGTCGCCGCCGCGGCGGTCGCGGGCCATGCCCTTCATGTAGGGATTCGACACGGGGCGCGAAGGGGATCCACCGCGGTCGAGCAGCACCTGCCGGACCATGCGGTAGTGGACCATCTCCTCCTTGGCCAGGCTCGCCATGCGGCGCACCAGTTCGTCGTGCTCGGGGAAGCGACCGACGGTGGCCAGGGCGTTGCTGGACGCCTTGAGCTCGCACTGCGCGTGGTCGTCGAGCAGGGCGTCGACGTCGGACAGGGCGGCCTCGATCCACGTGTCGCGGGTGGGACAGCCGAGCGGAACGGAGGCGGTCACCGTGGCCAGGGCACGCTCGTGCTCGGCCAGGGCGACCACGTCGGGATGCGAAGTCGGTGCGTTCATGGATCCCAGGGTAGCACGAAGTCCGGCGGGCGCCGCTTGCGCGCACCGCCGCGGGTGGGCATCCTCTCGACTCGCCCGCGACGACCCCGCTCCCGAGGAGCATCCGTGATCGACCCCACCGCGCTCGCCCCGACCGGCTGGACGCTCGACGGCGCCTTCGCCGACCGCCTGCACGCCGCCACGGCCCATCTGCACGAACACGACATCACCGGTGCCCGGACCGGTCTGGTGCTGGGCAGCGGGCTCGGCGGTCTGATCGACCGCACCGAGACGGTGGCGTCGGTTCCCTTCGACGGCATTCCCGGCTTCCACGCGGCTTCGGTGGTGGGGCACTCCGGGCGGGTGGTCCAGGCGCGGCGCGACGGGGCGGAGTTCCTGGTGCTGCAGGGACGTCTGCACGCCTACGAGGGGTTCGACCTGGGCAGCGTGATCCTGCCGGTGGCGGTGCTGTGTGCACTCGGCTGTGAGACGGTCGTGCTCACCAACGCGGCCGGCGGTCTCGACCCCGACATGCGAGCGGGAGACGTCGCGGTGTTGACCGGGCTGATCGATCTTCACCTGAAGGACGCCCTGCGCGGGGTGCTGGTCCCCGACGGCGAGATCCCCTCGGGGTTGGCCGCGCGCGCGGCGACCCCCGGATCGTTGTTCGATCCCGCTCTGGCCGCGCAGCTGCGCGCGGTGGCCGCCGACGAGCGCATCGCGCCCCACACGGGAACCTACGTGTCGCTGTGGGGTCCGAACTACGAGAGCCCCGTCGAGATCGGCTTCTTGCGCCGCCTCGGCGGCGTGGCCGTGGGGATGTCGACCGGCCCCGAGGCGGTGGTGGCGCGCGCGCTGGGGGCGCGGGTCGGAGGCGTCTCGCTGATCACGAACGTCGCGGTCGAGGCCGGCGGCGGGGTGGTCACCCACGACGAGGTCGTCGAGGTCGGCGCCGCCCGACGCGACGCCATGGAAGCGCTGCTGCTGTCGGCGGTCGATCGTCTGGCGACCGCGGAGGACGCATGATCCGCACCCTGTTCGCCGTCCTCGTGGCCGGCTTCGCGCTGGTGTCGCCCGCGGGGGCCCAGGACCGTCCGAACCTGTTGATCCTGTCGATCGACACGCTCCGCGCCGATCACGTGTCTTGCTACGGCTACGATCGGCCGACGACGCCTTCGATCGACCTGGTCGCGGCCAACGGGACACGTTTCGCCGCCGCGCGGTCGGTGGCGCCGTGGACCCTGCCGAGCTTCGCCAGCATGTTCACCGGCCGGTATCCCACGCGGCACGGAGCCGGGGCCGCCGGTCCGGTGCGCAACGTGGCGACCGAGCCGCCGCGGACCCTGGCCGCGCAGGTGCCCACGTTGGCCGAGGTGCTGCGCGACGCCGGCTACCGCACGCACGCCATCACGTCGAATCCCTACCTGCGCTTCGGGCCGGTGCGCGGCTTCGACGATCCCGTGGTGAAACCCGTCCGCGCCGATCGCATCGGAGCGCTGAGCCGCGACTGGCTCGGCCGCCACGCCGACGATCGGCCGTGGTACCTGTGGGTGCACTTCAACGATCCCCACGAGCCGACCCGGGCGGTCGACGCGCAGCTGCGCGCGATCGGCGCCGACGAGTCGGTTCTCGACGACCCCCACCGTGCTTCGCTCGAGCGTTGGGGCGATCGCGAGGCCGGCACCTATCTCGGCAATCGCGCCAGCGAGTCCGAGGTCCGCGACCTGCTGCGCACCAAGATCGCCCTGTACGACGCCACCATCCGCCAGGTCGACCTCGAGATCGGTCTGATCCTCGAGCTCCTGCAACGGCGCGACCTGTTGCGCGACACGCTGGTGGTGGTCGTCGCCGACCACGGCGAGGAGTTCCTCGACCACGCCGAGGAGGGACGGGCCTGGAACCACGATCCACGTGGGATCTGGGGGATCGGCCACGGCCACACGCTGTTCGAGGAACAGCTGCACGTGCCGCTGGTGCTCATGGGGCCGCGCGTGCAGCCGAACCGCATGATCGCCGAGCAGTTCCCGCTGACCGAGCTCATGCCCACCGTGCTCGGCCTGCTGCGCGTTCGCGCGCCCGAGGGGATGGACGGCGAGAACCGCGTGGAGTGGATGAGCGACCGCCAGCGCGCGCCGATTCCCATGGCCGCCGAGAGCCTGGCCTACGGGCCGGACCGGGTGGCCTGGATCGACGGCCGCTACAAGCTGATCGCCGATCGTCTCGGACACCCGCAGGCCTTCTACGATCTCGAGGAAGACCCCTTCGAGCTGCGCAACCTCGTGGCACAGGTCGACAGCCTCGACGCGGGCGTGCGTCTGCAGGAACGACTGGCCGTGTGGAACGACCGGGTGATCGCCGAGGCACCGCCGGCCACCCTGGCCGGCGAACTCACCGAGGAGATGCGCGAGGGTCTGCGCAGCCTGGGCTACGTGCAGTAGTCGATCACACCGGCAGCGGGTTGAGCTCGCGGCCGAGGTGGTCGAACAGGCGCAGGGCGTCGTCCATGTGGAAGGGCTTGCGCAGGCATCGGTGCGCACCGCGGCCAAAGGCGCGGTCGACCAGATCGCCCTCGGGGAAGCTGCTCGCGGCCACGACCCGCGTGTTGCCGTCGAGGTCGAGCATGAACTCGATCAGGGCGAAGGCGTCGACGTCACCGGGCAGGTGCAGGTCGAGGACCACGATCTCGGGCTGCTCGCGCTTGAACGTCTCGATCGCCTCCGATGCCTGCTCCACCGGAGGCAGCACCCGGAAGCCGCGCGTCTCCGCGGCCGTCTGCAGCAGCTGGCAGTAGGTCGGATGGTCGTCCACGATCAGGACCCGGGTCTTCATCGGCGGCGCACTCCGCGCAGCGGGAGGATCGATCGGGCGTATCGCCCCGTCCCGGAGCAACGGGGATGCCCGGACCGATGCGCGGATGTCACGCGACGTGTCGGGGAACGTCGAGGAGCGAGTCGCCGGCCGGCGCACGGAAGAAGGGACCGGGTCCGCTGCATTCCGCAACTTCCGCGGCCGGGCCGGCACGGACTCGTGCGATCGACGCCTCAGTCCCCCCCTTCCATGCCACGGAGCTGCCGGGTGTCGAGGGAGGCATCGGGCAGACGGTAACGGAGCAGACATCCCACACCGCCCACCCGCTCGAGGCGGTCGTTGCCGTCGACGAACTCGACGGTGCAACCGCTGCGCTGGGCGGCGCGCAGGATCGGTTCACGGCTCTCGGTGTGGTAGTCGTGGGCCATGATCACCAGGTCCGCCTGGTCGTTCTCGAGGGCCGCGAGGCAACGACGCGCGCCGACCACGGCCAGTCCGTCCCGGTACAGCGCGTCGAAGAGCGTATCGACCACCGAGAGCGACTCGCGCTGTTCTTCCTCGACGAAGGTCGACAGCGTCGCCGTGACCACGTCCTCCACCGACGTGCGGCCACTGGCGGGTAGCTGGTCGATCACGATGCCGCGGAGTGTCTTCGGGAGGGCATCGCGCACGTGGGCGAGCAGTCGCGGCGTGCCGGCGAGCACCAGGTGGCGGTAGCCGCCGGACTCGGTGCGCTCCTCGAGGATGTCGATCATCTCGTCCACGAAGCGCTGGGTGCGATCGCGGCGGTGGTTGCGGTAGTGCTCGCGGGTCCACTCGCGGCCGACGCGCCGGCGGATCTCGGGGTGTTCCTTCCAGATCTGCCGGGTGACCGCGCCCAGGTGTACCTCGAGGATCCGCATGCTGTCCTCGGTGCACAGCAGCACCACGTAGCGGTGGTAGGTGTCCTTGAGCGCGCAGAGGTCGTAGACGCTGGGCAGGGTGTCGAGGATCACCGCCTCGCGGGGCATGTCCACCCGGAACTCGAGGGGCACGAACAGGGGGGCGGTGCGGCCGCGCGCGTAGACGACGGCACCGCGGGTCTCGGGCCCGAGTTCGTCGTCGACCCAGCGCTCGATCCGGTTCCAGGACTCGGTCAGACCGGTCCGTTGCGTGGCCGGCAGATCGGGCAGGAGCGGTCGGATCCGCTGCTCGAGTCGCTCCTTGATCGCGGAACGGCCCACCGTGCAGTCGAGAACGGCCGTGAGGACGAGGTCGTCGGTCTCGTCGAGCGTCGCGATGCGTCGCAACGACCGCTCGAGGTCTTCGATGCGCATGGGTCCTCCCGGGTCAGCGCTCGACCGCGGGAGGTTGCTGGTGGGTCACCGCGCGCGGGCGGCACTCGAAGAGCCGGCGCCGGCTCAGTTCGTCGCGCACGCGGCGAGCCGCCCGGCGGGAAGCAACGGCGGCCGAGGCCTCCGCGTCTACGCCCTGCGCCTCAACGTAGAGCTTCGGCCCCGACCGCAGGTCCACCTCGACGAGGCACCGGTGGTCGATGCCGCCTCGGGGACCGTTCTCGTCGGTCACCCTGACGGTGACCTTCGAGATCCGATCGGCGAAACGTGCCAACGCGAACTGGATGCGCCGTGTCACGATCTCCTGCTGCCGTCCGTCCAACGAAACCCCGTGGATGTGCAGGTCGATCCGCATGGCTTTCCGTCCCCTGGGGGCGCCCCTTCCGAGGCGTCGCGCCAGCGGTGGTGCCGCCGTCGCCTGTGCAGGATAGTGCGGAATCGTTTTCGCGATAGTAGATAATGTGACACCGACCAATAGATCTGACCTATGTCGTCGGAAGGGGCGCGCCGGTGTTCGATCTCAACTACCAGCACCTCTACTACTTCTGGGTCGTCGTTCGCGAGGGGACGGTCACCGCGGCGAGTCGCCGGGTGCACCGCTCGCAGCCGACACTCACCGCGCAGATCCGAGCGCTCGAGGAACGACTCGGCGAGACCCTGTTCGAGCGCCAGGGCCGGCGCCTGGTGCCCACGGCCACCGGCGAGACCGTCTACCGTTACGCCGACGAGATCTTCTCCCTCGGCGCGGAGCTGCTCGACGCCCTGCGCGGCCACGGGGGCGACGTTCGGCAGCGGCTGCACGTGGGGGTGAGCGACGTGTTGCCCAAGCTGATCGCGCATCGCTTGCTGGCCCCGGCGCTGCGTATGGGGTTCCCGGTGAACCTGGTCTGCACCGAGGGTCCACCGCGCGAGCTGCTGGGACGCCTGGCGGTGCACGAACTCGATCTCGTGCTCACCGACGCGCCCATCGGTGCCGACGTGCACGTGCGTGCCTACAACCATCCGCTGGGCGAGTGCGGCATCACGGTGTTCGGGACCCGGCCGTTGGTGAGGGCCCTGCGGCACGGCTTTCCGTCGTCGCTCGACGGTGCGCCCTTCCTGATGCCGGTCGACGGATCCATGCTTCGCCGAGGACTGCAGCGCTGGTTCGACACCCACAACCTCCGGCCCGACGTGGTGGGAGAGTTCGCCGACAGCGCTCTCATGAAGACCTTCGCGCAGCAGGGGGTCGGGCTCATGGCCGGCCCCTCGGTGATCGAGGAGAGGATCTGCTCGCAGTACGGCGTGAAGATCGTGGGCCGGACCGACGAGGTCCGCGAGCGCTTCTACGCGATCTCGGTCGAGCGCAAGGTCACGCACCCGGCGGTGCTGGCCGTCACCGAGCGTGCCCGCGAGGAGTTGTTCGCCGAGTCCTGACCGGCCGGGCTCAGAGCATGATCCCGGCGATCGCCGCCGTCATGCTCGAGGCCAGAGCGCCGCCCAGCATGGCCCGCAGGCCGAGCCGCGACAGGTCGTGGCGGCGGTTCGGGGCCAGCGCGCCGATGCCGCCGATCTGGATCGAGATCGAGCTGAAGTTCGCGAAGCCGCACAGCGAGTAGGTGGCGATGGTGATCGCGCGTTCGCTCATCGCGCCTTCGGCGACCAGGCGGCCCAGCTCGGCGAAGGCGACGAACTCGTTGATCGCCAGCTTCTGGCCCAGTAGCCCGGCGAAGGTGAAGCAGTCGGCAGCGGGAACGCCCAGGCTCCACGCCACCGGCCAGAGCACGTAGCCGAAGATCTCCTGCAGCGATCCGGGCCAGGCGGTCAGCCCGAACGAGACCATCCACGAGGCCACCCAGCCCAGCAGCGCGTTCACGAGCGCCACCAGGGCGATGAACGCCAGCAACATGGCGCCCACGTTCAGGGCGAGCTTCAGCCCCTGCGACGCGCCGTCGGCCGCCGCGTCGATCACGTTCACGGTGTCGCGCTCGTCCTGGATCTCGACGCCGCCCTTGGTGAGGCTGGTCTCGGTCTCGGGAATGAGGATGCGGGCCATCACCAGCGCCGCCGGGGCACTCATCACGCTGGCCGCCAGGAGATGGCCGGCGTCGACACCGAAGGCGATGTAGCCCGCGAGCACGCTGCCGGCGATGGTGGCCATGCCGCCGGTCATCAGCACCATCAGCTCGGCGCGGGTCATCCGCGCGATGTAGGGGCGCACCACCAGCGGAGCCTCGGTCTGGCCGATGAACACGTTCGCCGCCACCGCCAGCGACTCCGAACCGCTCACGCCCATGAGCCGCTTCATGCCGCGGGCCAGCAGCAGCACCAGCCGCTGCATGATGCCCAGGTGGTACAGGACGCCCATCAGCGAGCTGAAGAACACGATCACGGGCAGCACGCGGAAGGCGAAGACGAAGCCGACCGGGCCGTCGGCCTCCATCAGCGGACCGAACAGGAACCGGCTTCCGTCCTCGGTGAACGACAGCAGGGTGACGGCGGCGTCACGGATCCACTCGAGGGCCCGTTGCCCGGGGGGGAACAAGTGGACGATCGCCGCGAAAGCGATCTGCAGGGTCAGCCCGGCGCCCACGAGACGCCAGTCGATGCGGCGGCGATTGGTGCTGAAGAGGACGGCGATGCCCACGAGGACACCCAGCCCGAGCACGCTGACGAGTCGTTCCATCCGGCCAGAGTCCGACAAGGTCGCCGGGGCGTCAAGCACCCGCGTTGACGCCCGGCACCGGGCTGCGTAGCATGGCGGGAATTGTGCCGCCGCCCCGACCGCTCACCGCGGAGACCGCAACCATGGACCACGCCTCCGTCCAACCCGTCGTCATCGGAATCGCCGGAGGCTCGGGCAGTGGGAAGACCACGGTGGCCCTGCGGGTGCAGGAGCGCTTCCCGCAGCGCACCGTCGAGATCATCCACCACGACAGCTACTACCACGACCATCCGAATCTCGACGACGAGGCCCGGGCCGCGATCAACTACGACCACCCAGCGGCCTTCGAGACCTCGCTGCTCGTGTCGCACCTCGACGAGCTGCGCGCCGGACGCGAGGTCGAGCGCCCGATCTACGACTATTCCACGCACCGGCGGCGCTCCGAGACCGAGCCCGTGCACCCGGCCGACATCGTGTTCGTCGAGGGGATCCTGGTGCTGGAGAACGCCGACCTGCGGGCCCGCATGGACATCCGCCTGTTCGTCGACGTCGACAGCGACGAGCGCTTCATCCGCCGCCTGGCCCGCGACATGGACGAGCGCGGACGGTCCATCGGTTCGGTCATCGAACAGTACCGTGACACCGTGCGTCCCATGCACCAGCAGTTCGTCGCCCCGAGCAAACGCTGGGCCCACGTGATCATCCCCGAGGGAGGCCACAACGTGGTCGCCATCGACATGATCTGCGCCAAGATCCACGACGTACTGCGGCAGCGCGGGCGGGCCGAGGGCACGCCCGCCGGCCGTGAAGGAGTCTCCCCGTGAGCCACGACGACCGCGAGATCGTCGAGCGCGACCCGCTCATCGAGCGCGTGCTCGTGTCCTCCGACGACATCCAGCGCCGGGTCACCGAGATCGGACGCGAGATCAGCGTGGCCTACCAGGGGCAGACGCCGATCCTGGTGTCGATCCTCAAGGGTGGGGTGGTCTTCCTGGCCGACCTCATGCGTCGCATCAGCGTGCATCACGAAATCGACTTCATGTCGATCAGCAGCTACCAGGGGCGTCAGAGCACGGGCGTCGTGAAGATCAACATGGATCTGAAGCAGTCGATCTCCGAGCGCGACGTGTTGATCGTCGAGGACATCGTCGACACCGGCTACACGCTCGACTACCTGCTCGAGATCCTGTGGGCACGGAGGCCCCGGTCGCTGAAGGTGTGCTCGCTGCTGAACAAGGTCGACGCGCGGCGGAAGGAAGTCCCGATCGACTACGTGGGCTTCGACATCCCCGACGAATTCGTGATCGGCTACGGGCTCGACTACGACGAGAAGTACCGGAACCTGCCGTTCATCGCGGTCATGAAGGGCTGATCCTGGCGCTTCCGCGGCCCCTCGCGAGGCCCGCCGAATCGGGCCCCGGAGCGTGCCTCCGGGGCCCCTGTTTTTTCTTGCATCGGCCGGTCGGCGTCCTT
>CAZQHE010000003.1:0-31546 GCA_964593155.1 uncultured bacterium
CGGGTCAGCGTGCGAGAAGGCCGCTTCGAGGCGCGACCGCCCAACTCCGGAATCCCGCCCACGAATACCCTGTCAAGCTCCTCGCGAACAAACCTGTGGATGCTTATTGCGGAATCACAAACGCGACGCGGCCACACGCAACCGCGACCGGGACCGCGACCACAGCCACACGCGACCGCAACCGCAACCCCAACCGCGACCACAGCCACACGCAACCGCGACCGCCACGCAACGCCGTCCACACCGCGCCGTTCCCACACGGAACGTTCCCGCGCTGCGCCGCCCCACACGAAGACCCGCACACGCCATGATTCCGACGCGGAACATCCACAGCCTTCCCGACCCACCCCGGCACCACCGCCTCCTCGCCCGCCCCGGTATCACAGCCTCCGCTGCCACCCCGGCACCACCGCCTCCGAGACCCTCCACCGGCCCAACACCGACCGGCTTCGGTGATCGCGCTCCGTCCGCCGAGCGAAGGCTACGATCCTTCCACCGCGGAACATCCCCAACGGAACGAACACCGGACGGCTCCCTCCGGAACCGTCCGCGTTCGTCGGTGGGGCCGCACGCAACCCCACCGGCGACTCCCGACGACGATCGTCCCGGGAGAACTAGAAGAACAGGAACACCGACAGATCCACGCGCACGTTGGTCACGGGATCGTCGTCGTCGGTCGAGGTCGGGGCGAGTTCGTCGTCGAAGGACGACGCGTAGAGCGCGGTGTCGACCGGCAGTTCCAGGGCGAAGCGCAACGAGTCGACGTTCCACACCGCGCGGGGCGACACGCGCCAGCCGTACTCGATGTCGGCACCGCGTGCGAACAGGCGATCCGCGTCGCCACCGAAATCCACCGTCGAACCGGCGCCGAGGTTGGCGAAGTAACCGCCGAACACGCCGAAGGAGACGTCGCGACCGGTGGTCTCGGCGTCGAGCCAGGCGGCGAAGGTCCGCAGTGGAGTTGCGGTTCCGTCGTCCTCGAGCACGTAGCCGCCGGTGAGCAACTGGTCGGCCATGTCCTCGCCCCAGGTCGCCTTGCCGCGCAAGGCGAATCCTGCGGGCTGCCAGTCGAAGTATCCCTGCACTGCGAACGACTCGAAACGATCGTCGGCCAGGTCGGGGCGAATCCACTTCACCCAACCGCCGCCACCGAGCACGAAATGGTCGCGGCGCAGTTCGGCGAAGCCCATCACGGTCGGCAGTCCGGCCTGCTGCTGCTGCTTGCGTCCGCCGATCTCGGAGTAGGCGTCGCGCTGCTGGGCGGCGACCACGTGAAAGCGCCAGCCCTCGGGCGCGAAGGTGTACCGCGCCTGCGGCAGACGCGCGAAGGTCTGGTAGGGTGAGCCGGCCTCGGTCGCCACGGTCCGCGGCCACACCCCGGTGAACGCGGGCGACCAATCCATGCCGAACACCAGCTCGTGGCGGGTCCAGTCGAGCTTCACGAAGCCGCGGCGCATGCGGAAGGAATTCAACACGGCGTTGCTCGCGCCGAAGAAGTCGGCCTCGAGATACCCGCTCACGGTGGCGCTGCCGACATCGGGCAGGTCGCCGATCGCGAAGGTCATGCGCGAGAAGAACGGGAAGAACAGGAGATTGCTCGTGTCGTTGACGTCCTCGCCGTCCTCCACCACCTCGGGCAACGGGTAGAAGGCGTGGTCGCCCTCCCGCGCGGCGACCATCTGCCGTGTGTCGTAGTAGTACGACGACTTGAGGAAGCCCCCGATGTCGACGGTCTGCGCCGCGGCGGGCAGCACGGTCCCGAGCAGGAGGCCCACGACCAACACGGTCAGGACGAGGTCGCCCCGGTCCGGTCGGCCGATCGATCCCTTCCTTCGATCCACGTTTCGACGAGTCATCCCGATCATCCTCTTCGAAGAGTGTCCGGCGGTGCGCGACGACGGGAACACGAGTGCCCATCGCGCCGGTCGCCCATCGCGAGCAGGGAGCGTGCTCACCGTCGTCACGTTCCGGACCAGCGAAGGACGTCGGCCGAGGGCGCGAGGCACGCTCGCCCGTCCAGCCCTCCGAATCCGGGCGTCGCGGGGTGGTCCGCGCCGGGATCGGACACGCGGAAGTCCCTCTGCGAAGATGCGATCCGGACCCGTCATCGCGGACGCTGGTCCTGCCGCACCACACGGGATCCGACCGACGACCCGGGGTCAGTGGCCAGGGTCCGGCCGGTCCACGAGGACCGCCCCGCGGTGCGGTCCGTCCGGGACCCGGTCGTGGGCGGCGGAGGGGGGCGAAACGGGCACTCCCCGGTCGGTGTCCCGAGCCACGGAACGGCACTCAACTCATTGCCCGGCAGTTACTTGCTTATCGGAGAATATACTCATAGTCACATATTTACCGCTGTGATCGGGCCGACGCGGCGGTATCTCTCCGGACGACAACGAAAGGCTCCGCGACCACGGGGCCGTCCGCGTCCTCGGAGGAGGCCCGTCGATGCGACCGCATCCCAGTCTGGTACTCGCGCTCGTCCTCGTGACCGTCGTCGGGCTCGCCGTCGCGCTCGTCGAATTGCAGAAGCCGCGCGCCCCGGAGCTCGACGACCCCTGGTCGCAGATGCCCGAGGTCGCCGCACACGTCGACCACTCCACCTTCTTCGACACCGACTTCGCCAGCGGTCCCCAGGTCACGCAGGCCTGCATGGAGTGTCACGCCGACGCCGCGCGGGACTTCCTGCACACCGCGCACTGGACCTGGGCGGGCGATCACGTGCAGACGGCCGACGGCCCGCAGGAGATCGGCAAGAAGAATCTCCTGAACAACTTCTGCATCTCGATCGAGAGCAACTGGCCGCGCTGCACGAGCTGCCACGCCGGCTACGGCTGGGACGACGCCGACTTCGACTTCGCCGACGCCACGAAGATCGACTGCCTGATCTGCCACGATCGCAGCGGTCAGTACCAGAAGGACCCGACGGGCGCCGGACATCCGGCCGAACACGTCGACCTGCTCGAGGCTGCGCGTAGCGTCGGCCGGCCCACCCGCGCGAACTGCGGCACCTGCCACTTCAACGGCGGCGGGGGCAACGCGGTCAAGCACGGCGACCTCGACGGCAGCATGATGTTCCCCACCGCGGCCATCGACGTGCACATGGGCCGCCACGACCTGCAGTGCGTCGACTGCCACCGCACCGAGGACCACGACATCCCCGGGCGCAGCATGAGCGTGAGCGTGAGCAACACCAAACGCATCGCCTGCACCGACTGCCACGCCGCGGCCCCCCACCGCGACGACCGCCTGAACTCCCACGTCGAGGCCGTCGCCTGCCAGACCTGCCACATCCCCCGGATGGCCCCGCGCGTGGCCACCAAGATGCAGTGGGACTGGTCGACGGCCGGCGAGGACCGCCCCGATCCCGATCCCCACGAGTACATGAAGACCAAGGGCAGCTTCGTCTACGACACCGACGTCGCGCCGGACTACGCCTGGTACAACGGGACGAGCGACCGCTACCTCAAGGGCGATCCCATCGACGCCGGCGGGATCACTTCCATGAACCGTCCGCACGGCGACGCCGGTGATCCGCGTGCGAAGATCTGGCCCTTCAAGATCCACCGCGGCCAGCAGCCCTACGATGCCGAACTCGGCCACTTCGTGAACCCCAAGACCTACGGCGAGGGCGGTTACTGGGAGACCTTCGACTGGGACCAGGCCCTGCGCCTGGGCGCCGAGGCCAGCGGCCTGGAGTACAGCGGCTCGTACGGCTTCGCCCGCACCGAGATGTACTGGCCGCTTTCGCACATGGTGGTTCCCGCCGACGAGTCCCTGCAGTGCGCCGACTGCCACGGCGACGACGGCCGCATGGACTGGCCCGCCCTGGGCTACGACGGCGATCCCGCCGAACGCGGCGGCCGCCGGCGCGCCGGCATCACCCGCACCGCGTCCAGCACCACCACGACGGATCACCAGGGAGGCACGCGATGAAGTCGCTCGTGTCGTTCGTGCTCGTCGTCACCGCAGCGAGCGTCGCAGTGGCCAGCATCGCCACGGGCAGCGCCCCGGCAGCGAGCGCCACCGCGGCCAGCGCCACCGCGACGGCCGTCCAGTCGCCCGACGTCGCCGCGACCGCCTCGACCGAGAACCCCGCCCCACCGTCCCTCCACCCCGGCCTCCACCCCGACGTCGTCCTCCGCGACCACGACCGCACACCGGTGATCGTTTCCGGCAACCCCGTCTCGCCCATGCAGAGCTGCAACCGCTGCCACGACACCGCGTGGATCGAAGAGCACAACGCCCACGCCTGGCTCGGCCTCGACGAGGCCGGCAGCGCGCGCAGCGGTCGTCCGTTCGACAGCGGCACCGGGCCGATCAACCGCTGGGATCCGATCGTCTACGACCGCGTGGACTTCGACGACGACTTCACGATCGGCATCGCCGACTGGCTGCGCCGCCACGGCGCACGCCACGTGGGCGGCGGCTTCGCCACGGTCGACACCGAGGGCCGTTCACTGCTCGAGCTCGAAGCCGGCGACGAGCCTGGCGCCTTCACCCACGCCCGCACCGACGACGGCGCGATCAGCACCTGGAACTGGAACGAGAGCGGCGTGGCCGAGCTGAACTGCTTCCTGTGCCACGGCGACGATCCGGCGAACGAAGCGCGCATCGCCGAGCTGAGCACCGGCCGCTTCGGTACCGCCGCCACCGCGACGCTCGCGAACACCGGACTCGTCGAGCGCGACGGCGAGGCCTGGGAGTGGGTCGACGCCCTCTTCGTCGAGAAGGGTGCCGTGAGCGCCGCGACCCTCGGCCTGCAGAGCGCCAGCGCGGAGAACTGCGGCCAGTGCCACGGCACGGTCGTGACCTCGGCCGCCGATCCTTTCTTCGTGGCCCCCGATCCGCAGCGTCGTCAGACCGAGACCACCGGCGCGATCTTCGCGCCCGGGCGGATCGCGCGCAGCGGCATGAACGTCGCCGGACGCGACACCCTGGCCCGCGCCTGGGACGTACACGCCGAACGCCTGGTCGACTGCACCGACTGCCACGCCTCGACCAACAACCCGGGCGCCTACGCAGAGGCCAACGCCGACCGCCCCGACCACCTGCGCTTCGACGCCCGCCGGCTCGACGTGAAGGAGTACCTGAAGCGCCCGAGCCACGACCTGGCCAAGGGACGCAGCGCGCAGGGCACCATGCGCGACCACCTCGATGGAAGCATCCGCACCTGTTCCGACTGCCACGACGCGTCGACCGCGCACGACTGGCTGCCCTACCGCGACCGTCACTTCGCTGCGCTCGAGTGCGCCGCCTGCCACGTGCCTCGCAGCATGGGGCCGGCGCGGCAGACCACCGACTGGACCGTGCTCACCGCCGACGGCGAACCCCGCGTGCTGCACCGCGGCGCGCACGGCGATCCGCAGTCGGCGTCGACCCTGCTCGAGGGCTTCCGCCCCGTGCTGCTGCCGCGCACCGGCCCCGACGGCGAGCGCCGGCTGGCACCCCACAACCTGGTGAGCACCTGGTACTGGTACGACACCACGCACGAGCGACCCGTGACCCGCGAGGAACTCCACGCCGCGTGGTTCGACGGCGAGGACATCCATCCCGAGATCCGCCGTGTCCTCGACGCCACCGGCAACGGAACGATCGAGCCGATCGAACTCGGACTGCTCCACGATCACCAGATCGAGGCCGTCGCCACACGGCTGCGCGACGTCGGCGTGGTCGATCCCGAGATCCGTGCCGAGACCCAGGCCTACCGCGTGTCGCACGGCGTGGCCGGGCGTGGCGGCGCCACCCGCGACTGCTCGACCTGCCACGGCGAGACCTCGCGCGTGGGCGAGGACTTCGTCCTGGCCGACTTCGCGCCGGGAGGCGTGCTCCCCACGCTCGTCGGCGACGGCGGCGTCGAAATGCCCGGCGAGGTCCACACCACCAACTGCGGTCACGTCGTGGTGACCCCCGACCCCGACATCGCCGGTCTCTACCTGCTCGGTTTTTCGCGCGCGCCGTGGGTCGATCGCATCGGCGTGCTCGCCGTGTTGATGGTGATCGCCGGCGTGGTCCTGCACGGCGGTCTGCGCGTGGTCCTGTGGGCGGCGCGGCGACAGCGCGCCACGACCCCCGAACTCGAACCCCGGACGGAGGCGGCCCGATGAGCGCGAACCCGACCGACGGCATCCGCCGCATTCCTCTGTACACCTTCCACGAGCGCGCCTGGCACTGGGTGCAGGCCGTGACCATCCTCGCCCTGCTCGTGACCGGCGCCGAGATCCACGCGCCCGAGTCGGTGGCGATCTTCGGATTCCGGACGGCCGTACTCGTCCACAACGCCTTCGCGGTGCTACTGCTGCTGAACGCCGCCATGGGCCTGTTCTACTTCGTCACCAGCGGCATGATCCGGCAGTTCGGTCCGAAGCCGCGGGACTTCGTGACCATGTCGCTCGCGCAGGTGCGGTTCTACGCCCACGGGATCTTCCGCGGCGAGCCGCACCCCATGCAGCACGACGCCGAGCACAAGCTCAACCCACTGCAGCAGGTGACCTACCTCGTGATCCTGAACGTGCTGCTGCCGCTGCAGGTGATCACCGGCGTGCTGATCTGGAGCGCGTCGCGCTGGCCGGAGCTGGTGGCCTCGATCGGTGGACTGGGCTGGCTGGTGCCGATCCACGCGCTGTGCGCCTGGATGTTCCTCGCCTTCACGATCATGCATCTCTACCTGACGACGACCGGCGAGACGCCCACGGCGAACCTCGAGGCCATGGTCCACGGCGACCTGAAGACCCGTCACGACACGACCACCGAGGAGGCGGCCCGATGACGACACTGCCGCGTGCTTCCTGGAATCCCTACGTGGCCGGCTTCGCGCTCGGCCTGGTACTGACCGCGTCCTTCGTGATCGCAGGGCACGGTCTCGGGGCGTCGGGCGCGGTGGGCCGCGTCGTGGCGGCCGGTGTCGACGCCGTCGCCCCCGCGCAGGTCGACACGAACCCCTACCTGGCCCCGATGGCCGGCGGCGACACGAATCCCTTCGACCACTGGATCACGTGGATGGTCCTCGGCGCGATCGCCGGCGGCCTGGTGTCGGGCCTGACGGCCGGACGCATGAAGGTCGAGACCTTCCGCGGCGCGCGCATCACGCCGCAGCAGCGGTGGATGTTCGCGCTGATCGGCGGAACCATCATGGGCTTCGGCGCGCGGCTCGCGCGCGGCTGCACCAGCGGTCAGGCCCTCAGCGGCGGAGCCATGCTCTCGGTCGGAAGCTGGGCCTTCATGTTCAGCGTGTTCATCGGCGGCTATGCCCTGGCGTACTTCGTGCGCCGGCTCTGGAACGACTAGGAGACGACCATGGGTCCCTTCGCACTCGACGGCATCACTTCGGTCCTGGTCCACCTGGCCATTGGATTCGGCTTCGGCTTCGTGCTCGAACGAGCCGGCTTCGGCGACTCGCGGCGGCTGGCCGCGCAGTTCTACCTGCGCGACATGACCGTGCTGAAGGTCATGTTCACCGCCATCGTCACCGCCATGGTGCTGGTTCACTTCGCGTGGGCGGTCGGCTGGGTCGACCTGTCGCGCGTGTTCGTCAATCCCACCTACCTCGCCTCGGGCGTGCTCGGTGGACTGATCATGGGCGTGGGCTTCATCGTCGGCGGCTACTGCCCCGGGACGGGTCTGGTCGCCGCGGCCACGCTGAAGCTCGACGGCGTGTTCTTCGTCCTGGGCGTCACCCTCGGGGTGTTCGTGTTCGGTGAAGTCGTGCCGTACTTCTGGGACTTCTTCCAGAACGCCGGTGCCATGGGTCGCTTCACCCTGGCCGACTGGCTGGGGATCCCCACCGTGCTCGTGACCTTCCTGGTGGCCTGCATGGCGGTGTTCATGTTCTGGGGCGCCGAACGGCTCGAGGCCGTGTTCGGCGGGAAGCCGCGCGAGGAACCCGCGGAGGCTCCGGACGTCACCACGGAGGTCGCGCGATGAGAGCACCCTGGAAGCTCCTGGCGGCGGCGGCGCTGATCGGTACGACCATGGTCATGACCCTGGTCGGCGACCCCACCCTCGACGACCGGCTCGCCTGGCAGCACGACCAGCTCGAGGAGACCCTCGTGTCGCGTAGCGTGCACGTGCACCCCGGCGAGCTGCTCGAGCTGATGCACGACGACCTGGTGCGTCTGCGCATCGTCGACGTACGTGACGAGTCCGACTTCAACCTGTTCCACCTCGCCGATGCGGAACGCGTGGACTGCAACGCCCTGCAGTCGACCTGGGGCCACGACCTGGTCGACGACGCGATCGTGGTGATCACCGGCAACGACGAGGCCCGCGCCGAGTCCGCCTGGCGCATGGTGCGCGCGCGCGGAGTCCGCAACGTCTACGTGCTGGCCGGCGGACTGAACCGCTGGGTGGAACTGTTCAGCGAACACGAGCCGCAGCCCCACGAACCCGCGGCCACCGTGGCGAGTGCGGCCGCCGCGTTGCTGTTGCCCGTGCAGACCGAGAGCTGCCTGTCCGAGGAACCCTTCACGTGGGGTCTGCCGGCCGCACTGGGCGATCGCCATCCCGCGTCGTTGCCCGACGCTCACCATCTCGAGCACATCGACTACCAGGAGAAGGTGAAGCGCACGGTGAAGGCGCCGAAGCTGAGCGGCGGCTGCGGTTGACACACCGCCGGCGGCGGGCTTCTCTCGTCGGAGACCGCACCCGATCCGGGAGCCACCGCCGGTGACCGACCCCCTGATGCGCACGCTCGGCCGTCGGCTCGCCGCAGCCGACGAGGCCGAACGCACAGACGATCTGCACGTCGACGCGCGCGAGCGCTGGACCGACAACTTCGCCGTACAGTTGATCGTGCGCACCGCGAGCAAGATCGGCGACGTCCTGGCCAGCCCCCGCCACGTGCTCACGTGGTGGCTGGCGAGCCTGGGTGTGCCTCCGGGACTCCTGGGCGCTCTCGTCCCCATCCGCGAGGCGGGGGCTCTGCTTCCCCAGCTGTGGCTCGGACGCTTCATGGCCCGGCGCGCGTACCGGCGCGGGGTGTACGTCACGGGACTGTTCGTGCAGGCCGCGGCGATCGGAGCGATCGCCCTGGCCGCCTCGTCGAGCCGAGGCACTCTTCTCGGCGTGCTCGCCGTGGTCTCGATCGCAGTGTTCTCGGTCGGGCGCGCGGCGGCTTCCCTGTCGTCGAAGGACCTGCTCGGACGCACCGTGCCCAACGGCCGCCGCGGCCGTCTCGGAGGAACCGCCTCGAGCGTGGCGGGCCTGCTGACCCTGGCCGCCGGACTCGGCCTGGGCCTGCGCCGCTCCGAGGACCCAGGACTCGCACCGCTGGTCCTGGTCCTCGGAGCCGTGGTCGCCTGGGCCGTGGCCGGATGGCTCGCCCGCTCGATCGAGGAGCCGCCGGCCGAAGTGGACGGCGACGGTGCGTCGATCCGCCACGGCCTGCGGCTGTTGCGCGAGGATCCCGACTTCGGGCGCTTCTGCGTCGCGCGCGGGTTGCTCGCAGGGACCGTGCTCTCGATGCCCTACGTCACCATGCTCGCCAGCCGGGGCACCGAAGGGGCCAGCGCCGGTCTCGGCGCGCTGCTCGTGGCCGCCTCGGCCGCGCAGTTCGTCAGCGGATGGCTGTGGGGACGGGCCGCCGACCTGTCGAGCCGGCGGACCCTGGTCGTCGGCGGACTGACCGCCGCCACCGTCCTGGCCACGGTCTTCGTGGTGGCCGGACTCGGCCTCGCGGGAACACTCGCCGCCGTCGTGTTCGGGATCCTGTACTTCCTCCTGGCGCTGGCCCACGAGGGAATTCGCCAGGGTCGGAAGACCTACGTGGTCGATCTGGCTCCCGACGACCTGCGCCCCCTGTACGTGGCCGTCGCCAACACGGTGATGGGGTCGGTCCTCGTCCTGAGTACCGCGCTGGGAGCGGTGGCCTCGGCCTACAGCGAACGGACGCTGGTCGCCCTGCTGGCCGTCCTGGGGATCGCCGGAAGCCTCGTCGCGCTGCGTCTCCGTGAGGTCGAAGCGGAATGAGCCGGAAACACCGCGGCGGCCCTCGCCTGAGCTGTGACCCTCACAGATTCGATCTGGTCCGGCCCGGTGTGCGGCCGTGTACTGAACGCAGTCCGAACCTGCGCCCGGGTCGCGCCTCAGGGCCGTGAACTCGATCGAACGCTCGAAGTTCGGCGATCCCCCTTCTTCCACCAGAGAATCGAGCAGGAGGCGTCATGACCCAGAGGGTTCTCTTGGTCGACGGCAACGAAGCTGCCGCTCTGTCCGCCCACAAGACCAACGAGGTCATCGCCATCTATCCGATCACGCCCAGCTCGAACATGGGCGAACATGCGGACGCGTGGTCGGCGAAGGGCAGGACGAACATCTGGGGCACCGTCCCCGAGGTCATCGAGATGCAGAGCGAGGGTGGCGCCGCCGGCGCCGTCCACGGATCGCTGCAGGCGGGGTCGCTGACCACGACCTTCACCGCGTCGCAGGGTCTGCTCTTGATGATCCCGAACATGTACAAGATCGCGGGCGAACTGACGCCCACCGTGTTCCACGTCGCCGCACGTGCCGTCGCCACCCACGCTCTGTCGATCTTCGGCGACCACAGCGACGTCATGGCCACCCGTCAGTGCGGGTGGGCCCAGCTGTGCAGCGGGAGCATCCAGGAGGTCCACGACTTCGCGCTGATCGCCCAGGCGGCCACGCTGAAGGCGCGGGTGCCCTTCCTGCACTTCTTCGACGGCTTCCGCAGCTCGCACGAGCTCAACAAGATCGACGAGCTCGACGACGACACCATCAAGGCGATGATCGACGACGCCGACGTGCGCGCCATGCGTGAACGCGCGTTGAGTCCCGATCATCCCGTGCTCCGCGGAACGGCCCAGAACCCCGACGTGTTCTTCCAGGCCCGCGAAGCCATCAACCCCTACTACCAGAACGTGCCCGGCATCTTCAAGGAGGTGCTGAAGCAGTTCGGCGAGCTCACCGGCCGTCACTACGCGCCCTTCGAGTACGTGGGCGCCGACGACGCCGAGCGCGTGGTCGTGATGATGGGCTCGGGCATCGGCGCGGCCGAGGAAGCCGTGAGCCGCATGGTGAGCGAGGGTGAGAAGGTCGGCCTGGTGAAGGTCCGCCTCTACCGCCCGTTCAACGCCGCCGATCTGCTCAGCGTGATCCCGGCCAGCGTGAAGCGCATCGCCGCGCTCGACCGTACCAAGGAGCCGGGCGCCGAGGGCGAGCCGCTGTACCTCGACGTGGTCGCCGCGCTGGCCCGTCAGTGGGCACGCAGCAAGCAGACCGAGCTACCGCAGGTCTTCGGCGGTCGCTACGGCCTGGGCTCCAAGGAGTTCGCGCCGTCCATGGTCAAGGGCGTGTTCGACGAGCTGGGCAGCAACGAGCCACGCCACGGCTTCACCGTGGGTATCGTCGACGACGTCAGCCACACCTCGGTCGACTACGACCCCGACTGGTCCACCGAGCCCGACGACGTCCGCCGCTGCGTGTTCTTCGGCCTGGGTGCCGACGGCACCGTGGGTGCCAACAAGAACTCGGCCAAGATCATCGGCGAGTCCACCGATCTGTTCTCGCAGGGCTACTTCGTCTACGACAGCAAGAAGTCGGGTTCGACCACGATCTCGCACCTGCGCTTCGGCCCGCGGCCGATCAATTCCACGTACCTGATCCGCCAGGCGCAGTTCGTGGCCTGCCACCAGTTCGTCTTCACCGAGAAGATGGACATGCTCGACCTCGCGGTCGAGGGCGGCACCTTCCTGTTGAACAGCCCCTACGGCCCCGACGAGGTCTGGGAGCACATGCCGGGCAAGGTGCAGCAGGAGATCGTCGACAAGAAGCTGAAGTTCTACGTGATCGACGCCGGCACCGTGGCCGAGAAGGCCAAGATGGGCACGCGGATCAACACGGTCATGCAGGCCTGCTTCTTCGCCCTGAGCGAGGTGCTGCCCAGGGACCAGGCGATCGACGAGATCAAGAAGGCCATCGAGAAGACCTACGGCGCCCGCGGCGAGGTCGTCGTGCAGCGCAACTGGGACGCCGTGGACATGGCCGTCGAGAACCTGCACGAAGTGAAGGTGCCCGAGAAGGTCACCGCCGAGGTCGGCGATCTGGTGCCCGACATGCCCGATCAGGCTCCGGACTTCGTGAAGAAGGTCACCTCGATCCTCATGGCCGGGAAGGGCGATCTGCTTCCGGTGAGCGCCATGCCCGTCGACGGCACATTCCCCACCGACACCGCCCAGTGGGAGAAGCGCAGCATCGCGCGCGAGATCCCGGTGTGGGACGAGGACATCTGTATCCAGTGCGGGCTGTGCGCCTTCGTCTGTCCGCACGCCACCATCCGGACCAAGGTCTACGAGCCGTCGGTTCTGGAGAACGCTCCCGACAGCTTCCAGTCGATGGACTACAAGACCAAGGAGTATCCGGGCCAGAAGATGACCGTGCAGGTCGCACCGGACGATTGCACCGGCTGTGGCGTGTGCGTGGACGTCTGCCCCGCCTTCTCCAAGACGGATCGGTCACACAAGGCGATCAACATGGAGCCCCAGCTAGACCACCTCGAGCGCGAGCGCGTGAACTGGGACTTCTTCCTCGACATCGAGGAGACCGATCGCAAGACGGCGCGCCTGGACACGGTGAAGGGCAGCCAGATGCTCGAACCGCTGTTCGAGTTCTCGGGCGCGTGCGCGGGCTGCGGGGAGACGCCGTACATCAAGCTGCTCACGCAGCTCTTCGGCGATCGCATCATGATCGGCAACGCCACCGGCTGCTCGTCGATCTACGGCGGCAACCTGCCCACCACGCCCTACGCGGTGAACAGCGACGGCCGTGGTCCGGCGTGGTCGAACTCTCTGTTCGAGGACAACGCCGAGTTCGGACTGGGCATGCGCCTGTCGCTCGAGAGCCACATGGAGCTGGCCGTGCATCTGCTGGAGAAGATGTCCGAACAGCTCGGCGAGAAGACCGTGAAGGACATCCTCGGAGCCGAGCAGAACGACGAGACCGACATCGAGGCCCAGCGGGCCCGCATCGCCGGCGTGAAGGACAAGCTGTCGAAGATGGACGGCGACGACGCCCGCAACCTGCTGAACGTGATCGACTCGCTCGCGAACAAGAGCGTGTGGATCGTCGGCGGCGACGGCTGGGCCTACGACATCGGCTTCGGGGGCGTGGACCACGTGCTGGCCAGCGGTCGCAACGTGAACCTGCTGATCCTCGACACCGAGGTCTACTCGAACACCGGTGGCCAGGCGAGCAAGTCCACTCCGCGCGCGGCGGTGGCCAAGTTCGCGGCCGGTGGCAAGCCCGGTGCGAAGAAGGACTTCGGCATGATCGCCATGTCCTACGGCAACGTCTACGTGGGCCAGGTCGCCCTGGGCGCCAACCCCAAGCAGACGATCAAGACCTTCCTCGAGGCCGAGTCGTGGCCGGGTCCGTCGGTGATCATCGCCTACAGCCAGTGCATCGCGCACGGCATCGACATGACCACCGGCATGACCCACCAGAAGGAGGCGGTGAACTCGGGCTACTGGCCGCTGTATCGCTTCGATCCGCGGCACAGCGAGACCGACCACCATCCCTTCCAGCTCGACAGCAAGAAACCGAAGATCCCGTTCACGGACTTCGCCACGAAGGAAGCCCGCTTCGCCATGCTCGAGCGGATCGACTCCGAGGCCTTCCATCGCCTGACCGCGATCGCCCAGGAGGAGATCGACGAGCGGTGGCGCCTGTACGAGCAGATGGCCGGGGTGGAACGCACCGTTCCGGGCATGACCGGAGTCGAGACCGTCGATCCCGAGGACGCCGGCACCGGCTCCGGCAACGGGGACAACCAGTAGGCCCGAGACCATCGGAGGAAGACGAATGGCCGTCGATCTGAAGACCAAGTACCTCGGGCTGAGCCTGGCGAATCCGGTGGTGGCCTCGGCGTCGCCCATGACCGGCAAGCTCGAGAACCTGCAGCGCCTCGAGGAGGCCGGCGTGGGCGCCATCGTGCTCCCGTCGCTCTTCGAGGAGCAGATCATCCACGAGGAGACCGAACGCGTCCGCATGGACGAGTACGGGGCGGAGTCCTTCGCCGAGGCGCTGGACTACTTCCCGCCACTCGAGGGCTACAACACGGGCACCGAGTTGTACCTCGATCTGCTGCGCGACGCGAAGAAGGCGCTGAAGGTCCCGGTGATCGCCAGCCTGAACGGCACGACCACCGGCGGCTGGCTGCGCTACGCCAAGCTCATGGAAGAAGCGGGCGCTGACGCCCTGGAGCTGAACATCTACCTCATCGCCGCCGACCCCACGGTCAGCGGGGCGGAGGTGGAACAGCAGTACATCGACCTGGTCGAGGCGGTGAAGAAGGAGGTCTCGATTCCCCTGTCGGTGAAGGTCGGGCCGTACTTCAGCTCGATCGGGAACATGATGCTGCGGCTGCAGGACGCCGGCGCGAACGGCCTGGTGCTGTTCAACCGCTTCCTGCAACCCGACATCGACCTCGAGGCCCTGCAGGTGCACCCGAACGTGGAGCTGAGCACCTCGTTCGAGAGCCGCCTGCCGCTGCGCTGGATCGCCCTTCTGCGCGACGAGCTGGGGATCTCCCTGGCCGCCACCAGCGGCGTGCAGGGCGCGCCCGACGTGGTCAAGCTGCTGCTGGCCGGCGCCGACACGGTCATGATGACCTCGGCCCTGCTGCGCCGCGGCCCCACGCACGTGGCCAACGTCCTGCACGGCGTGAAGAGCTGGCTCGAGGAGAACGAGTACGAGAGCGTCGAGCAGATGAAGGGAAGCATGAGCCGCGAGAAGTCGCCGGACCCCGGTGCCTTCGAACGGGCCAACTACGTGAAGACCCTCATCAGCTACACCGGCCCCTACGTGTAGGGCCCGACTCCGCCGGTGAGCGGTGTGCGCGCGGCCCCCGGGTGATTCCGGGGGCCGTTCGTCGTCTGTGAACTCTCTTTACAAGTCGCTTGACTTCACGAATTCGGAACAACTATGGTCGGTGCATCACGGGGTACGGAACGATCGGCTCGCCAGCCGCCCGCACGTCACCCCGACGACCGACAGATTCCCCGTCGTGTCTCGCCCGGGAGCTTCGCTGGCTCCCACCGACGGGGGCGGATCTCGCCAGGATCCCGGCCCTCCCTTGCCTGGGCCGGGATCGCCGTTCCTACGAACGAAGAGCGTCTACGGGGCCGCCGTGGTCAGCTGCGGACTCTCCAGCGCCAGGATCACCCAGTAGCGCTGAGGCCGGTAGGCCTCGATCTGGACCTGGGCGCGCGCCTCGGGGCCCACGTACATGCGCCGCACGACTCCGTCCCCGCTGTCCAGCGCCGCGTAGCCGTCGTCGTGTTCGGAGACCGGATCGCCGTAGCGGGCGGCCAGCAGCCCGTCGAGCCGGTCGTAGAGGCTCAGGGGCCGGTTCGGCAGGCCGAACAGCCGCCACTGGACCTGGATCCGGCGCAGACGTCCCGTGCGGTCACCGGTCGACGGCTCGGTGAAGTCGAGGAGGACCTCGGCCGTCGCCCCCAGGAAGCGACCCTCGAAGCGCAGTTGTCCGTCGCGGGCGGCACGGCTCTCGAGGTCGTCGCGATCGGCCATCGTGCGCAGGACCACGAAGCGATCCATGCCGAAGCGCAGACCGATGAGGCCGTCGGCGGGTGGCCCGTACCAGCCCTCCCAGGGCTGCCGCGGATCGGGAACCCCGGTGTCGTCGAGGACGTCGTAGGGGTCGTCGGAGACCGCGTCCTGCGCACTCGCGGGCGTGTGCACTCCGGCCACCGCGACGGCGACCGCGACCAGGAACACCTGTGTGCGGATCGGCATGACGACCTCGCCGGGCGGAACCGCGGGATTCGAACTGGTCAGCGCGGTGGAGTCCGTGCTTCCATCGTGCCGACCGTGATCCGCACCAATGTCAGCCCGGCGGAGTCGCGGGGCAAGACCTCGGCCACGGGACCGTCGCATGGACACACCCGACCCGATCCGCGACTGGGCCCGCGCCCGCAGCCGTGAGCTGGCCACCGCGCTGGCCACCGACCCCTACGTGCGCTCGGCCCGCCTGCTGGGCTACAGCCTGCGCTCTCAGGTCCGGGGCTTCTTCCACGATCCGCGCCATCCCGCCGCGCGGCGCCTGCTACGCCACTGGTTCGAACTGGCCTTCGAGGCCGGCGCCGACCGGGCCGAGGACCTGGCGCTGGAGGTCGAGCACCAGTGGAACCATGGTGACGAACGCGCCCTGGCCGGGGCATGGCGAGCCCTGCGCAAGGAGTTCGGGCACGTGGTCGCCGCGGCCGACCGCGCCGCCGCCACCGCGCCCGCGGGGGATCCGACCGAGCCCGACCGGGCCGAGGCCCGGCGCGCCGCCTTCGATCGCTGGCTCGACGATCAGTCCACGTAGCCCAACGCGCGCAGCTTCTCCCGCGCGGCCGCGTCGGCCTCGGGGTCGGGCTCGGCCTCGCGCCCGGGGCGCGGGACGATCCCCTCGTACGTGTCGATCGTGCGCTCGACGAGTTCTCCGCTCCATCGGCGCAGGTCCGGGGTGAAGGCGTCGACCAGCACGGCGCCGTCGAGGTCGCGCGCCGGCGGAACGCCGCACAGGGCGAGCAGTGTGGGCATGACGTCCTTCACGCCCGCCCCCTCGAGCACGGACCCCGATCGCAGCCCCGGTCCCTTCATCACGATCAACCCGTCGAGCCGGTGCATGCGAACGCCCAGGGTGATCCGACCGCGCACACGGCGGTGGCCCACGAAGCCGTGATCGCTGAGCACGACCACGCGGCTCGACGAATCGACGTCGTCGAGGACGCGGCCGATCAGTTCGTCGACGAAGACGTGGTACTCCTCGATCACCGATCCGAGCATGCGAACGCGCCAGTCGTCGGGATCGAGCCCCGAGTGCCTCGGCTCGAACCAGCGCCAGTAGTCGTGGCTGACCAGGTCGAGTCCGCGGAAGTACACGGTGAACACGTCGAAGCCACCACGCGCGAGCAGCGCTTCGGACATGGCCAGGTAGGTGAGGTCGCCGGCCACGTAGGCGCGCAGGTCGGAGAGCAGGGCATCGGCCGCGTCGCCGTGCGTGCGCCAGAGGTCGGTGTCGACGAAGCGGGCCAGGAGATCGTCGTCGACGTCTTCGGGGTGGACCACCAGCGGTGCCAGTGCCGACCATTCCTGCGGCGGGTAGGCCGCATCCTCGTCCTGCTTCGCGCGCAGATCGAAGTAGGGCAGGAAATCCGACACCAGGACCCCGTTCACCGGCGGAGCGGGATGCGTCACCCACCAGCCGAGCACGGCCTGCGTCCGGCCCAGGTGACCCAGGATCTCCCAGTAGGTGACGGCCGTGCGCATCTCCGAGGCGGTGAGCCCGCCGCCGCGGTCGATGAAACCGACCACGCCGTGCTCGACCGGTCGCTTGCCGGTGGCGACGGTCGTCCAGATGGTCGGCGACTTGTCCAGCGGTTCGAGACTGCGCAGGCTGCCCCGCGTGCCCGCCTCGATCAGTGCCTCGAGGTTCGGCATGCGGCCGGCCTCGACGAGCGGATCGACCCAGGTCCAGTCGGCGCTGTCGACACCGATCACCACCACCGGCGCGCCGCCGGCGGCCGGCGGACCGGAGTCACATCCGACGCCGCACCAGAGAACGGACGCGAGGGCCACACTCCAGCATCCACGCACGACGGCTCCCATCAGCGGACGAGGGTGACGCGGCCGGTCAGTTGCCGGGTTCCGATGCGCAGTCGCACGAGGTAGGTGCCCGACGCCACGGTCCGCCCCTGGTCGTCGGTGCCGTCCCAGGTCACGCGGTGACGTCCGGCCCCGGTGTGGCTACGCAGAAGCGTACGCACACGGCGTCCGCGCAGGTCGAAGAGATCGACCGCGACGGCCGCACCGCGCGCCTGCTCCCAGCGGATCGAGGTCCGGGGGTTGAAGGGGTTCGGCGCGGCGGGCAGCAGTCGGCTCGTCCTCGGCGCGGCGACCGGCTCGTCGGCCGTCGGGTCGTCGAGCGACAGTACCGTGTCGACGTCGCGCGCGTAGGCACCGCGCGCGAAGGTCCCGGCCACCAGCCGCGGGGACGGGCCGCGGTCGACGGCCAGATCCTCGATCCGCGGAGACGCCAATCCCCGCGAGAACTCCGTCCAGATCGTTCCGCCGTCGTCGGACACGAGGACCCCGTGGGCGGCCGTGCCGAGTACCAGGCGCGCGCCGATTCGCTCCAGGGTGGTCGGTTCGACCACGGCTCCCTGCGGTCCGGCGCGTCCGGCTGTGACGGTCTGCCGCGACGATCCGCGAAGGCCTTCGACCAAGAGCAGGTTGCCGTCGGACCGCGGTCGCAGGGCCACCACCAGCGAGCGGGCGTCGGCCTCGCGGAACGCCAGACCCCGGATCCGCGCCGAGCGCGCATCGGGAAGACGGATCGACTGCCAGGCCGCGTGTCCGTCGCCCACGAACAACGCGGCGGGTTCACCGAGATGGGGATCGTAGCCGACGGCAGCACGGTCGCCCCGCGTGGTCAGCGCGAAGCCCGGCCGGCCCGAAGGGAGTCCCTCGACCGGCGCCCACGACCGCCCGCCGTCGTCGCTGGCGAGCGGACCCTCGTCGCTGATCGCCAGCAGGCGTCCGCCGTCGAGCGCGACGAAGTCGCCGATGCGGGGCCGCGACGCCGGCAGCTTCGCCGGGGTCCACGTCGTCCCGCCGTCGTCGGAGACGTACGCCCCGCCCGCCGCACTCAGCAGCCACCGTGCGCCGTCGACGTGCAGGGCCACGATCTGCAGGTCGACGAGATCACCCGTCACCTCGGTCCAGCTCGCCGCGCCGTCGTCGCTGCGGAACAGGCGGCCGTGGGCGGTGCCGGCCAGGACCAGTCCCGCGTCGGCGGCGACCGCGCGCACCCAGGCCGCACGCAGTCCCGTGTTCGATTCCCGCCAGGTACCGTCGCCGGGGTCGCGCAGCACGCCGTCGACGAAACTGCCCAGCAGGAGGTCCGTGCCGTTCGCTTCGATCTCCCAGATCTCGGGGGCGTCCCGGCCTCGCCCGCCCGTGGTGCGCCGCCACGTGATCCCACCGTCGCCGGAACGGAAGAGCCCACGGTCGGCGCCGACCAGGATCGTGGGCCCCGACGCTCCCGGCGTGACCACGGCCCGATAGAACCGCGGGCGGGGTCCGTCGGCCGCGGGCGTGATGGGCACGAAGCGTTCCCGGTCGCGCAGTTGCCACACCGCGCCCTCGAAGTCGGCCACCACCAGGCTGTCGTCGCTGTCGGGCCAGGCAGCGAGGTCGAAGAGGAAACGGTCGACGGGCAGACCGGCCGAGATCTCCCGATTGGTACTGGTGTCACCGCTCTGCAGCCCGAGCGCGCCCGAGGCGAGATAGACGACGGTGCGTGGCCGTTCCGGCAGGATCTCGACCGACCGCACCGATTGCACGGGCCCCACCCGCAGCGAGTCCTCCCACACGCTGCCCCGGGTGCGGCTCACGAACACTCCCGCGGTCGTGCCGGCGGCGACGCGCCGCGGGTCCTGGGGAAAGGTCTCGACGTCGTGGACGAGCGGCGTTCCGAAGTCACCGAGACCGGCGTTCACGGTCGACCAGCGCGTGCTCCCGCCCTCGTTGCGGAGCACGCCGCGGTCCTCGGTGGCCGCGTACAGCGTGCTGCGGACGTCGCCGCTGGCCTCGAGATCCCAGACGACGGCATCGCCCGCGGTCGCGGTGGCCGGCGACCAGGTCAGCCCGCCGTCGTCGCTGCGCCAGATCCCGCCGCCGTAGGTTCCGGCGTACAGGGGGCCGGCGGGTCCGACCGGACGCAGGAGCGTGGTCACCCACCCGAGTTCGGGACCGCCACCCGTCCAGCCCCCGGCGGCGACGGACGGGGCCGCTGCGCAGGTGACGGCGAGAACGACACGGAAAGCGAAACCACGCATGGACGGCTCCGGTCGGGGAGGGCGATGTCCGGAAGCTACCGGGCGGGACGGGCGCCGAGCAAGCTCAGGGGCGATCGCGCAGCGCGCCCAGCTTCTGCCGCACACGCGGATGCCGGGGCGCGAGCCGGAGCGCGGCCTCGTACTGTTCGGCGGCGGCCTCGAGCCGACCGCGCCGACGTTCGATGTCCCCGGCCAGCTCGTGGCAGTAGGTCAGCTCCTCCACCGGCGGGCGCCCCGTACCCCGTGCCTCGGCATACAGGGCCTTCAGCGCCGTCTCGAGGGCCTGCATCGCCTCGTCGGTGCGGCCCAGCCGATCGAGGGCGGTGGCACGGTTGATCTCGACCCGCTCCGCACCCGGCGATTCGCGGCGCACGGCGTCGAATTCGCGCAGGGCCTCTTCCCAACGGCTCTGCTGCAGCAGCATCGACCCCACGTTCACGTGCAGGGCCGACTCGTCGCGCGGCACCGACGGCAACGCGAGCAGTCCCCCGGCGGCAACCGTCGCCAGCGCGGCCGCCGCCACGGCCTGCCGGTGCCCCGCGCGCCATGCGTCCAGACCCCGGATCACCACCGCCGCCGCCAGCACCGTGGCCACCGCCATCATCGGCAGGCGGAAACGCTCGAACACGAAGAAGGGAACCAGGGCGATCCAGCTGCCGAGCAGGAAGACCACCAGCGGCCAGCGCCCACGCCAGGGTCGCAGGAAGACCAGCCCGGCCAGGGCCAGCGGGAAGATCAGCCACGGCCGGACCACCGGGTTGTTCAGCGCGGCGATCCACCGGCCCGCGATCGGCAGCGAGTGGACGTCGTTGCCCTCCCAGGCCCCCCACAACAGCACGGCCTTCTTCAGCGTGACGGACACCGCCTCGAGGGGTTCGCGCGCCCACCACTCGAGGCCCTGCCTCCACCAGAAGCGCGACACCCCGGCGGCGTCGAGGGCGAGCGGCGACTCCTCGCGGGCCAGGCGGACCGCGTCGTCCTCCTCGACCGTCGCGTCGCTGCGGCCCGGTCGCAGGGGCAGGTAGCTGCCGTCGGCGCCGTCGTGGTTGCCGATGTAGAAGTTCGGCCCTCCGCTGTAGGCGATCACCACGAATCCGCCGCCGCGGGCCAGGTTCTGCGCGGTGGGAACGGCCACCACGGCCAGGAGCGCGAGCAGGCCGAGCACCGGCGCCCACCCGGGTCGCGGTGCGGGCGGGAACTCCCGCCGGGCGGCCAACAGCGCCCCCACGACCAGGCCGAGCCCGACCACGAGCATCTCACCGCGGACCGTGGCCGCGGCGCCCAGCAGCAGTCCGCCGAGCGTCCAGGCCACGACGCCCGCCCCGTCGCGCGCAACGATCCACAGGGCCGCGAAGGCCAGGAAGACGGTGAGCGTGGGCTTGAGGATCAGGATCTCGTGCAGCAGCACGGTGGGCGCCACGGCCCACAGCACTCCGGCCACCACGCCGACGCGCGCGTCGAACCAGCGACGGCCGAGAGCGAACACCAGGACGGCGTTGACCACCCCGAGCACGAGCTGGACGATCTTCACCGCCGGCAGCTGCGCCCCGAGCCCCACGAGCGCGGCCAGGAACCACGCGTAGCCCGGGGTCATGTAGTAGGCACCGTACGGCGGCTCCTGCCCCAGGACCATGCGCTCGCTCATCTGCATGTAGGCGATCTCGTCGACGATCGGCACCGACCAGAACGGCGCGTCGGTGGCGTCGAGGGCGACCCAGACCCGCACCAGCGCCGCGACGAGCACCACGGCCAGCAGAGGCATCCGCGCACGGCTCAAGCTCCGGCTCCCTCCGCGGGGCGCACCAGCTCGAGCGCCGCCTCGTGGAGATGGCCGTTGCTCGCCACGATCTCGTTGGCCCCCGCGCGGAAGGGTCGACCCCGTCCGTCGGTGACCCGGCCGCCCGCCTCCTCCACCAGCAGCACACCGGCGGCCACGTCGTAGAGGTTCTGCGCGCGGCGCTTGCTGCCCAGCAGCAGGTCGAGCCGGCCGTCGGCGACGAAGGCCAGCTCCAGCGCCACGCTGCCCAGCCGCCGGACCTTCGAGATCGACGTGAACACCCGCTGCAGGATCGCCGCGTCGCGCACGAACCGTCCCTTCCGCGACGACTGGAAACTGGCGATGGCCTCGCGCAGGGTGGAGCGGGCGCTCACGGCCAGACGTTCGTCGCCCCGCCAAGCGCCCTCGCCCCGCGCGGCGACGTACAGGTCCCCGCGCAGCGGGTCGACCACCGCGCCGGCCTCGATCGCGCCCGCGCGCACCACGGCGACGCTCACGCTGAAGACCGGTAACCCCAGGGCGTAGTTGAGCGTCCCGTCCACGGGATCGACGTGCCATTCGAACTCGGCACCGTCGGGGCCACTGCGGCCGTGCTCTTCGCCGACCACGGCGTGATCCGGGAAATCGGAACGAATCCGCGCGGCCAGGAACCGTTCGATCTCGGCGTCGACGTGGGTGACGGCCTCGCGGCCGACCTTGTAGTGCAGGGGGCCCGTGCGGCCATAGGCCTCCACGACGCGGGAACCGACCGGTTCGAGCAGAGACACGAGGCGGGAGCGCCAGTCGGAATCCGACACCGGGACGTTCCTCCGGAGGGCGGCACGGAGTGTTCAGCCTAGCGCCGGGCCCGGAGGCGGGCAACAGGACGGGCACGGGGCGCGTAGGGAGGATCCGACGTGGAACAGTCCTCTTTCCATCCCCCGGACGCATCGCGATAATGGTGCGGACCCCGGCGGTGGACCGGCCGACCCGCCCGGCCGTCGCCCCGCAGAAGGGCGGAGTCCGATCGCCGAGCGCACCGGGACCATGACGAAGCCGACCACGACCCGCAACCTGCTCGTCGCGTGGGGTGTCTTCACGCTGCTCGTGGCCGCGTTCAGCGCCTACGACGCCACGCGATCGAGACCGACCGACGGCGCACTCTGGCGGCTCGGGGGCGAACAGATCCGCCTGGTCGACGTGGTCGACGACGGCCCGGCCGACCGGGCCGGCCTGCGCGCGGGCGACGTGATCGAAGGCATCGACCGCCAGGCGATCCGCGACCCCCGCCACGCGTCGAAGCTCCTGCAGAGCCACCGTGTGGGCGACGAGGTGCCGTACCTGGTCCGGCGTGGTAGCGCGATCCTCACCGCGTCGATCGAGCTGGGCAGCACCCGCATCACCGACGTCACCACTTATCTCGTCTACTGCGGTCTGGGGTTGATCTACCTGGTCGCCGGCGCCTACGTCTTCTGGCGCAATCCCGTGCTGGTGCAGGCCCGCCTCTTCTACGTGCTGTGCACGCTGTTCCTGGTGTACTTCTTCTCGGCCAGCGACCGCAGCAGCATCTACTACTGGTCGGACACCTTCGTGCAGAACGCCGGCACCTTCGCCAGTCTGATGGTGCCGCCCCTGTTCCTGCACTTCTTCCTGGTCTTCCCCAAGCGGCGCACCGTGCTCGACCGCAATCGGTGGGTGGCCCCGGCGCTGTACGTGGTGCCGGCGCTCTTCTACCTGTCGTTCAGCTACGATCAGTTCTTCGAGCGGCAGCTGGCGACGATCGGTCCGATCGAGCAGATGACCCTGGGCTTCTACTTCACGGCGGGGCTGGCCAGCCTGGTGTCGATCTACGTGTCGAGCCGCGACACCACGCTCCGCCAGCGCGTGAAGTTCCTCACCCTGGGCACCGTGCTCGGCACGCTGCCCTTCCTGGTGTTCAACATCGCGCTGGGCAAGCTGCTGGGACGTCAGGACCTCGCCCTGCTGGGCGCGATCCCCATGGTGTTGGTGCCCGTGAGCTTCGGGTACACGATCGCGCGCTACCGGCTGATGGACATCGAGGTGTTCATCCGCCGGTCGCTGATCTACGCGCTGCTCACCGGCCTGGTGGTCGGCGCGTACTTCGTGCTCGTGGTGCTGGTCGGCAACGTGGTGCTCGACCTGAGCGGGCAGAACAGCCAGCTGGTGGCGATCGTCGCCACGCTGCTGATCGCGGCCGCCTTCGCGCCGGCGCGCGAACGCATCCAGGGATTCCTCGAGCGCCGCTTCTTCCGCGAGAAACACGACCTGCAGCAGGCGCTGCACGACCTGGCCAAGGCGATTCCGCACACGCTCGAGACCTCGACCCTGATCACGCTGGCGCGCGAGCGGATCGTCGGTCTGCTGCACCCCACGCGCTTCGAGTTCCTCGCGTGTCCGGACGGCTCGCTGGTCCATCACGACGACGAGGTCGTCGTCCTGCCCCGTCTCACCCGACTGGTGCAGCGGCGCGGCGCGACGGTCACCCCGGAGGTGGTGGCGGGCGAGCTCGCGCGGCTCGTGCGGGGCAACGACCCCGAGCGCCAGCGACAACGCGAGGACCTCGAGCTCGAGGTCGAACACATGCGGGCGGCCGGGCTCGAGATCCTGGTCCCCGCCTTCGCCGGCGAGCGGCTGGTGGGTGGCCTCGCCCTCGGACCGAAGCGAAGCGAGGTGGCCTACGACGGCGCCGAACTCGAGGTCCTGCAGATCGTGGCGGGACAGATGGGCGTGCAGCTCGAGAACACGCGCCTGTACCGCGAGGCGATCGAGCGGCAACGCCTGGAAGAGGAACTCGAGGTCGCCCGCTCGATCCAACAACGCCTGCTGCCGGCCAACGTCCCCTCGCTGGCGGGCTTCGACCTGTCGGCCCTGAACCACCCCTCGGCCCAGGTCAGCGGGGACTACTTCGACTTCCTCGTCGCGGGCGACCACTGCGGGCTGGTGATCGCCGACGTGTCGGGCAAGGGACTGCCGGCGTCACTGCTGGCGAGCAACCTGCAGGCGTCGATCCGCGCCCTCGTGCGCCACGCGTCGGGACCGGGTTCGATCTTCGAGGCCGTGAACACGTCGCTGTACGAGAGCACCGATCCGGAGCGCTTCGCCACGGCCTTCATGGCGACCCTCGATCCCGAGGGCGGCCGGCTGACCTACAGCAACGCCGGCCACAACCCCCCGCTCCTGCGGCGGGCCGGCGGGGACATCTGCTGGCTGGACGTCGGGGCCACACCCCTGGGTGCCTTCCCCGACATGCTCTACGACGAGGCCACGGTGGACCTCGAACCCGGCGACACCCTGGTGCTGTTCACCGACGGCATCACCGAAGCGGCCGACGCCGACGGAGAGTTCTTCGGCGAGGTGGGCCTGGAGCGCGTGGTCGAACAGTGCCGTGGGCAGGACTCGAGTACGATCGTCGAGTGCATCCGGCGCGCGGTCGACGAGTACGCCGACGGAGCGGCCGCCGACGACATGACCCTGATCGTGGTCCGACGCCTGGGCGACGAGATCGAGCGGGAACCCGCCGACGAGCAGGTGGAAGCCGAGGCAACCCGAACGTGAACGATCGCGTAGGCGGTCGGAGCCGGGGGAACGGCGCCTCGGCAGGAGGATTCGCATGACACGACGCCTGATCACCGCGACGGGGGGCATCGCACTGATCGCCCTCGGCGTCTGGGCGGCCGTCTCCTGGCTGGAGGATTCCCCGCGCGAGGTCACGACGACGTCGGAGGTCGCCTACGAGCTCTACCAGGAGGGCGAGGGGTACGTCGAACGCTACGACCTCGAAGCCGCGGCCGCGGCCTTCACCGCGGCCGTCGAGGCCGACTCGACCTTCGCGATGGCGCATCTGCAGCTGTCGGGTCTGATGTGGCAACTCGGGCGACGCGACGAGGCCCAGGAGCACCTCACCCGGGCCGCCGAGCTCACCGACACCGTATCGGAGATCGAACGTCTGTGGATCGAGCGCACGCTCGCCCGGTACTCCGACGAGCCCGATCGCGTGGAAGAGATCACCGCGGAGCTGGCCGAGAGGTTCCCCGACCATCCGTGGGTGCTGCGTCTGCTGGGTGAACGGGCGCGGCAGCGCGGCGAGTACGCGAAGGCCCTGCAGAACTTCGAGCGGGCCCTCGAACTCGACCCCGAGGCCGTCGACATCCACAACAAGAGGGGCTACATCTACCTCGGCATGGGCGAGTACGAGAAGGCCGTGCAGAGTTTCCAGCGCTACGCCTTCTACGCCCCCGACCAGGCCAACCCGCACGACAGCCTGGGCGAGGCGTATTTCTACACCGGCCGCTTCGAAGAGGCGACCAAGGAGTTCCTGCGTGCCCTGGACATCGACCCGGGCTTCATCTGGGCCGGCGTCCACCTGGCCGACGTCCTCGGCGTGACCGGTCAGTTGGAGCGCGCGCACCGCGTGCTCGACGAGTTCGAGCCGGTCTTCGAGGAACGCGGGCTCGAGGACTGGCTGGCCCAGCAGCGCATGACCATCGACCTGCGCGCCGACCGTTGGGAACAGGTGCTGGAGCGCGCACGCGGCGAGATCGAGCGTCTGGAGGACGTGGACGGGCGCCGTATGGAGTACCTGGTCTTCGCCCGCTTCATGCGCACGCTCTCGCTGCTCGAGCTCGGGCGCGTGGGAGAGGCGAGGGAGTCGGTGGAGTCGCTCGCGGAGAGTTCGTCGGTCATGGGAGAGTCGCTCGGCGACTCGCCGCGCTTCACCGAGATCGAGCGTCTGCACGTGGCGATGATCGAGTCGCGCTTCGGGCGCGCCGAGGACGAGCCCGCACGGGGAATCGAGACCCTGTCGGCGGCGATCGACGAGGCCGAATCGATCGGCCCGCACGAGCTGACCTTCTTCCGCTACGAGCTCGCCCGGGCCCAGTGGGCGGCCGACCGGCCCGAGGCCGCCGCCGCCACCGTCGACGCCGCGCTCGACGAGATCCCCACCCTGCCCCGCATGAACCTCCTTGCCGCCCGGATCAAGGCGGACCTCGGGCGGCGCGACGAGGCCCTGGCCCACCTGCGCACGCACCTCGAGGTGATGCGCTACGCCGACGAGGGTCACCCGTCGGTCGTGCAGGCGCAGCGCATGCTGCAGCGACTGGTGCCGAGGAGCTGAACGTGGAGCGAGGACGCCTGATCGACATCAGCCAGCCCGTGGATCCGTCGGTCGGGACCTTCCCCGGCGACACGCCCTTCTCGTGGGAGTTCACGTGGAGCCTGTCGGCCGGCGACTCGTGCAACGTGTCGCGCGTGGTGACCAGCCCGCACAACGGAACCCACGCCGATGCCCCGCTGCACTTCGAGGACGGCGCGCCGGGGATCGGGGCCGTGGACCTCGACCGTTACGTCGGACCGTGCTGGGTCGTCGACGGCCCGCGGAGCGGACTGCTCCGACCCGAGCACTTCGCCGACGTCGACGTCCGCCGCCACCCGCGCCTGCTCGTCCGCACGCGCGACGACAACGACACCGCCTTCCCCGACGACTTCGTGTCGCTCGACGCAGCGGCCGCCCGCTGGCTCGTGGACCACGACGTCCGGTTGATCGGTCTCGACACCCCGTCGATCGATCCCGCCGACAGCAAGGACCTTCCCTCGCACCACACCTTGCTCCCCGCCCGGACGGCCATCCTCGAGAACCTGTGGCTGGCCCACGTGGAACCCGGGCCCTACGAGCTGATCGCGCTGCCCCTGCGATGGCAGGGGCTCGACGCCTCGCCCGTGCGCGCGGTGCTGCGCGTGCTCTGATCCACGGCACCGTTCCTGCAGACCGGTTTCGGGTACGGGGCTCTCCACGCTGGGGAAGGACTCGTCATGAACCGGTCCGAATCGACGCGCTCGACTCCCGACGCCGGATGTCGGTCCACGACGACCGATGGTCTGTCGATCTTCCTGGCGCAGCACCGGGCTGCCCTGGTGACCCTGAGCGGTCCCGGTCGTGGCACCGAGATCCCCCTGGCGCGATCACCGATCGTGTTGGGGCGAGGCGCGGAGGCCGACGTCGTCCTGGCCGACGCGACCGTCTCGCGACGCCACGCCCTGATCGTGTTCCGGGCCGGGCGCTTCCACGTCCACGACCTCGATTCGGCGAACGGGACGAAGGTCGGCGGTGACGCGATCGACGTGCGCGAGCTCGAGCACGGCGACCACCTGCGCGTGGGCGGGGTGGAGCTGCAGTTGATCGTCGAGGAACGCGAGACCAGCCCGCCGACCCACGTGATCGACCTGGACTGACGACGGCCGCCGCCCGGGAAGACGAACGCGCCCACGGGGATCCGTGAGCGCGTTCCGGTCGTCGACGGCCAGGCTTCGCGGCGCGGTCAGACCTCGTCGAAGAACCACTCCTGCAGCGCCTGGATGCGGGTCTCGTAGTCGTCGGGATACAGCGCCCACACGCTGGCCGCGATCGAACTGAGGATCGAGTTGCCGTCCTGCGGCGTGAAGCAGTAGCCCACGACCTCGGTCCCGTCCTCGGTCAGGGCGAGCGTGTCGATCGGGATCACCGTCTGGTTCAGGATCCGGCCGAAGTAGCCGTGATCGCGCCCGAAACTGAACACGCTGTTCGCCGTCTTCTTGTAGGTGACCGCCACCCGGTCGTTCGCATGGATGTGCTCGAGGAGCGCGTCCATGCTGGTCTTCTTCTTCAGCCGCAGGTGGAACTGGATGATGTGCATGTACTGCGTGTTGAGCTTCAGCGCGCTCGAGAACAGGTCCAGCTCCAGACCCAGCGTCTTGAACAGGTGGTAGGCATCGCGGGCGTGGTGCGTGCCGAACTGGGGATCCTTGTGCTTGCCCACCTCGGGGCTCGGCAGGAAGCCGGTGTCCTGGCTGAGGTCGTTGGCGCGGCGGATGCACACGAAGCGCCCGTGGTCGAGGTTGTCCTTGCCCTCGCCCAGCGCAAGGGTCTCGAGCAGCACCGAGATGTTGTGCGTGTTGCAGCTGACCACGTGCAGGAACTTGTCCTCGCCGTGGATCAGGGCTCGGTCGTTGATCCCCCGGGCGTACATCTTGCCGAAGCCGAACTCACTGCCCTGGGCGATGAACAGATCGGTGTTGGCCGCGAAGTCGTTGTACAGCTCTTCCTTCATCTTGTTGCCGGCGGGCGTGCAGTCGATCACCACGCTGGCGTCCTCGATCGCCTCTTCGGTGGCCATGACCGGGGTGCCGACCTCGAGGTCCTCGAAGGCGTCCATGCGATCGGCGTCGGTCACGAGCTTGGCGCCCTTGCGGATCAGGTCGCGCACCTTCGAGCGGTCGGTCAGCAACGGCGTGCGCTTGTGGAACAGGACATCGTCGATCCCCAGCTCCTGTCCGTAGGCACTGAGCAGACCGATCAGGGGTTCGCCGATGGTCCCGGTACCGATCACCAGGACTTTCTTCTCGCGGCTCATGGACCGTTCCTCCGGTTGGTTCGTTGACGGATGGGGACTTCCTCGCGGGGATCCAGACGTTTCGTGCGAGGATAACACACCCCGAGGGGGCTTCCGACGCAGGTTCCGAGTCTAGCGTGATCGTTCGCGACGGCCAGGCGTCGGCCCCGATCCCGTCGTCTCAGCGGACGCCGGCGTCCAATGCGGCGGCCAGGTCGGCCGCGTCGCGGAGCCAGTGGACGTGCTCGGCGTGCGCGGGATCGACCTCGTCGACGGCCAGGATCGCCTCGAACACCGGCCGCCAGGGATCCTCGAAGAGGAACAGCGGCCCCGGAGCCTGGCGGATCGTCAACAGCACCCAGGCCGTGACCCACTCGGACAGGGTCCCGAGCCCGCCCGGGAGGGCGACGAAGCCGTGCGCCTGGCGGACGAGCGTGGCCAGTCGTGCCACGTAGTCGGGTTCGGTCCACTGGGCGGTGAGATGACCGCTGGGGTCACGCCGGGGGAAGACCGGGGTGGTCACCCCGATGGCGTCGCCGCCGGCCTCGGTCGCACCGCGGCTGACCGCGTCCATGACGCCGTCGTAGCCTCCGGACAGGACGGTGATCCCCCGCTCGGCGAGGATCCGGCCCACCGTCTCCGCGGACCGGGCCGCGGGGGACTCGGCTCCGACCCGTGAACTCCCGAAACACACGAAACGTCGCTCTCGGCGGGTGGTTGGTGACAAGAATCGACTCCCAGGTTGAGGGCGCGGCCCGCTTTGCCGATTATCATGGAGGACCGGCCGAGGAAACTGCGTCCACGCCGGAACGGGGGAGTCTACTCGCCGCGCGGTCCGACGTCAGCAACACGGCCCCGACCCCGACGAACCGACCGCGCCCCTGGAGTCCGACCCATGCGTGTCCCACCCGGAGGAGGACCCTTTCGCCGCCCCGGAGGCTCCGGCCGTCCCGGCGGCTTCGGCGGTGGGGGTGGCGGCTTCGGCGGCGGCGGGGTCCGCTTCGGCCCCGGCGTGCCCATCCCGCCGGTGGTCAAGCAGCTGCTGATCATCAACCTGGCCGTGTTCGTGATCGAGTGGCTGCCCGGCGTCGAGAGCGCCGAGTTGAACGGGATCTTCGGGCTGGTCCCGGCCGACGTCTTCGCCAGCGGCCGCGTATGGCAGCTGGTCACGTACATGTTCCTGCACGGCGGGCTGTTCCACATCCTGTTCAACATGCTGATCCTGTGGATGTTCGGCTCGTCGGTCGAGGCCCGCTGGGGCAGCCGCGACTTCCTCACCTACTACATGATCTGCGGCGTGGGCGGCGCGCTGCTGAGCTGGATCACCGGTCCGAGCTCGCAGGTCGCCACCATCGGCGCCAGCGGCGCGGTGCTCGGCGTGCTGGTGGCCTACACGCTCATGTATCCCGACCGCCAGGTGCTGATCTACTTCCTGTTCCCGATCAAGATGAAGTACCTGATCTGGGTGCTGGTGGCGATCGACCTGCTCGGCGCCTTCAGCGGCTCGCAGGGGGGCACCGCCCACTTCGCCCACCTGGGTGGTATGGCCACCGGTTTCCTGTTCCTGAAGCAGGACTGGCGCCTGGGGGCCTTCGGGCGGAAGATGCGGGCCTCGCGGGCGCGGCGCACCATGCGCAAGCAGGCCGAGCGGCAGGAGCGCGCGCAGCAGTCGGCCAAGGCGAAGCAGGAGGAGATCGATCGGATCCTCGAGAAGATCTCCGCGCACGGAATGGACAGCCTGACCCCCGAGGAACTGAAGACCCTCCGTGAAGCATCGCGGCACCACTGACCCCTTCCCCACCACCGTCGAGATCCGTCGCGGACGCCGCCGCACCGTGGAGGTGGCGCTCGAGAACGGACGCTTCGTGGCGCGCGTGCCGCGGAGCGCGGGCGGGCCCGCGCTCGACGAGTTGATCGGCCGTCTACGGGCGCAGGTGTGGGAGCGGTTGCGGCGAGAGTCGGTGTTCGACGACCACGGCCTGCACCTGCGGGCGCTCGAGGTGTGCCGGGCGTGGTTCCGCGGCATCGAGCTGCCACCGTTCCGGGTGCGCTTCAGCCGCCGGCAGCACAAGCGCTGGGGAAGCTGCACCTACGACGGACGCATGGGGAGGATCCGGATCAGCGCCCACCTCATGGGCCATCCGGTGTGGCTGATCGATTCGATCCTGCACCACGAGATCGCCCACCTGCTGGTGCCCGACCACGGTCCACGCTTCCAGGAACTGATGCGGCAGAACCCGCGCCACGAGCGGGCCCAGGGCTATCTCGAGGCGCTGGAGCAGTCGGCGCGGCTGGGCGAAGTGGCCCCGCTGCGGCTGCGGGCGAGTCTGGACGACCGGCCCGACGACCGGTCGCCCCAACCCGGACTCTTCGAAGCGACGTCCGACTAGCGCTTCTTCTGATCGAGCGTCTTGCCGGTGCCGATCATGCGCGTCGGCGTGCCGACCTGGCGCGTGCGACGGCGGCGGCGACGGCGACGCGCGCGGGGATCCTCGTCGCCCTCGTCCTCGTCTTCGCCCTCGTCGTCCGGCGCGGACTCCGGCGCGGAC
>CAZQHE010000003.1:31646-47977 GCA_964593155.1 uncultured bacterium
GTCGCCCTCGTCCTCGTCTTCGCCCTCGTCGTCCGGCGCGGACTCCGGCGCGGACGACCGTGGGCTCGTCTGCGGGCTCGCCGGCTCTTCGTGCTCGGATTCCTCGCTCCGACCGCGGTCCTCCGGTTCCGGGGCGGGTGCGTCCTCGCGCGAGGGTTCTCCGCCGGACGGGGCGGACTCGGACTCGGGCACCGGACGCACGTAGCCTTCGGCCGTGTCGATCGCGCCTTCCACGTCGGCGACCGTCTCGGGGCTGTCGGCCGCGCTCTCCTCGGAGCGACGGCGCCCCCGGCGCGAGCGCCGCTCCCGCGACGGACGCTCCTCGCGGGAGCGCTCCCCGCGGGATCGCCCTTCCCGGGGGCGATCTTCGCGGGGGCGATCTTCGCGGGAGCGCGGCTCGCGAGAGTCCTCCTCGAGGCGTGCCCGCTCCTGGCGCGACGTGTCGTCGCCGGGAGCCGTGTGCCGCGGTGATTCGTCGGCCGGACCCTCGGCGCCGGTGGTGGACGACGCCGTCGTGCCGGTCTGGGTACGGCGGCTTCGCGAACGGCGGCGACGGCGGGTGGTGCGGCGCTCGGAGCGCTCCTCGCCCTCGGTCGACGCCGCCTCCCCGGCCCCGGTGTCCGATTCGGCCGGGCGGGTCTCGCCGCGTTCGGCTGGGTGGGTCTCGCCACGCTCGGCCGGCACGGACGCCCCCCGTTCACGCGGGGCCTTCTCGCCACGCGGGGCCTTCTCGCCACCCTCGGTCGAGGTCGGATCCTGCGAGGCCTCGGTCGCGGCGCTCTCTTCGCTCCGCGCGCTACGGCGGCGCCCCCGTCCGCCGCGGCGACCACGACGCCGGCGACGCTTCGGCCGCTCGCCTTCCTGCTGCTGCGGTGCCTGGCCACCGGCCGTGGCCTCGGCCGCGACCTCGCCCTGCCCTTCCGAAGCAGAGGTCGTCTCCCGGGCCGGGCGCTCGGAGGCCTTGTCCTCCTCGGGTCGGCGCCGGCGACGGCGACGGCGCTCCCCGTTCTCGCGTGCGGCCGCTTCCTCGCGTTTCTCCTCGCGGTCGCGCTCGCGACCACGCGGGCGACGCTCGCGCTCGGGCTCGCCGGACTCGGAGCGGCGACGGCGACGACGACGGGAGTCGCGCCCCTCGGCGGCGGCCGGTTCCTCCTCGCGGTCACGCTCGCGGCCGCGACGGCGGCGTCCGCCGCGCTCCTGTTCCTGATCACCCCGGCCGCGACGCTGCTCGTCACCGCCGCCGCGCTGGTCGGACTTCTCGATCTCTGCCACCAGATCCTTGCGCCGCTGCAGCGACACGATCTGGAATTCCTCGCGGTGAAGGCGCGCGTCGTCGATCACGTCGATCTGGATCCCGGTCGAGCGCTCGATCTGCTGGACCGAGTTCGCCCGCTCGCTCATGAGCTGCAGGGCCAGCGTGGGATTCGCGCGCACCTGCACGGCCTTCTCGTTGCGCGTCGCGCCCAGCTTGGTGAGCAGGCGCTCGACCTTGTTCGCGAGGGTGTCGACCGACAACACCTGCCCCGAGCCGTTGCAGTACGGACAGTTGTCGCTCAGACGATCCTTGAGTGATTCCTGCACGCGCTGGCGGCTCATCTCGATCAGGCCGAGTTCGCTCACCGCGAAGGTCTTCGTGCGGCTGCGATCGCGCTTGAGGTGCTGACGCAGCTCGGCCAGGACCTTGCGCTTGTCGTCCTCGCTGTCCATGTCGATGAAGTCGAGGACGATGATCCCGCCCACGTCGCGCAGGCGGAGCTGCCGCGCGATCTCCTTGGCCGCGAGCATGTTCGTCTTGAAGATGGTCTCGGCCTGGTTCTTCTTGCCGATGAAGCGACCGGTGTTGACGTCGATCGCGACCAGGGCCTCGGTCTGTTCGATCACGAGGAAGCCCCCGCGCTTCATCCAGACCTTCTTGTCGAGGCTCTTCTTCAGCTCGGCCTCGATCCCGAACTTGTCGAAGACCGGCAGGTCGCCCTGGTACAGGTGGATGCGGTCGCGCAGATCGGGCGAGAAGGTCTTCACGTACTGCATCAGCCGCTGGTGGTCCTCCTTGCTGTCGACCACCACCGAATCGACGTCGTCCTTGAAGATGTCGCGGATCAGGCTGACGATCAGGCCGACGTCCTCGTGGACCACCGCCGGCGCCTTGGACTGGTGCGCCGTGTGCTGGATCTCCTTCCAGAGATCCCGCAGGTACTGCATGTCGCGCTCGATCATCTTGGCGTCCTGACCGATCGCCGCGGTGCGGATGATGAACGCCCCCGCCTCGTCCTCGGGCTTCAGGTCGGACAGGATGCTCTTGAGCCGGCCACGCTCCTTGCGGTCTTCGATCTTGCGGCTCACGCCCACGTGGTCGCCCTTGGGCATGAGTACCATGAAGCGACCAGGCAGGCTGATGTCGGCGGTCAGACGCGGACCCTTGGTACCGATGACCTCCTTGGTCACCTGCACGAGGATCTCGTCGCCCTCCTTGAGCATGGTCTCGATGGGGCGCAGGCCCTCGCGGCGGCGTCCCCGGCCACGTCCCCGGCCACGGCCACGATCGTCGTCGTCGACGGGGTCGTCGTGGACCAGGTCGGAGACGTGGAGGAAGCCTCCCTTCTCCATGCCGATGTCGACGAAGGCGGCCTGCAGGCCGGGACGGACGGCGGTGACCACGCCCTTGTACACGTTGCCGACCGCACGCTTGTGGTCGGCGCGCTCCATCATGAACTCGACGACCTCACGGTCCTCGAGGAGCGCGACGCGGACTTCGTTGGGGCTGGAGTTGATGACGATCTCTTTGTGCATGACGGCTGTCTCGACCTCGTTCAAGCGCAGAGCTTCGCCTTCGCGCGGAGTCGTCGTTCGACTCCGCGGGCCTGCTCGATCGGGGTGACGAGTCGCTCGCGACCCGCGTCGTTCTCGATCGTCAGCAGGCGAAGGCGTTGCAGGGGAATGCATCGGACGTCCACCGCGGCTTCCTCCAGACCGCGACGCAGCACGTCGCGCGGGCGGCAGCGCGATCCCGGTCCCCGGACGTCGAGCGCGAACACCAGGCGATGCTCGTCGTCGGGGCCTTCGGAGATCCGGACGTCACGGAGCTGATTGATCGGGTCGTCGGGATCGTCGGTGCACGGATGGTCGGCACCGATCCGACGACTCCAGGCCTCGAGGCGAGCGAGACTGCTCGCACGGGCCGTTGCGTCGTTCCACAGGGAGGGAGCGAGGCGCGCCTGGTATTCGGTCAACGCCACGCGGGAGAGCGCCACGTCGTTCCCGTGCGCGGGAACGAAGAGCATGCGGTGCAGCTGCAGGTCGTCCGGCAGGTGCGGGCGCAGGCGCTCCAGAAGATCGGGAACCCGGTGGACCAGGCCGAGGTCGACGACCTCGGCCAGCCCCTCGATTCCCGTGGGCAACGAAGGACCGAAGCTGAGCTTCGGGCGGGGTTGGGCCACCCCGGAGGTGGCCAGGGGAACCTCCGCGCGCGCGCAGGCGCGCAGGAAGAGCTCGGTGACCTCGCCGGCACCGAGGAACCGCAGCCGGCCGCGCTTGGCGAACTCGACGCGGTGATCGAACTGCCGCGGAACCAACGCCTGCCAGCGCGTCCAGCGGTCGGCGCGCTTCTTCTTCCCACCTCGACGCGCGCGGCGACGACGCGACCCGGACGACTTGCCATCGGCGGCCGCCGGCGGCGTCTCGACGGCCGGTGGCCGGAAGCCGGTGGGAGCACACACGCCCGTCGGGTCGGTGAGCGGGACGGGGTCGAAGGCCTCGGACCCGGGAAGTTCCGGCCCCGCGCTCAGGGCCTCGCGCCAGACCACCACGTCGAGCGCAGCGTCGCTGTCGGCCCGTCGTCCTCCCCGCTCGTGCACCCGCTCGAGAACCGGAGCCGCGTCCGATCCAGCGCGCCGCAGCAGGGTCTCGATCGCCGGCAGAGCCGGCGGCACGGTCTCCACGCGCATGCGCTTGGTCGGCAACTGCTCCCGCAGGGCGGCGAGCGTCGCCGCCGCGACCGCCGGTCGGATGGCCGGACCCTCGTCGGGCACGAAGCACCCCACCCGCACGACCACCTGCCGAGCGCCGCGCGGGGCGACCGAGACCACGTCGTCGACGAGGCGGCCGATCGAGGCGCGGTCGGCGTCGGTCTCGCCGGGCAGGCCGATCACGAAGTCCAGCTGCACGGCCCCGGCCTCGTCGGCGAAAGCCGCGGTCACGGCCGCACCGAGGGTCTCGGCGTCGATCAGACCGTGGCGCTCGCGCACGGATGCCGAGCCGCTGCCCACGAAGACCTGCTCGGTGAACGAGTCCCCACGGCCGGCCACCCGTCGGCGCGGCGTTCGGTGCAGGGCGTCGGTGCCGCCCAGGACCAGCCAGGCCGACGACTCGTCCCTGCGCGGCCCGCGCGGGGTCAGCAGCTGCTCGTCGTCACTGCGGCCCAGCACCGGACCGTCCGGTGCCGGCCGCGCGGTGAGGATTCCGTCGGTCGCGGCCGGGGTGGCGCCGAGACAGGACGCGAGCATGCCGTCGCGTCGGAGGGCGGAGGCAGGGACGACGGCGTCGCCGTGAACGGCGGCCAGCTCCGGAATCCGCTCGGCCCCCGGGCCGCTGAGGATCACCCGGGGCACACGCCCGCGACGTCGCGCTCGGTGGTCGACCCCGGCGCAGACGAACACGCTCAGCAGGCCCAGCAGCTGCAACGGGCTCTCGAGCCATACGAGCCACACGGGCACGTCGGCCAGCGGTTGCAGGCTCGGGCGTGCGAACCACGGGATCCCGTGCTGCACCAGTGCGCGCTCGACGTCGGGCGCGGGGGCACAGGCGAGTCCGATTCGTACTTCGGGCGGGAGAAGTGCGGATTCGAAGAGCGGCCGCAGGGCCTCGGGCGTGTCGGGTCCCTCGGCGAGGGACGGCCAGATCCACGCGATGTCGGGCGCGCCGTCCGCGTTACGGAAGTCCCCCTCGAAGGGGCCCAGCAGCCGGCTCGGGCGCTCAAGACGGGGAAGGATCTCCCGGTCGAGCAGCTCCGCCAGGCGCTCCGCGCGGACCGCGACGGCTCCGTCTCCGCTGACCACCCCGCGGTGGTCCTCGATCACGAGCGGGACCGGTCCAGGTCTACGAGTGTCTCGACTCCGGACCGCCAGCAGCGCTCACGACGCGCTCGGCGATCCACGGCAGGAGGTGTGGCCGAGCAGACGGCGAGCGCGCGATCCGGCGCGCGGCAGGCGGCACGCGGTCCGACTCCGTGCCCGGACGAGACACCACGTCCTCGGGCCGGGGGTGCGCCCGCGGGAGACCCGCCGGGGGCTGCGGCGCACACGGAATCGACGGAGCGGCCACACGGCTCCCTCGCGGCAAACCATAGACCCGACAGCGAGTTTCGGCCAGCGTGGGTTCACATCCCGGACGAGGACCGGGCCGAATAGCCCCGCACCGCTTCCGGACTGGCGGCCCGGGCCGCATTGGACCATCGTCGCAATCTCCGACCGGCCGCCGCGCACGCGGCCGCCCAAGCCCGATCCCGCCGGCCAGACGCCGGCTCTTTCGGAAGGAACGACGATGTCCGTGATCGACGCCCTCGTCGCCGAGCTCGACCAGGAGCTCGCATCGACCTGCCGCGGGCCGCGGTGCTGCGCAGCTTCGCGCTCAACCACCTCTCCCATCATCGCGGACAGCTCACGGTGTACCTGCGGCTGATCGGCGCTCCGGTTCCCGGCGTGTACGGGCCGTCCGCCGACGAGACCACGTGAACCGCCTGCTCGGCTCCGGACCCCTGCTCATGGTGTTGGCCTCGCTGGCCTTCACCACCATGGTGGCCTGCGCCCGCTTCGCCCGGCAGGAGATGGCCGGGGTCGAGCTGGTGTTCTGGCGGGCCGTGATCTCGCTGCCCCTGCTCGTGATCGCGGCCCGCGGCGTGCGCCTGATGATCGGCCCGGGGCGGGGGGCCCTGATCCTCCGTTCCGCCCTCGGATTCTGCGCCATGACCTGCTTCTACGTGGCCGCGCGCGAGGTCGATCTGCTCACCCTCTCGCTGATCATGCGTCTGCAGCCGATCCTGGTGACCCTGGCCGCGCCCGTGGTCCTCGACACCAGCGAGTACGCCGGCCGCGGTGCGATCGTGGCCGCGATGTTCGGGTTCGCCGGTAGCGCCCTGCTCGCCGCGCCGAAGCTGCAGGCCGGGTCGTGGATGATCCTCTTCGCGCTCGGGGCTCCCGTCTTCTCGGCCGGGGCCCACCTCGCCCTGCGGCGCGTGGCCCCGCACAACAGCGGCACGGCCATCGTGACCTGGTTCCACCTGATCATGATCCCCCTCGCCCTCGGCGGAGCCGCCGCGACGGGTGGCAGCATGCCGACCGTACCCGCGAACGCCATCCTCTGGCCGGTGCTGGGCGTCGGTCTGTTCGCCACCGTGGGACAGCTCCTGATGACGCGTGCGTACGGCGTGGAACGGGCGTCCCTGGTGGCCTCGGCGTCGTACGCGGGCGTGTTGTTCGCCCTCGTCTACGACCTCTTCCTGTTCGGCGAGTCCCCGACCTGGTGGGCCCTGCCGGGGGGCGCGATGGTGATCGGTTCCAGCCTGTGGCTCGTGATCCGCGCGCAGCGGAAGCGCGCGATCGGAATGGTGCACTGACCCAGCCGGGGAACACACGTGGACGTGATCCCCCGGCGAGAGCGTTCCCTCGGGGCTCGAGTTCGTCCGCGTCGACACCGTCGGGCCTCTGCGCGGTGGGCCAGAGGTCACGATGCGGCGCTGGTCGCCGCGTCCGGCTCAGCGGGCCAGACGAGGCGGTTCGTCGAACTGCATGACCATGCGCTTGTCCCCGACCCGGATCGTGGCCGTCAACGGGAACTCGGCGTCGTTCGCCTGCCAGTAGGCCCAGTAGGGCGCGTGGCGTTCGGGCGAGACGGTCACCACTGCGGGCAGCGTGACGGTCTGGCGGACCATGCGGAGATCGGAATCCCAGGCCGACGAAGTCCCCGTCGTCGATGGTGTGGGTCCGGCGGCACCGAGTCCGGTCCCGCCCTTGGCTTCAACGCCGGCGGCACCACCCCCGTTCGCGCGCTGTTCGGCGCTGAGGATCTCGTAGGCGGCAACGGTCGCCTGCTCGGCCCGCAAGCCGTGATCGATTCCTTCCGGCCAGTCCAGCAGGGGGATGAGCGGAACACCGTCACGGTCGTACAGCTTGATCTGCTCGCGATCGATCGCGAGCGAGTTGTCTCCGTGGTTGTGCAGAACGAGATCGAGCGTGTACACGCTCTCGCAGCGGTACAGCGAGGCGGCGGCAGTCATGCTGGCGTCACCGGCGACGACGGCGTTGATCAGGCAGTCGTGCTTCGGCCGCTTGGCGGCCGGGAGCTCGTCGACCTTCACCGCGTAGCGCGTCGTCATGCCGTCGAGGTAGACGACCTGTCCGTCGTCCTGACGCTTGTCGACGTCCACGGGGGCCGTGGTCGCACAGGCGGCCAGCAAGGGAAGCAGCGCGACGTGAGTGGGGAAACGTCGAGCCATGTCCGGCCTCCTTGTCTCGGCGGCCGGGGCGGCGAGGCCCACGGCCGCTCCTGATGCGATCGTACAACGATCGAAGGCGGCCGTGGTGTGCGGTTTTGTGCGATCGACCGAAGGGGCCCTCACACGGCCGGAACGGAGGGTTCCGGGGTCTCTCCCGGCGCGGGGGCGGCGTCGGCGGCGGCGAACTCGACCTCGAACCAGAACTCCGAGCCCCGGCCCGGTTCGCTGTCGACACCGATCGTGCCGTTCATCAACTCCACGAGCTGTCGGCAGATCGACAGGCCGAGACCGGTCCCGCCGTGGCGACGGGTGGTCGAGCTGTCCGCCTGGACGAAGGCGTCGAACAACGCCCCGCAGCGTTCGGGCGGGATCCCCACGCCCGTGTCGCGCACGACGAAGCGCAGGCGGGCCCGGTCGTCGACCCGCGCGCACGGTGCCAGCGCGACCGTCACCCCACCGCGTTCGGTGAACTTCACGGCGTTGTTCACCAGGTTGGTGATCACCTGTCGCAGACGCGTGGGATCGCCCCGCACCAATCGCGGCACGTCGGGAGCGACCTCCTCGGACAGGTCCAGACCCTTGCCCCGCGCCGCGAACTCGAGCGCACGCGTGACCGACCGCACCTGCTCGGCCGGATCGAAGTCCAGCGACTCCAGGTCGAGCCGTCCTGCCTCGATCTTGGAGAAGTCGAGGACGTCGTCGATGACCTTCAGCAGGATCTCGGCGCTCTTCACCGCGACCTCGGCGTAGTCGCGCTGATCGTCGTCGAGTTCGGTCTGCAACAAGAGTTCGGTCATCCCGACCATGCCGTTCACGGGTGTGCGGATCTCGTGGCTCATGTTCGCCAGGAAGTCGCTCTTGGCGCGGTTGGCACACTCGGCGGCTTCGCGGGCCGCGTCGGCGTCGTTCTTGGCCTCGATCAGCGCGGCCCGTGCGTCGGTCAGTTCACGCACCCGCTCGGCCAGTTCGCGCTCCTGCTGCTTCTGCTTCGAGATGTCGACGAAGGCTTCGAGCAGCACGTCCTGGCCCTGCCAGACGAAGGGGATCACCGTCTTGAGGATCGGAACTCTCGACCCGTCGGGTCCGAGCGCCACCCGCTCGGAGTGATCGACGTGATGGCCGAGATCCATGACCGGGCACGCGTGCTCCTGCGCCGGGCACACCATCTGGTGGCAGCGCCGATCGACGAGCTCCCCCTCGGTACGGCCCACGATCTCCTGGGCGGTGCGGTTGATCCGACGCACGCGGCGATCGGTGCCGACGATCATGATCCCGAAGGGAACCGATTCGACGAGTTCCTCCGTCGAACGTGCGACCTGCGCGAGATCCGCAGCCGTCCGTTCCCTCTCTGCCATCGTACGGCGGACGACGCGATGACCGACGACGACGGCCAGCAGACCGATCGCCCACAGACCAGCGTGCCAGACGAGGAGGGAGTCGCGGGCCTCGCGCCCGGCGTCGAGCATCGAGGGCGGAACTGCGTCCCCCGAGGCATGGCCCGGATCGTCGTGCATCTCCTCGGCATGACAGCTCGCGAGCCGCTGCACCGTGCGATCGTGCTGATCGAGGTTCCACAGCAACGAGGCCCCGATCGCGGCCGACCAGGCCAGGACGGGGAGCCACAGATGGTACCGGAAACGGGCGGGCGACGACATGGCCTCTCCGGGAACGACGCAGGGGGGAGCCGCACCACGCGCGGGCGCTGCCCGGGAGATCGGCACGTCGCCCACTCGTCTTGAGTCCCGGAGACGCGAAACCGCGTCCGGGGCCCCCGGACGCGGTCGCGGATCACGATATCGGGCGCAGCTCAGGCGACGGCCCCGTCCTTCAGATCCTCCTCGATCGCCCTGCGCTGCTCGTCGGTCAGCTCGACCCGGACCTCGAGCGCCGGCAGATCACTGCCGAGCGCCACGGGCACCTTGCCGTCGGTGTCGAAGGTCATGTACTGCACGCTCGACACCCGGGTCTCGCCCACCTGCCGCTCGTCGTACTTCGGACGGACCTTGGTGCCGTCCTCGAGCTCGGCGTAGATGTGCTTGGGCAGGTCGAGCCACTCGACCAGCTTCACCGCGCGCTCCTCGGCGGTCTCGACCTCGATCAACAGGACGCAGCCGATCTCGTCGGGGCGGCCGAGCAATTCGTTGTACGTGTCGATCTCGTGCTGGATCGCGTCTTCCTTCACGATCTCCTCGGCGCGCATCATCTCCTGGATCTGGTAGCGCACCGTGTCGGTGTTCTCGAACAGGAAGGTGAGGTGCTCGCCCACGTGCACACGGCGCGGCTCCTTGACCTTCATCATCCGCTCGCGTTCGGCGTCGCGGCGCTCGATCCATGTCTGGTAGTCGACGATGTCCTTGCGTTCGACCTTGCGGGCCATCACTCCGTCTCCTCGGCCGGGGTCTCGATCTTCGTGGGGAATCCGTCCTCGCGGTAGGCGGCCGCGAGAATGCTCATGGGGTGCATGGGCTTGCGTCCGGCGTGCTGTTGGAACTGCAGCGCGGCCAGCGGGCAGTCGGTGCTCCACACCTCGGCCTTCTCGGCGCTCTTCACGCCGTCGAAGGCGCGCTTCCCGACGCGCTGGCTCGGCTCGAAGCCCTCGACGCTCATGGCGTAGGTGCCGTCGTGGCCGCAGCACTCCATGGTGGTGTGCGGCTTGGTCCCGGGGATCTTGCGCAGCAGGTCACGGCCCTTGAATCCGACCCCCTGCGCGCGCAGGTGACACGGCGCGTGGTAGGCCACCTGTTCGCCCGGCGTACTCTTGAAGTCGGTGTTGAAGCGATCTTCCTTGCGGATGCCCCACAGGAACTCGCTGGGGTCCATGACCGCTTCGGCGAGCTGCTTCGCGCGCTCGCGGTCGGCGCCCTCCAGCAACTCGGGATACTCGCGCCGCATCATCATGGAGCACGTGGGATTGATCGCCAGGATCTTCGCGCCCCGCTCCACGTGGGGCATCAGCACGTCGAGGTTGTTCGCGGCCTGCTCGCGCACGCTCTCGAGGTCGCCCTTCTCCCAGGCGGGCATGCCGCAGCACTGCAGGCCCTTGGCGCAGCGCAGGTCCACCTGGTTGCGATCGAAGACCTCGCAGGTGTCCTTACCCACGTGCGGTTCGTTGTTCTGCACGTAGCAGGTCTGGAACAGGACCGCCTCGCCGCCGACGTCGAAATTGCGTCCGCTCTTCTCGGCCCACTGCTCGAATGTGACCGGCGCGAAGTCGGGCAGCAGCTTGTCGCGGTGGATGCCCAGGGTCTTCTCCATGAACACGCGATGGATCTTCACGCGGTTCATGGTGTTGGCGAGCCCGCCGCTCGCACGCGCGGCCGCGGCGCTCCGGTCGGGCTGACTGAGCACCTTGTCGCGCAGGGGTATCCCCCGCTCCTTCGCGCGCTGCGCCTTGTAGCGGTGCACCAGCTTCGGGAAGTCGAGTTGGTACTCGTGGCCGTCGCGCACCGTGTAGGGACACTGCACTTCGCACAGCTTGCACTGGAAACAGTCGTCCATGATCTGCTCGGTGTCGCGTGCGTTCACCTGACGCACGTCACCGTCGTAGTGCGTGTCGAGCAGATCGAACAGGCGCGGGAAGCTGTCGCAGAACTTGAAGCACATGCGACAACCGTGGCAGATCTCGAAGGTGCGGGTGATCTCGGACTGCAGTCCGTCGGGGTCCCAGTACTTCGGGTCGCTGGGATCGTAGGTCAGCCCGTCGGTGGGGGAATAGCTGATGGGCTTGTCGGCACTCACGAACAAGAACCTCGACGTCGGCGCGGACGCTCAGGGGGAACGGCGATCCGGTTGTGATGGGAGTTGGTGCGTCGGGGCGGATGTGCACGGTGCTTCCACACCCACCCCGACACGACCGAACCGGAGCTAGCTGATGCTCTCGAGCATCTGCTGGAAGCGACCGGCGTGGCTCTTCTCGGCCTTGGCCAGGGTCTCGAACCAGTCGGCGATCTCGGCGAAGCCCTCGTCGCGCGCGGTCTTGGCCATGCCCGGGTACATGTCGGTGTACTCGTGGGTCTCGCCGGCGATGGCGCTCTTGAGGTTGTCCTCGGTGTCGCCGATCGGCTCGTCGGTCGCGGGATCGCCCACGTTCTTCAGGTAGTCGAGGTGACCGTGCGCGTGGCCGGTCTCGCCCTCGGCAGTCTCGCGGAAGTTGCCGGCGACCTCGGAGAAACCCTCGACGTCGGCGATCTTGGCCATCCACAGGTAACGACGGTTGGCCTGTGACTCTCCCGCGAACGCTTCCTTCAGGTTCATGTGGGTCTTGCTACCCTTCAGCTCGGCCATGGATTCAGGACTCCTTGGAGAAACCGGGGTCTCCCGGGTGGTTGGTTTCACCGGGGCGGCCGGAACCGCCCGCCCCGACGGCGGTGTGCTCCTGGCACTCGGAGCACAGGACTTCGTACTCGATGTTCACGGCGACCAGGGACACTCCGTCGGGGAGCATCGGCGCTTCCTGCGGCCGGAGGCCGGTCCGGGCGACGTCGAAGACGGCGCCGCAGTGCCGGCAGATGGCGTGGTCGTGGTCCTGCAGGGTGCCGTCGACGCGGAGCCGACCTTCGGGCGTGTGCACCCGGCGGAGCAGGCCACGGTCGATGAAGCTCTCGAGCGTGGAGTAGACCGTGGACAGGGAAAGGCTGGGATGCTTGGCCCGGAGCGATTCGTAGACCATCTCGGCGGTCGGATGCCGCCGATCCTCCTGCAGATGGTCGAGAATCGCGACACGGGACGCCGTGGCGCGCAACCCCGCCTCGCGGATGCGGTCGATCTGCGGTTGCTGGTCTTCCAACCTCTTCATAATCGCTCCAATCCAGGAATGATTACTAGGAAAGATGCGGGCAGGTCGCAAGGCGGAATCCACCATGATCCCGTCGTCTTCCCCGACTCTACGCGGTTCGGAGCCTCTTCGCTGTGATTCGTTGGTACCAATCAAGTGGAGGCAGGATCGCCGGCTCTACTCCCACTCGATGGTCCCGGGCGGCTTCGAGGTCAGGTCGATCGTGAGGCTCCCGACGCCGGGCAGGGCCAGGATCGTGGCGCGCAGCTGGGCCACGAGGGCCTCGGGCAGAGGGACGGGCGCAGCCGTCATGGCCCTCTGCGAGCGTACCGGCCGGAGCACGACCATCTCTCCCTCGCGCCCCGCCCAGGCCAGCGGGACCAGCACCGTGGGGCACTGCCAGATCTCGTCGTAGAGTCCGTGCTGCTCCAGTCCTTGCATGACCAGGGCGTCGGCCTCACGCAGGGTGTCGAGGCGCGCGCGGGTCATGAATCCCGGAACCGGAGACACCGAGTCCGGGTGGTCGGCGCCGAGGTTCCAAACGCAGCGGTTCACGTACGGGACCTCGGCACAGATCGCCTTGACCGCGGCGCGGGCGGTCGCGTCGTCGACGTCGCCGCTCAGCAGCACCGGGTGCTCGTAGGCGCGGAGGTCGGCCTTCACCCCAACCGACCGGATGGGCAGGGCCGTGGCCTGCACACCGAAGCGCGCGGCGACCGCCGGCAGCGTGTCGTGGATCTGTTCGAAGTGATGGTCGTCGGGCCGGCCGTCGCCGCACAGCAGACGCACGCCCAGACCGGGGCCGGGGAAGGGGTGCCGCCACAGTGCCTCGTGCGGGATCCCCAGCTTCTCGCCCAGCTCGCGGACCTCGACCTTGTACAGCTCCTTCAAGGGCTCCACCACCCGGCCGGCCGCGATCATCTCCTCGATCACCGGCACCCGGTTGTGGTGGGTCTTGATCACGTCGGCGCGCTTGGTACCGCCGGTCTCGATCGTGTCGGGGTAGATGGTGCCCTGACCGAGCAGGTGGTCCTCGATGCCGAGTTCGCGGGCCTTCTCCTCGAACACACGCACGAAGGTCTCGCCGATGATCGCGCGCTTGCGCTCGGGGTCGGTCACGCCGTCGAGCGCGGCCAGGAAGGTGGCGCTGGCGTCGACGAAGTGCAGGTGTTCGTCCAGACCGAGTTCGCGGAACAGGTCGAGTACCTGCTGGCTCTCGTCCTTGCGCATGAGCCCGTTGTCGACGTGCAGCAGGTTCACGCGTTCGGGGCCCAGGGCCTTGCCGAGCAGGGCCGCGGCCACCGTCGAGTCCACCCCGCCGCTGGCCAGCAGGAAGATCGAACGATCACCCACCTGCTCCTTCACCCGCTCGATCTCCTCGGCGAGGAAGGCGTCCATGTCCCAGGTGGCCCGACATCCGCAGATCTCGAAGACGAAGTTGGCGATCATGCGATCACCGTGCTCGGTGTCGTCGACCTCGGCGTGGAACTGGAAGCCGTAGCGGCGCAGCTCGTCGTTGCCGATGGCGGCGTAGCGGTGATCGGTGGCGCCGTGGGCGCCGGTGGTGTAGCCGAGCTCGCGGAAGCCGGGGCCCAGACCGGTGACCGAGTCGTTGTGGCTCATCCACACGGTCTCGACCGGGCCGAGGCCGGTGAAGAGCGGATGCTCGCCGGTGAGGTGCAGGTCGCTGTGCCCCCACTCCTTGCCGCCGTTGACGATGCTGCCGCCGTAGTGCTTGGCGATCTCCTGGTGGCCGAAGCAGAAGCCCAGGATCGGCTGCTCGAGATCGAACACCCGCTTCTCGTAACCCGAGTCCTCGTCCTGCGACGACAGGGCCGGACTGCCCGACAGGATGACGCCCTTGACGCCCGCGTAGGCCTCGATCGGGTCCTCGGGCTGACGGATCTCGGCCAGGACGCCCTGGCGGCGCACCTTGGCCGCGATCAGGTGGGCGTACTGCCCGCCGAAGTCGACGACGGCGATCAGGTCGTGCTGCATGGGGGACTCCCGGGACGGCTTGAGCGGTGGGAACGGAGAATGTAGCGCGATCGGCGGGCAGTGGACAGAGCCGGATCCCGGACCGGTCGGTACCGGGATCCAGGCCTCCCCGATGGCGGGCGCGGGCGGTCGCGCGTTGACTGGCACGTCCGTCCCCGAGGAGTCGACCGTGCCGCGATCCGATCGCCGGAGCCGATCCGTACTCGTCGCGAGTGCGCTCGTCGTCGGGGGCGTGGCCGTTGCCTATCTCACGATTCCCGGCGTCGGCGACTTCGTCGACGAGATGCTGCGCGTGCTCACCAGCGACGACCCCGACCGGGCGCGCCGCTGGGTCGAGCCCTTCGGTTGGCGCGGCCCTCTGTTGATCGTGGGCCTGATGACCGCACAGATGTTCCTGATCGTGATCCCGTCCTGGCTGCTGATGGTCCTCGCCGTCCTGGTCTACGGCGAGGGGCTCGGATCCCTGATCTCGCTCGTGGCGGTGGTGACGGCGTCGTCGGTGGGCTACGGCGTCGGCGCCGCGATCGGCCGACATTCGGTGCGCCGCCTGCTCGGCCCGGGCACCGAACGGCGCGTCCGCGACGAAGCCTGCCGCTACGGCGTGTGGGCCGTGGTGATCGCCCGTCTGTCGCCGCTGTTCTCCAACGACGCGATCAGCTTCGTCGGCGGGCTGTTGCGCATGGGCTACGCGCGCTTCCTCGCGGCGACCGTCGCCGGGATCGTCCCCCTGATCGGGCTGATCGCCACCTTCGGACGCAACGCGGAGACCATGCGCACCGGGCTGCTGTGGATCTCCGTGGTCAGCATGTTGGGGCTGGCCGCGAAGATCGTGCGCGACCACCGACGCGGCGACGCGGGGCCCTGCCAGGGCCGCGGGTGACCGGGCCGGAGCGGCCACCCGCGTCCGCGGATCAGCGAACCAACGTGAGCTTGACCACCCGCGTGGCATCGGGCGTGCTCAGCCGCGCGTGGTAAGTGCCCGAGGCTGCCGCGTGGCCGGCGTCGTCGACACCGGACCACACCACCTCGTGCCGACCGTGGTCGAGTACGTCGTCCACCAGGGTGCACACCCGACGCCCCGCGGTGTCGTACACCCGCAGTTGCACCGGCGTGCCGTCGGACGGCAGCTCGAACGACAGCTCCGTCGCCGGGTTGAAGGGATTCGGTACCGGCGCGTGCAGCACCACCGAACGCAACGGCACCGGCGCATCGGTCGTCGTGGTCGGCGCCGCCGCCTCGCACTCGTTGCCCGCGTCGTCCACCACCGCCAGACGGTAGGTGTCCCCCCAGGTCCCCGTGTCGTCGTGCCACGACGTCGCCGTCGTCTCGCACACCAGCTCCTGCGCCTTCGCCGCGCGCGTCCGGTACAGACGGAACACAAGGAAGTCCGGAGCCGTGCTCGGCGACCAGCTCAGGTACACCCCTTCGGTCGTGTACGACACCGCGAAGCCGGAGGTCGGCTCGGGCACCAGGTCGTCGACCGAGTAGCCGCTGTCCGGTACGGACTGATAGTACACCAGCGGGTCGTCGGTCATCGCCCGCAGCAGGAAGCTCGACCACCAGATGCCGGCCGACGTGGAATCGCCCAGCGTGGGAACCACGCACTGGTACACGTCGTCGCCGGCGGCGGGAACGCTGGCCACGTAATCCCAGCCGTCGAGCTTGGCCCCGGAGTCCTCGCGACGATAGATGTCGTAGGAGAGGATCGTGGGCGCGGTGGGGCCGTCGTACTCCGAGCGCAGCCACTCCAGGCGCACCTGACGGCCCTGGTCGTTGCCGACGTCGGTGACCGACAGCAGCCGGGGAGCCGGGGAGTACTCGACCTGGACGGCGAGGTCGTCGTAGCGGACCCAGTCGTCGGTCTGCTGGACCGGATCCCCCCACTCGCTCGCGTAGATCACCCCCTGGACCTTCTCCAGCCGTTGTCCACGAAGGAACTCCCCCTCGTACCAGGAACGCGGCGGCCGGTAGCCCGCGATGTCCTGGGTCTCGCCGTTCACGGTGATCGACACGTACTCGTCACCGGCGTGGTCGATCACCAGCTGCACGTGGTGCCACGTATCCCACGCC
>CAZQHE010000003.1:47987-73868 GCA_964593155.1 uncultured bacterium
TGCCGACCCTGCTCCGCCAGCCGCTCGCCCGTCAGCGCCAGGCCCGCCAGGTCCTGGCCGACGGTCAGAGGAATCGGAAGTCCCCCCGATCCCACCGGCGAATGGAAGACCTGGACGTCGAGGCCGGTGACGTCGCGGGGGGCCTGCTGACCCGACACCAGGCGAACGCCACCGATGAGGAAGCCCGGGTGCGGTCCGCCGACGGCTTCGACGTCGGCGCGGTAGAGGTTCTGGGTCGTGGTGTCGCTCGAGCGGCAGAAGACGTCGAAGGACAATCGCACGATCGCCACCTGCGTCAGGTCCACCCACTCGTCGAATTCGCGGTAGCCGTAGGTCTGCACGCCGGAGGCGTTCGTGATCGGAGCGTAGAGTTCGAGGCAACGGCCGGGGTCACCGCCGCTGCCGAGGATCTGGGCGCTCGCATCGCCGCTCAGCGACCGGTACCACCAGTCCTGATCGGCCGCGCCGGGGTGGCCGGTGAGATCCCCGGCGGTGCAGTCCTCGAAATCTGTGGAGTAGACGATGGTCTCTGCCGTCGACGGAACGACCGCACCGAGGATCCAGACGATCACCAGCGATGCGGTCAGGGCGCGATGAGCCATGACTTCCCTCCCAGGAATCGTTTGTCCAGGCCGAGAGGGACCCACGGCGAGGATTCTAGCCCGGAACCGCATCCGTGACCCATCGTGCAGCGGCACCACTTCTGTCCGGCCCGGGGAGAGGGTTGGGGACGCTCCCCATCTCGTCGTGATCGCACGCGGCTACAGTGTCGGGACGAATTCGTCGATCCGTGAACGGGATCCGACCCGACCCAGGAGGTGGACCGTGCAGGTCCCACTCGAACTGACCTTCCGCGGCGTGAAGAAGACCGAGGCCCTCGACGCCCTCGTCCGCGACAAGGTCGAGAAGCTGCACCGCGTGTGCGACTACCTCACGAGCTGCCGCGTCGCGGTGGAACGGCCGCAGGGCAACCCGTCGGCCGGGAGTTCCTACCGCGTGCGCGTGGCGGTGCAGGTTCCCCGTGGCCACGAACTGGTCGCCGTCCGCGAGCCGAGCCAGGGCACGGTGAACGACACTCTCGAGACGGTGATCCATCGCACCTTCGACGCCATGCGGAGTCAGCTGGAGCAGCTCGTGGCCAAGCAGCGGCGCGACGTGAAGGCGCATCCGTCGCAGGACATGGTCGGCATCGTCGACCAGTTGTTCCCCGACGAGGATCACGGCTTCCTCAAGACGCCGGAAGGCGAGAGCGTCTACTTCCATCGAAACGCGGTGGTGAACGCCGATCTCGAGGATCTCGTGGTGGGAACCGGCGTCCGTTACGTCGAGGAGATGGGCGAGCACGGGCCCCAGGCGAGCACCGTGCAGGTGGTCGCGCGCGTCGGCGGACCCCGACGCGGGGAGGCCCGTGAGGAAGCCGGAGAGCAGTGACCAGGGCACCGGTTTGTCCGGCTCCGGACGCGGTGTTAGACTGAACCGTCGAAGGCGCGTCCCGCGCCGACACCCCCCGTGGAAGGCGAATCCCGTGTCCAGAGCCGCGGCTCGTTTCTCGGCGTTCCTCTGCCTACTCGCCGCCGTCGTCGTGCCCGCGGCGGCGAACGCGGTGTCGATCGACTTCCGCGTGCGCATGGCCCACCAGATCGAACTCGGCAACTTCGATCCCGCGACCGAGTTCGTCGACCTCGCCGGACCCTTCAACGGCTGGGGTGCCGAGGAACTGATCGTCCTGTCCGACGCCGACGGCGACTCGATCCACGAGGTCACCGTGCACGGCTTCACCCCGGGCGAGACCATCGAGTTCAAGTTCCGTCTGAACGGCGATTGGGACGGCCGCGAGGAGTTCCCGGGCGGCGGACCCAACCGCAGCTACACGGTCCGGTCGAGCGACAACGAGATCCTCGTTTGGTACGGCGACCGCGCGCCCGACGCCGGCGTGGGCGAGCTGTCGTGGTGGAACGACACCGTGTTCTACGAGATCTTCGTGCGCAGCTTCCACGACAGCGACGGCGACGGCATCGGGGACTTCCAGGGCCTGACCGACAAGCTCGACTACCTGAACGACGGCGACCCGAGCACCGACGACGACCTGGGCGTGACCGGGATCTGGCTGATGCCTATCCACGAGTCGCCGACCTATCACGGCTACGACACGATCGATTACCGCTCGATCAACCCGGACTACGGCACGCTCGAGGACTTCCGCACCTTCCTCGACGCCGCCCACGCCCGCGGGATCCGCGTGATCATCGACTACGTCATGAACCACGCGTCGACACAGCACCCGTGGTTCGTCGCGGCCCGGCAGGGCAACCCCACGTATCGTGACTACTTCGTGTGGTCTCCGAGCGATCCCGGACAGACCGGACCCTGGGGCCAGCCGGTGTGGCACCGCGATGCTTCGGGGTACTACTACTACGGGCTGTTCTGGAGCGGCATGCCCGACCTGAACTACGACGAACCGGCAGTGCGAACGGCGATGTTCGACACGGCCACGTGGTGGCTCGACACGATCGGCGTCGACGGCTTCCGGCTCGACGCGGTCCTTTACATCGACGAGACCGACGGGCAGCTGCAGAACACCCCGGAGACCTTCGACTTCTGGCGCGACTTCAACCTGCACGTGAAGTCGGTGGACCCCGACGCCATGTCGGTGGGCGAGGCCTGGACGAACTCCTCGACCGTCCGCCAGTACGTGATCGAGGACCGTCTGGATTTCTGCTTCGAGTTCGAGCTGGCCAATGCCATGCTCGGCGCCGTGAACAGCGGCGACGCGCAGGGCCTGGCCTACAAGGCCGACCAGGTCTACGGGCTCTACCCCTACCTGCAGTACGCCACCTTCCTCACCAACCACGACCAGAACCGCGTGATGAACGTGCTCGGCGAGGACGTCGATCGCATGAAGGTGGCCGCGGGAATCTACCTCACCCAGCCCGGCGTGCCCTTCCTCTACTACGGCGAGGAAGTGGGCATGCTCGGCACCAAGCCCGATCCCGAGATCCGGCGCCCCATGCAGTGGACCGATGGCCCGAACGCCGGCTTCACCACCGGTGTGCCCTGGAACGAGATCGGACCGAACGCCGCGGACTTCAACGTCGAGGACCTGCGACAGGACCCGAATTCCCTGTGGAGCTGGTACCGCGATCTCGTCGCCGTACGCAACGACACACCGGCGCTTCGTCGCGGCGAGTACCTGCCGCTCGCAACCGGGGATCCGACGGTGCTCGCCTACCTGCGCCGCTACGAGGCGCAGACGGTGCTCTGCATGATCAACGTGGGCGACACCGCACGCAGTGGAGTCACCCTCGACGGCACCAGCGACCAGTGGGCGGCCGGAGACGTGGTCCTGCGCGATCTCCTGGGCACCGATCCGGACATCGACACGACGATCGACCCGTCCTTCGACCTCGCCGGGCTCGACCTCGACGCGCACGACGTGCGGATCTACGAGGTCACGCGAGCGACGGGTGTGGACGAGCCCACCGAAGATCCCGAGACGGGCTTCCACCTGCGGCCACTGCGCCCCAATCCCTTCGACGGTTCCACGACGATCCGCTACACGCTGAGCGAGACGACGCAGGTGCGGTTGGCCGTGTACGACCTCGCCGGCCGCGAGGTCGCCCGGCTACACGAGGGATCGGTCGCGGCCGGAAGCCACACGGTGCACTGGTCCGGCCGCGACGACCGTCAGCGCCGCCTGGGCAGTGGCGTGTACTTCGTGCGGCTGCAGGCCGACGGCCGCAGCCGGGTCGAGAAGGCGATCCTGACCCGCTGATCGCGCCGACGATCAGGCCTTCTCCTCGATGTCCATGCTCTGCAGCGGGCCCTCGCCTGTCCTGCCGAAGAGCGCCACCCGACGCGACAGGTCACGCAGGAACCATCGGGCGTGTCGCGCGCGCTCGAGCATCTCGTCGGGTTCGACTTCGAGGTCGCCGGACAGCTCGAGCACGAGCCCGCCGGCGAAGCGGATCCTCCGCAGCTCGCCCACCAGACGCAGCCAGTCGATCTCGCCCTCGCCGGGGGGCAGGTGGTCGTCGTAGTCGCCCCGGTTGTCGTGGACGTGCAACATGCGCAGGTGTCCGGCGAACTTGCGCACGATCTCGGTGATGTCGCGCGCGAGGTGCGCGTGACCGGTGTCCAGACACACGCCCACCTCGACCCGCCGGATGTCGCCGAGGATCCACAGCATGTCGCTGGCGTTGCCGAACAACAGGTGCGGTAACATGTTCTCGAGGCAGAAGCCGATCCCGAGCTGCGCGCAGCGCTGCGACACGACGTCGAGAACCGAGGCCGCGTTCCGCAGACGGTGCAAGCGTTCCTCGGCCGGCGGCTCCTCCGACATCTCCGGCCCCGGGTGGATCACGAAGTACCGCACGTTCATCTGCGCCGCGGCTTCGGCCGATCGCAGGATCTCCTCGCGCGAATAGGCACGCCTCTCGTCGTCGAGCGACGTGATGTCGATGTCCCGCCCGTAGGGCGCGTGGAAGGAGTATGCCTCGAGGTTCAGATCGCGCAGTCTTCGCACCAGGGACTCGAGCGCATCGCGGTCGTGGTAGTCGAAGTGCTTCTCGGCGGAACAGATCTCCAGCATGGAGAATCCGCCGTGGTAGATGGGTTCGAGGACGTCGAAGATGCTCCGGTCGTAGAAGCAGCCCGTCGACAGACCCACCGGCCAGTCGCTCATGTCCATCTCCTCTCCAGCGCGCGCCGTCGCCAGTCGGTGAGGTCACAATCCCCGAAGGGCCGCGCGCACAGGCCCTTCTCCTTCTCCGACTGGCAGTTGTAGTCGACGAGTTCGTCGTTGCCGACGGCGATCCAGCTCGCGAAGAGCCGGGTGTAGAAGTCGGCCCGGGTGGCGGCGTCGTAGTGGTACCAGCGGCCGCCCCATCCGTGGTCGCGCTCGTACTTCGAACGGATCAGTCCGGCCACGTCGCGGGGGTGCCACCCGTCGGCCCACAGGGTGGCCACCAGACGGCGGATCCCCGCCGGTTGCAGCAGGACGTCGTTCGGCCTCCGGACCGATTCGGCCACGCAGGGTGGCAATCGGTCGAGGTCCAGCGTGTCGTAGGTCTCGGCCCAGCGCTCCGGTGGCTCGGGCTGGTGGTCGTAGTACCAGTCGTGGAACCGGGCCAGCGGCGAGCCGCGGTAGTCCTCGATCAGTCGACGGGTTCCGTCGGATCCGTCGGGGATGCGAGCCGACGCCCGCCGCGCCAGGTCCCGGGCCCGGTCGGGATCGCGCATGACGTCGATCGCCGCCCTGGTGTCGAACTCGTGCTGTGGTACGGCGAAGAGCAGGGGCAGTCCGGCGTGTCGATCGGGCGAGAACAGCCCCGGCTTCAGCCAGGGCTTCAGGTAGGCCGAGAAGGGCACGCGGATCATTCGCGTGTGTACCGGATCGCCGTATTCGGACAGATCGATCGACAGACCCTCGCGCCCCCGCTCTCCGGGCCCCACCCGGACGTCGGTCAACTCGACGGGGATCTCGCAGTGCGGCGCCGCCTCCTCCACGAAGCGATGCGAAAGACGCTCCATGACCAGACCCAGCCCGGCGTGTCCCCGGCACGCCTCCACCGGAAGTCGGTCCCCCCGTGGCGAGCGGATGGTCGCATTCGTCAGAGCCATGTGGCGCGGCATCCGGCCCATGGCGACGAGCGAGGACGCCGCGGGCGTTCCGTACGGGACGCGCCACACGAAGTGGTGTCCGCGGCCGGTGAGCAGGTGTAATGCGGACACGCCGTAGTCGGCCAGCACCTCTTCGATGGCATCCACCAGGGGCTGCTGGAGCCGGAACGCGCGCTGCGGATCCTCGATTGCCTCGCCAGGGTAGTCGTAGTTCACGTACTCGATGTCGAGGTGTGCGATCAGCCCCTCGTGGTCCCAGAGTGAGCGGCCGACCTCCCATCCCGCCTCGAGGAACGCGTCGAGCCGCTCCGACCCGTGCCGGTGCACGCCGCCGTCGGCGCTGTCGCAACGGCACAGGTACGCGCAGGTCGCCTCGCCGTCGGAGGGACCACCCAGGAACTCCCGCATGCGCCGGCGCACATGGGGATCGCCGTAGTACGAACGCAGGTCCACGGTCTCGGTCCGTTTCGGCCCGGAGACGGGCCGGTGTGGGGTGGAGTCCCAGGATGGCCCCGCGACACCGGGAAGTCAGAGGGGGGATCTCCCGAGGAGCCGGTCCGGAGGCGACACCCGGGCCCGTCGTGCGACGACCCGCCCTCGGGTCGGGCGCTCCCCGGTCGCGGTCGGGTGCGGTGCCTGCGACCGTCCTGTCCCATGGACACCACCGCCGACCGCACCGCCGCCCCTCCCTGGCAGAGGGACGTCGACGACGTCCTCGCGTCCTTCGACGTCGACTCCGAGCAGGGGCTCGATGCGCGTGCCGTCGAGAACCGCCGTCGGGAGTACGGCCCGAACCAACTGCACGACGTCGAGCACGAGAGCACCCTCGGGATCCTCGTCCGTCAGTTCCGCAGCCTGATCATGCTCGTGCTGTTCGCCGCCGTCGTCCTGTCGGCGGCGTTCGGCAACACCATCGACGCGGCGGCCATCGCCGTGGCCATGCTGATCAACGCCGGAATCGGTTTCCTCACCGAGTTGCGGGCGTTGCGTTCGATGGAGGCACTCCAGGAGCTCGACCGGCGTTTCGCCACCGTGCTGCGCGAGGGCGACCAGAGCGAGATCGAGGCCGAGGACCTGGTCCCCGGCGACGTCGTGCTGGTCGAGGCCGGCGACGTGGTCACCGCCGACATCCGGCTGGTCGAGGCGAACAACCTGCAGGTCGACGAGTCCGCGCTCACCGGCGAATCGGTCCCCGTGGGCAAACACCGCGATGCGGTCGAGCCCGAGACCCCGCTGTCCGAACGCAGCTGCATGCTCTACAAGGGCACGGCGATCACGCAGGGATCGGGGCGCGGCGTGGCCGTGGCCACCGGCATGCAGACCGAGATCGGCGGCGTCACCTCGCTGGTGAAGGAGGCCGAGAGCGAAGAGGACCCCCTGAGCCAGCGTCTGGACGCCCTGGCCTCGCGCCTGGTCCAGGGCATCGTGGCCGTGGTGGTGATCGCCGGCGGCGCCGGCCTGCTCGCCGGCAAGGAACTGGTGTTCATGATCGAGACCGCGGTCGCCCTCTTCGTGGCCGCCGTCCCCGAGGGCCTGCCGATCGTGGCCACCCTGGCCCTGGCCCGCGGTATGCACCGCATGGCCAAGCGCCACGCCCTGGTGCGTCGCCTGTCGGCCGTGCAGACGCTGGGCTCGACCAACGTGCTGCTCACCGACAAGACGGGCACGCTCACCGAGAACCTGATGACCGCCACCGACCTGCGCCTCGACGACCGCCAAGTCGAGATCAGCGGAACCGGTCTGTCGACCCGCGGGGAGTTCAGCGTCGACGGCGACGAGATCGAACCCGACGACGACCGGCTTCGCGAGGCGCTGCGCGTGGGTACGCTGTGCACCAACGCCAGCCTGGGCGACGACGGTGAGGCGACGGGCGATCCGACCGAGGTCGCCCTGCTCGTCCTCGGCGCCAAGGCCGGCCTCACCCGGGACGACCTGCTCGCCGAGAACGAAGAGGTCCACGAGCACGCCTTCGACCCGTCGATCAAGATGATGGCAACCGTCCACCGCACCGGCGAGGGTCACTTCGCCGCCGTCAAGGGAGCGCCGGAGGCCGTGCTCGAGGTCTGCTCGCGCGTCGTGACCGCCGAGGGCCCCCGCGAACTCGATGACGACGCGCGCGTGCGGTGGCGCGACGAGAACCACCGCCTGGCCTCGCAGGGCCGACGCGTGCTCGCACTGGCCCGGCGAGACCTCGACGATCCCGACACCGACGACGTCTACGGCGATCTCGACCTGATCGGCCTGGTCGGACTGCTCGACCCGGTACGCGACGAGGTCCGGGCGCCGATCGAGACCGCCCGTCACGCCGGCATCCGCGTGGTGATGATCACCGGCGATCAGCAGGAGACGGCCGTCGCCGTGGCCCGCGACCTCGAACTGCTCGAGGACGAGGGTCAGGACGTGGCCGGCAGCGAGATCCGCGGGCCCGACGACGCCGACGACGCCACCCGCGAGCGCCTGCTCGACGCCACGGTCTTCCACCGCGCCTCACCCGAACAGAAGCTCGACCTGATCGCCCTGCACCAGTCGGCGGGATCGGTCGTCGGCATGACCGGCGACGGCGTGAACGACGCGCCGGCCCTCGAGAAGGCCGACATCGGAATCGCCATGGGAGAGCGCGGCGAGCCCGTGGCCGCTGATGCCGCCGACATCATCCTCGAGGACGACCGCCTCGACACGGTGGCCATGGCCGTCGAGCAGGGCCGGATCATCTTCGACAACGTGCGCAACTTCGTGGTGTACATGATCTCGGGGAACATCGGCGAGATCCTCATGGTGCTCCTGGCCGCGCTGGTCGGCGCGCCGCTGCCGCTGCTTCCCCTGCAGATCCTCTACATCAACGCGGTGAACGACATCTTCCCCGCCCTGGCCCTGGGCGTCGGGCCCGGCGGTGGGCACGAGATGGATGGCCCCCCGCGCGCGCCGGGCGAGCCGATCCTCACCCGCCGGCATTGGATCTCCCTGGCCGTGCTGGGCGCCGTGGTCGGACTCCCCGTGCTCGCGGGCTTCGCCTTCTGCCTCACCGTCCTGGACATGCCGGCCGCCGAGGCGACCACCGTCAGCTTCCTGGCCGTGGCCTTCGCGCGCTTGTGGCACGTGTTCAACATGCGCGAGGCCGACTCCGACCTCTGGCGCAACCGCGTGACCACCAATCGCTGGGTGTGGGGTGCGCTCGTGCTGTGCGTGGGGCTGCTCCTGGCCGCCGCCCACGTGCCCGTGCTGGCCCGGGTGCTCGACGTCGTCCCGCCCGATCCGTCGACCTGGGCCCTGATCGTGGGCATCAGCCTGGTGCCCCTGCTGCTCGGGCAGATCCTGAAGGCCCTGCGCTGGGTCTGATGGGGCAGACCCCCGCCCCCACGAGCGGAATCGACCCGAACGCCCGGCGCGCCCCGCCGGGTCTAGCTTCCAACGCCACCAGGAAAGGAGACGTCATGAGCGAGACACGTGTGGGAATCAATGGTTTCGGACGCATCGGCCGCGCCGTCTTCCGTCAGGCCCTCGACCGGGACGACGTCACGGTCGTGGCGATCAACGATCTCGTTCCGGCGGACGACCTGGCCTACCTGCTGCGCTACGACACCGTCTACGGGCGTCTGGGATCCGACGTCGCCCTCGAGGACGGACAGCTCCGGGTGGGTGACCTGCGGGTGGCGGTGAGTTCGGAGAAGGACCCGTCGTCGATCCGCTGGTCCGACCACGACGTCGACGTGGTCGTCGAGGCCACCGGTGCCTTCCGCGCGAGGGAGAAGGCAGCGGCGCACCTGCAGCACGCACCCCGGGTGCTGATCAGTGCCCCGTCGGACGACGCCGACGCACACATCGTGCACGGCGTGAACCACGACGTGTTCGATCCCGAGGCGCACCAGGTGGTCTCGGCGACCTCTTGCACCACGAACTGTCTCGTGCCCATGCTCCACGTACTCGACGAGGCCTTCGGACTCGAACTCGCCACCTTCACCACCGTCCACGCCTACACCGCCAGTCAGACGCTGGTCGACACCGCGGCCCGCAAACGGCGCCGCGGCCGCGCGGCGGGGGTGAACCTGATCCCCACCTCGACCGGTGCGGCCAAGGCCAGCGAACGGGCCCTGCCGCACCTGGCCGGGCGAATCGAGGGCATGGCCATGCGCGCGCCGGTGCCCGTGGGCTCGGTGACCGATCTCGTCGCCCAGCTTCGCGACCCCGTCGACACGAAGAAGATCGTCAGTGCCTTCCGCACCGTGGCCCACGGGGCCCTGCAGGGCGTGCTGCGCCTCGAGGAGCAGGAGATCGTCTCGTGCGACATCGTCGGCGACCCGCACAGCTGCGTGATCGACCAGGCGTCGCTGGGCGTCCAGGGCGATCACACCGCCAAGATCCTCGGGTGGTACGACAATGAATGGGGCTACTCGGCCCGATTGCTCGACCTGAGCGCGCACATGGCCGGTGTCGTCGGTACGAAGTCCTGACCGGCGGAGAGCGCCATGGGGACGATCGGCACCTTCACCCTGAACCCCGCGGTCGACAAGCACTGCGCCGTGGGTCGTGTCGTGCACGACCGCAAGCTGCGGACCCACGACGTCCGCTACGACCCCGGCGGCGGCGGGTTGAACGTCGCCCGCGCCGCGGCCGAGATCGGGGCGACCGCCCGGGCATTCTTCACGGCCGGCGGAGCCATGGGCGACCTGCTCCGCGAACTCCTCGCCGACGAAGGGGTGGAGCGCCACGCGATTCCGATCGCGGGCCTGACCCGCGAGAACCTGACGGTGATCGAGGAAGACACCGATCAACAGTTCCGCTTCACCATGCCCGGTCCGGAGCTGCGCGACGAGGACCTCGATCGCTGTCACGAGGCCGTGGTCGAGGTCCTCGACGACCTCGACGTGTTCGTGATCAGCGGCAGCGTGCCCGAGCACTGCGATCCCGGGATCTACGCCCGCTTGCTGCGGACCGCGCACGATCACGACGTGCGTAGCGTCGTCGACACCAGCGGCCCGGCGCTGGAGGCGGCGCTGGCGGCCGGTCCGTCGTTGATCAAACCGAATCTGCGCGAACTCCGCTCGCTCACCGACGGCGATCTGCAGGACGACCGCGACATCGTCGACGCCGCCCGCTCCGTCGTGCGCGACCACGGCCTGGAAGCGGCCGTGGTGAGCATCGGCTCGGGCGGCGCCTTCCTCGTGACGGCCGACGACTCCGAACGCTTCCATCCACCCACGGTGCCCATCCGCAGCCGGATCGGTGCGGGCGACAGCATGGTCGCGGGGCTGGTCGTCCGACTGGCCGACGGCGCGGAGCTGCGCGACGCCGTGCGGTACGGCGTGGCCGCCGGCGCGGCCGCCGTCATCACGCCGGGCAGCGAGCTCTGCCGACGCGACGACGTGGAACGCCTCGCCGCCGGCATGCAGGAGCAGAACACGGCACGACCGGGGGTCGACTCATGACCACGTGGATCCGATGGTTCGAAGACCTCGACTCCGACGACGTCGGGAGCGTGGGTGGGAAGAACGCCAACCTGGGCGACATGATCCAGTCGCTGAAGAGCGAGGGGATCCGGGTGCCCGGTGGCTTCGCCACCACCGCGGAGGCCTACCGCGCGTTCCTCGACGCCAACGATCTCGACGACCGTCTGACCGACGAACTGTCGAAGCTCGAGGAGGACGGTTCGAACCTCCGCGACGTGGGCGAGGCCTGCCGCCGGTCGATCGGGGAGGCCGAGTTCCCCGACGAAATGCGAACGGCGATCCGCGACGCCTACCGCGAACTCGGCGAACGCTACGAGACCGAGGACCTCGACGTGGCCGTGCGCAGCAGCGCCACGGCCGAGGACCTGCCCGAGGCCAGCTTCGCCGGCCAGCAGGAGACCTACCTCAACGTGAGCGGCGAGGACACCGTCCTGGCCGCCACACGGGACTGCATCGCCTCGCTCTTCACCGATCGCGCCATCAGCTACCGTCAGGAGAACGGCTTCGACCACATGAAAGTCGCCCTGTCGGTGGGCGTGCAGACGATGGTGCACTCCGACCGGGCCGGCTCGGGCGTGATGTTCAGCCTCGACACGGAGTCGGGCTTTCCCGACGTCGTCGTCATCGATGCCGCCTGGGGCCTGGGCGAGACCGTGGTCCAGGGCTCGGTGAATCCCGACGAGTACCGCGTGTTCAAGCCCCTGCTCGACGTCGAGGAACTGCGGCCGATCATCGGCAAGGAGTTGGGGACGAAGAAGTCGAAGATGGTCTACGCCGACGACGGCGACGAACCCACCAGGACGGTCGAGACCGACGACGACGAGCGGTCGAGCTTCGTCCTCGACGACGACGAGATCCTCACCCTGGGCCGATGGGCCGCGACCATCGAGAAGCACTACGACCGGCCCATGGACATGGAGTGGGCCCGCGACGGCGACAGCGGCGAGCTGTTCGTGCTGCAGGCCCGCCCCGAGACGGTCCGGTCGACGGCCGAACCGGCCACCCTGAAGCACTACGCGCTGCAGGAGCGCGGGGAGGTCCTGACCACGGGCACCGCCATCGGGCAGGGAATCGCCGCCGGCGCCGTGCGGAGGATCGACGACGTCGACCAGATCGACCGCGTCGAGGAGGGCGACGTCCTCGTCACCGAGATGACCGATCCCGACTGGGTCCCGGCGATGCGCCGGGCGAGTGCGGTGGTCACCAATTCCGGCGGACGCACGTGCCACGCGGCCATCGTGAGCCGCGAGCTCGGCATTCCCGCCGTCGTCGGCACTGGCGACGCCACCGGCGCCCTGGAGGACGACACCGAGATCACCGTGTCCTGCGCCGAGGGCGACGAGGGCGTGGTCTACGAGGGTCGACTGGAGTTCGAGGAGACCGACATCGACCTCGACGACGTCCCCGACACGCGCACCGAGATCATGATGAACATCGCCAGCCCGGTGGCGGCTTCGCGCTGGTGGTCGCTCCCCTGCAAGGGCATCGGTCTGGCGCGCATGGAATTCGTGGTCAACAACACCATCCAGATCCATCCCATGGCGTTGATCCACACCGATCGGGTCGAGGACGACGAGGAACGTGAGCGTATCGCATGGATGACGCGCGGCTACGACGACCGCAGCGAGTACTTCGTCGAGCACCTCGCGCGCGAGATCGGCGGCATCACGGCCACGCGCTACCCCGACCCGGTGATCCTGCGCACGAGCGACTTCAAGACCAACGAGTACGCGCAGCTGATCGGCGGCCAACACTTCGAGCCGGACGAGAACAACCCCATGCTCGGCGTACGCGGAGCGTCGCGGTACTACAGCGACCGCTACCGCGAGGGCTTCGCCCTGGAGTGCCGCGCCATCCGGCGCGTGCGCGAGGAGATGGGCTTCCGCAACCTCGTGGTGATGATCCCCTTCTGCCGCACCGTCGACGAGGCCGAGCGCGTGCTCGAGGTGATGGCCGAACACGGACTGGAACGTGGACGCGAGGACCTGCAGATCTACGTGATGGCCGAGATCCCTTCGAACGTGATCCTGGCCGAGCGCTTCGCCGAGCACTTCGACGGCTTCTCGATCGGCACCAACGACCTCACCCAGCTGCTGCTCGGCGTCGATCGGGACTCGGCCGAGCTGTCACACGTCTACGACGAACGCAACGAGGCCGTGCGCGTCCAGATCCGCGAGCTGATCGACAAGGCGCACGAGGCGGGCTGCAAGGTGGGGATCTGCGGGCAGGCCCCCAGCGACCACCCCGGCTTCGCCGAGTTCCTGGTCGAGTGCGGAATCGACTCGATCTCGGTGAACCCGGACTCGGTGGTCGACGTGACCGGGAAGGTGGCCGAGGCGGAGCGGTCGTCGTGACACGCACCGTCCCCACTCGGGACATCCCCGACCGGACCGTCGGACCGCCCCTGCCCGGGCACCCGAACGCGTCCTGATGCGCACGCCCCCGGACCGTGCGCTATTGGTAGGGATCCCCGGAAAGCTCCGGGCCCCGCAGGAGACGATCGTATGACCGACGACGCGCGACACAGGAACGAAGGGACCGTGGTCGCGATCCGTGGCTCCGTCGTCGAGGCCCGATTTCCGCGCCGACTGCCGGCGGTCCACGAACAACTCGTCACCGGCGACGACCTGGACCTGACGGTGGAGGTCGCATCGCACCGCGATGCGCACACGGTCCAGGGCATCGCCATGGGGCCGACCCGCGGCCTGCGACGCGGGTCGGCCGTACGCGCCACCGGGCAGCCGATCCGCGTGCCGGTCGGCGAATCCGTTCTGGGCCGAATGTTCAACGTCTTCGGCGAGCCGATCGACCACGGGGACCCCGTGGACACCGACCGCCGCCACTCGATCCATCGCCTGCCCGTGCCCCTGGAACGCCGACGCGCGAGCGGCGAGATCTTCGAGACCGGCATCAAGGCCATCGACCTGCTGGCTCCCCTCGAGCTCGGTGGCAAGGCAGGGCTGTTCGGCGGCGCCGGTGTGGGCAAGACCGTGTTGATCATGGAGATGATCCACAACGTGGTCGGCCAGCACGGCGGGGTGAGCCTCTTCTGCGGAATCGGCGAGCGCTGTCGCGAGGGCGAGGAGCTCTACCGCGAGCTGCAGGAGGCCGATGTCCTCGGCGACACCGCGCTGGTGTTCGGCCAGATGAACGAACAGCCCGGAGCACGCTTCCGCGTGGGGCTGGCCGGACTGACCATGGCCGAGCACTTCCGCGACCGCATGCAGCGCGATGTGCTGCTGCTCGTCGACAACGTCTTCCGCTTCGTCCAGGCGGGCACCGAGGTCTCGGGGTTGCTCGGACGCGTGCCGTCACGGCTCGGCTACCAGCCCACGCTCGAGAGCGACCTCGCCGAGTTCGAAGAGCGCATCTGCAGCACCGACGACGGGTCCATCACCTCGATCCAGGCGATCTACGTGCCCGCCGACGACTTCACCGACCCCAGTGCCGTGCACGTCTTCAGCCATCTCTCGGCGTCGATCGTGCTGTCGCGCGATCGGGCGAGCCAGGGACTCTACCCCGCCATCGATCCCCTGCGCACGAATTCGTCGATGCTCTCGCCCGGGGTCGTCGGGGAGCGCCACTACGAGGTCGCGCGCGGCGTGCGGCGCACGTTGGCCGAGTACGACGACCTCAAGGACATCATCGCGATGCTGGGCCTCGACCAGTTGTCGAAGGACGACCGACGCACGGTGGAACAGGCGCGTCAACTCGAGCGCTTCCTCACCCAGCCCTTCTTCGTGACGGAGCAGTTCACCGGCAAGTCCGGGGTCGCCGTATCGCGCGAAGAGGTCGTCGACGGCTGCGAGCGGATCCTATCGGGCGAGACCGCCGACCGCCACGAGCGCGATTTCTTCATGATCGGCGCGATCGACGATGCCTCCGGAGAAGAGGCTCCGAAAGACGACGAGGAGGACACTTCGTGATGCATCTCCGATTGGTGGTCCCCACCGGTTCCGAGGTCGACACCACGGTCCGCTACGTCTCGGCCGAAGGAGAGCACGGCGCCTTCGGAGTGTACCCGCACCACGTGGACTTCGCGGCTGCTCTCGTGCCGGGGATCGTCACCTTCACCCCCGAAAACGGGGGCTCGGCGACCGAACCCGAGGTCCTGGCCGTCGACCGCGGCACCCTGGTGAAGCGCGGCGACGAGGTCTCGGTCGCCGTGTGGCGTGCGGTCCGGGGTCCCCTCGAGGACCTCGAACGCGTGGTGAACGAGGAGATGCTGGAGGTGTCCGCGCACGAGGCCCGGGCGCGCGACGCACTCGAGCGCATCCAGGCCGACTTCGTGCGCCGGTACGTGGACCTGGAGCGGGAGCGATGACCGGAGAGGACTTCCGCCGATCGGTGGGCGGCAAGATCGCCCGGCGTCTGCGTGGCATGCGCGAGGGACGAGACGGCCACTGGTACTGGCTCGGCATGTTCGGTCTGGTCGGGTGGTCGGTGATGATCCCCACCGTGCTGGGCATCGTGCTCGGCGTGCTGGCCGACCGCACGTGGGGCGGACAGACCTCGTGGACCCTCACCGGGCTGATCGTCGGGCTGGCCCTGGGCTGCGCCACCGCGTGGTACTGGGTCCGCCACGAGAGCCGCAAGGAGCGCTGATCACCGTGCCGTCGATCGTGTTGGTCCTGGGAACGTCCGTCGTGGCGGGGCTGCTGCTGGGCACCCTCTTCTTCGTCGGCCTGCGCTGGACCGTCGAGCGCCTGGGCCGCAGCGAGCACGCCGGCCGGTTGTTGCTGACGAGCGCCCTGCTGCGCTTCGCCGTGGTCGCGGTCGCCATGCTGGCGCTGGCCCGCTGGCATCCGGCCGCCGCCCCCACGGCCCTGCTCGGATTCGTGCTCGCACGCCTGGTCGTGGTCGGTCGCGGCACCCGGAATCCGCAGCCCGCGCGGGCTCCGGTGTCGCGCCGTCGTCCGGGAGGCCCGCCGTGGACATGACCCAGATCACGCCGGACGAGACCATCTTCTGGCAGTGGGGCTTCGTGAAGATCAACCTGACGCTGGTCAGCGCATGGTTCGTCATGGCACTGCTGGCCCTGGTCTCGTGGCTGCTCACCCGCAGCTTGGCGACCGGACGCCGGATCTCGAGATCGCAGGCCTTCCTCGAGGCCACCGTCGAGTTCGTGTCGGACCAGATCGAGGAGTCCACGCGGGTTCCGTCGCGAAATCTCATGCCCTTCGTGGGCACCCTCTTCCTGTTCGTGGGCGTGGCCAATCTGCTGACGCTGGTCCCCGCCTACGTGCCGACCACGGCGTCGCTGTCGACCACCGCGGCCCTGGCCATCGTGGTGTTCTTCGCGGTGCCGGTCTTCGGCGTCGCCCACCAGGGACTGGGCGGTTACCTGCGGCACTACGTGCGCCCCACCCCGGTCATGCTGCCCTTCCACCTGATCGGAGAACTGTCGCGGACGCTGGCCATGGCGGTGCGTCTGTTCGGCAACGTCATGAGCGGCACGAAGATCGTGGGGATCCTGCTGGCGATCACGCCGCTGTTCTTCCCCATCGTCATGCGGGTGCTCGGGCTGATCACCGGACTGATCCAGGCCTACATCATCGCCGTCCTGGCGCTGGTGTACATCTCGTCGGGCATGCAGGTCGCCCACGTCGACGGCGACGAGACCGCGGACGACAACGGTTCCACCGAGGAGGACGACGATGAATGACACCACCCTGGTCGCGCTGGTCTCGACGGTGACGGCCGGCCTGACCATCGCCATCGGCTCGATCGGCCCCGCCCTGGGCGAGGGCCGCGCGCTGGCCGAGGCCCTGCGCTCGATCGCGCAGCAACCCGACGAGGCGGGCTCGATCAACCGCACCCTGTTCGTGGGTCTGGCCATGGTCGAGTCGACGGCGATCTACTGCCTGGTCGTCTCGCTGATCCTCGTGTTCGCCAATCCGTTCTGGAACCATGTCACCGGGGGTTGATCGCGGCCTCCGGCCACGTGACGTCGAAGGACGGAGGTGGTGGCCGTGCTGATCGACTGGTTCACGGTGGTGGCCCAGGCAGTGAACTTCCTGATCCTGGTGCTCCTACTGCGCTGGCTGCTGTGGGATCGGATCGTCGACGCCGTCGACCGGCGGCGCGCACGGATCCGCTCGGAGTACGACGAGGCCGAGCAGCGTCGGCAGGAGGCCGATGACGCCGCCGAGCGCCAGCGCCAGGCCGAGAAGGAGATCCGCGAGAAGCGCGACGAGATGCTGCGCGAAGCACGCGAGGAAGCCGAGGATCAGCGCCGCAAGGGCCTGGAGCGCGCGCGCGAGGAGATCGAGGAGCAGAAGCAGTCGTGGCAGAAGGGCCTGCGCGACCAGCAGGAGGACTTCGTCGAACAGCTCCGGCGCGACCTCGGGCACAGCACCCTGGAGATGGCGCGTGCCCTGCTCCGGCGTGTCGCCGACCAGGATCTCGAGCACCGGATGGTCGAACGCTTCCGGGCGGAGGCCACGGACCTGTCGGACGAGGACCGCGGACGCCTCGTGGGCGACACCGACGAAGAGCCCCCGGAACTCGAGGTGCTCAGTCACTGGGAACTCGACGCCGACGACCGCGCGGCCGTCGAGGAAGCCCTGCGCCGGGCCGTGGGCGACGAGACCACGGTGCGGTTCCGGACCGAGGAGACCATGGTCTGCGGGCTGCGCGTGAAGGGACGCGACCACGTGCTCGACTTCAGCCTGGACCGTGAGCTCGAGCGCGTGGGACGTCGCATGGAGAAGCGCCTGCGCGAGCCGACCGAGGAACCCACCGCCGACGACGAGGAGCATGCCGAGGAGGAGGCCAACGCGTGAGCGAGACCCCTCTGACCGACGTGCTCTCGACCGTCACGCGCGCGACGCACGGCGCCGTCGAGGCCGACGCCCGCGACCCCTTGCTCGAGGTGCACGAGAGCGGATGGGTAGTCGACGTCGGACGCGGCGTGGCCCACGTCCAGGGTCTGCCCGGCGTCCGCAGCGAGGATCTGGTGGAGCTCGGCGGATCGTCGCTGGGCATCGCCCTGGACCTCGACCGCAACCGCGTGGGCGTAGTCCTGCTCGACCAGGCACGCGGAGTGCACGCCGGCAGCGAGGTGCGCTCGACGGGCCGGACCATGGACACGCCGGTGGGCGAGACCCTGCTGGGACGGATCGTGGATCCCGCCGGCCGCCCCCGCGATGGCCGCGGACCCGTCGCCACCGGGCAACGCGCACCCGTCGAGCGCGAGGCACCGGCGATCCTCGACCGCGATCCCGTGCAGCAACCGCTGCAGACGGGCATCAAGGCGATCGACGCGGTCATCCCCATCGGCCGCGGGCAGCGCGAGCTGATCCTCGGCGACCGGCAGACGGGCAAGACCCAGATCGCCGTCGACACCATCCTGAACCAGCGCGGCGACGACGTGATCTGCGTGTACTGCGCGATCGGCCAACGCAGCGCATCGGTCGCCCGGGTCATCGACCAGCTCCGGGACCACGATGCGCTCGAGCGCTGCGTGGTCGTGGTCGCACACGGCGACGACGCACCCGGCCTGCGCTTCGTCGCTCCCTTCGCCGCCACCAGCATCGCCGAGAGCTTCGTCGAGCGCGGCGACGACGTACTGGTGATCTACGACGACCTCACCCACCACGCGCGCTCCTACCGCGAACTGTCGCTGCTGCTGCGCCGACCGCCCGGCCGCGAGGCCTACCCGGGCGACATCTTCTACCTGCACTCGCGTCTGCTGGAGCGCGCCACCCATCGCAGCGATGAACTCGGGGGTGGCTCGTTGACCGCCCTGCCCGTGATCGAGACGCAGGCGCAGAACATCTCGGCCTACATCCCCACCAACCTGATCTCGATCACCGACGGGCAGATCTACGTGTCGCCCGATCTCTTCCAGCAGGGTCAACTGCCCGCGATCGACGTGAACCGCTCGGTGTCGCGCGTGGGCGGCAAGGCTCAGCTCGCCGCCTACCGAGAGGTGACCGGCGACCTCAAGCTCGCCTACTCCCAGTTCGAGGAACTGGAGCGCTTCAGCCGCTACGGCACCCGACTCGACCGAGAGAAACGCGAGACCCTGCGCCACGGCCGGCACGTGCGCCGCATCCTGCGCCAACAGGCGGCGGCCCCGATCCCGGTGGTCGAACAGATCCTCACCCTGTTCGCCGCGAGCGACGGAATGCTCGACACGATCGATCTCGAGCGGATGAGCGAAGCCGAGGACCACCTCCGGCGCGCCGCACGCGAGCGTCTCGATTCCGCCGATGGTCTGGGCCGCAGCATTCTCGACGGCGAAGCCCTCGACGACGATGCCCGCGAGCGTCTGCGAACCATTGCGCGCGAGGCCCTCGAGCCCCTGCAGGAGGACGACGATGCAGACACTGGAACAGCTGCGCGAGAAGATCGGTAGCGCCGACGCCCTGCATTCCGTCGTGAAGACGATGAAGGCCGTGGCCGCCGTGAACATCCGTCAGTACGAGGAGTCGGTCGCGTCGCTCGACCACTACCACGAGACCGTGGAGCGCGCGTGGCAGGCCACGTTGCGCCGGTCCACCGTCGACGGTGACCTCCGCCTGCGGTTGCGCGGGATCCTGGCCGACGACGAGTACCCCGACGAAACGCTCGTCGCAATGGCCCTGGGTTCCGACCAGGGGATGTGCGGGCAGTTCGACCGGGTCATGAGCGAGTTCGTGGTCGACCACCTCGAACGCAGCGGCCGCTCTCCCGATCGCGTCGGGCTGATCCTTGCCGGAGAACGACTGCGCGGGCATCTCGAGACCACGCGTTACGCCGAGTGGGGTGGGCTCACGCTACCCCACTCGGCCTCGGGTCTGACCGACGTCGTCGAACAGGCACTGACCACGATCGATCGCCTGCGCCACGAGCGCGGTGTGGGATCGTTCGTACTCTTCCACCACTACCCCGCCGGCGGAACGTCGTACGAATCACTCCGGGTACCCCTCCTGCCCCTGGACCTCGCGCGGCTCGAAGAACTGCGCCTTCGTCGCTGGGACGGACCGTCGCTGCCCATGACGCCGAGTCCGACGCCGGTCATGGTGCGCAGCCTCACGCGTGAAACGCTGTTCGTGAATCTCTACCGCGGCTTCGCCGCGTCCCTCGCCGCCGAGAACGCCAGCCGCCTCGCCGCGATGCAGGCCGCCGAGAGCTCGATCGAGGAACGGCTCGACGCGCTGTGGCAGACCTTCTACCGCCAGCGCCAGAGTTCGATCACGCAGGAGCTGCTCGAGGTCGTGTCGGGCTTCGAGCAGGCCGGTGCCGCCGACGGCTGACCCCGACGGGAACGACCCGAGGGCCACCGGGGGAACGCCCCGCCCCGTAGGTGGGGAGCCGCCAGATCGTGCCATCGTCCAGCACGCGCGATGATACGCGCATCCGACACCCGACGACGGAGGCTCTGTGTCATGCACCGAAACCAGCGACGAAGCAACCCGGCGCCCGTGGCCGAGTTCCCCCGACCGACCGACCCGCCCGAGCAGCCCCCGTCGGAGCCCCCAATGGAACCCCCGAAGGAACCGCCAACGACCCCCCCGCAGGAACCACCGACGCAACCGCCCCGGGAACCGCCGACACGGCCGCCCCAGGATCCACCGGACCTCCCGCAGCCAGATCCTCCCCCCGACGTGCCGCGCCCCGACACCCCGCGAAAGGAGTCCCGCCGTGATCCGTAGCCTGCGAGACCTCGTCCACTACACCTTCCGCGCCGACGACGGCGACGCGGGCCGCGTCCACGACTTCTACTTCGAGGACGACACCTGGGCGATCCGCTACCTCGTGGCCGACACCGGCCGCTGGCTGCCCGGCAAGATCGTCCTGCTGCCTCCCCAGGCGATCCGGTCCTTCGACTGGAAGGATCGGGTGGTGCACCTGGACGTGACCAGGGAGCAGATCGAGAACAGCCCGGCCGCGGTCACCGACGAACCGGTATCACGTCAGCAGGAGGAGAAGCTCTTCGACCACTTCGGATGGCGGCCCTACTGGTATCCCGCGCCGCTGCCGATGGACCAGGGGCCCGAACTGGCCCCCGTGCGGCGCAACGCGCCCGAGGTCGTGAACGAGCGGCCGCCGTCACCCGAACGTCAGGATCCGCACCTGCGGAGCGTGCAGGAGATCCTGAAGTACGACGTGCACTGCCAGGACGCCGACTGCGGATCAGTGGCCGACGTCGCGGTCGACGACGACGAGTGGGTGATCCGCTATCTCGTGGTCGACACGCACAAGTGGTTGCCGGGGCGCAAGGTGCTCGTGGCCCCGGCCTGGACCGAGCGCTTCGACTGGAGCGAGGAGCGCGTCATCGTCGACCTCACGCGGCAGCACATCGAGGACAGTCCGGAGTTCGATCCGAACCAGCCGATCAACCGCGAGTACGAGGAGCGCTTGTACGACTTCTACGGCACACCCCGTTACTGGGCCGAAGAGGAGCGCGAGGAGGAGGGCGAGGGCTGAGCGCGACGGCTCAGCCCAGCATCTCGTGCAGGCGGGCCGCGTTGCGGGCAGCGTAGCCGTTCTGGTCGTTGTCGAAGTAGCAGTACACGTCGCGGCCCCGCGCGGCCCAGGCGGAGAAGGCTCCCACCCATCCGCGCAGCGACTGCTCGCCGTAGGACCCCTCGTAGGCCTCTCCCGGGCCGTGCAGACGCACGTACACGAAGTCGGCCGTGATCTCGCGCGGCGATTGCTCGCCGGCCAGGTCGAACTGGCAGAAGGCGGCGCCGGCCTCGCGCAGCAGCTCGTAGGTGCGATCGTTCCACCAGTCGGGATCACGGAACTCGAAGACGTAGCGGTGCCCGCCCGGGAGCGCGTCGAGGAAGGCCTCGAGCCGTTCGGCGTCGAAGCGCCAGTTCGGCGGCAGCTGGAACAGCACCGGACCGAGGTAGGCCCCCAGCACGTCGACCCGGTCGAAGAACTTCGCCATCGACTCGGCAGGGTCCTTCAACTTCTTCATGTGCGTGACGTAGCGGCTGCACTTCACGGCGAAACGGAAGCCGCGGGGAACGACCTCCTTCCACGCCTGCAGAGTCTTCTCGGTGGGCAGCTGGTAGAAGGAGTTGTTCACCTCGACCGAGTGGAAGCGGTCGGCGTAGAAGTGCAGCCACTGCTTCTTCGGAAGACCGTCGGGATAGAACGGACCGATCCAGTGGTCGTAGTTCCATCCGGAGGTGCCGATCCGGATCGCGCCGTGGGCCATGGCAACCCTCCTAGGCTCGAGGACGGGAACCGTCGGCCCGGGACGATCCGCGGGCTCAGGACGAGGTCACGATCGAGGTCGTGGTCACCGTCGTCAGCAGGGCGACCACGGCCGTCTCGACGAGCTGCTTGGCCGCCTTGCCGACGGGCTGCTCCTCGGTGATCCGCTCGATGCGCTTCTTGCGCCGCTTCAGCCGCTGCGACTCGAAGGCGTGCTTCAGGACGTCGGCCGTGTTCGCCAGGGCGATCAGCACGGCCGTCTTCTCGTCCACGGTTCCTTCCCCGAAGATGGCCTTCTCCAGCCGGGCCTTCAATCGGCGTTCGGGCACCGGATTCACCTCGGGGAAGATCCTACGCCGGAAGAAGAAGAGCACGGACTGTTCGTCCTCGCGCAGGATCCCGCGCCGGCACAGTTCGCGCGCGATCTCGTGCGGAACGCCCCGCTTGTTGCCGAAGCGCGAGACCCAGTGCGTGAGCCGGGCACGCCGTTTCGCGGTGGCCATGCGTTCGAGGGCCTCGTCGAGCACGGGATTGCCCAGCGGCTCGTCGTCGACCACGTCGATCAGGGGATCCTTCTCGTCGGTGTCGGGGATCTCGACCCGCTCGTTCACGAGCAGGTCGGCGAAGATCGCCCCGCCGAGCACCGGGGCGGGCATGGACCACTGGAACGTGCCCTTGCGATCTTCGAGGGCGAGGAGCACGATCTCCTCGTGCAGGGCGAGATGGTTGCCACGGTAGCGACCGGCCACGAATGTCCTCCACGAATCGGGTCCGCGGAACTCTAGCAACGGACCCAACGGCGATCAATCCCACGAAAGGAAGACACCATGCACGCGCAGCGCCTGTTCCGGGTGGTCGATCCCATCGTCGGACCGGTGTGGGCCACCGCCGTCGACGGCGAGATCCGCTCGGTGGACGACGTCTTCGGGCGCTGCACCGTGGGCGACCTGCTCGACCCCGATCTGCCCCGCGCCGCCTGCGTGGGACCGGGCAAGATCGTGTGCATCGGCCGCAACTACGCCGCCCACGCCCGCGAGCTGGGCAACGAGATCGAGGGCGAACCGGTGCTGTTCCTGAAGCCTCCGTCGTCGCTGATCCCCGAGGGTGCGGCGATCGTGCGTCCGCGCGCGTTCAGCGAGCTGGTGCACCACGAGGGCGAACTGGGCGTTGTCGTGGGCCGGCGGCTGCACGACGCCTCGCGCCGCGAGGCCGCCGGCGCCATCTGGGGCCTGGTCCCCGCCAACGACGTCACCGCCCGCGACCTGCAGCGCGGCGACAAGAACTGGGCCCGCGGCAAGGGCTTCGACACCTTCTGCCCCGTCGGCCCCGAGATCGTGCGCGTCGGGGCCGCGCCGCCGATCGAGGAACTGACCGTCCGTGTGCTCGTCGACGACGAGGTCCGCCAGGACGGCGCGTGCCGGAACATGCTGTTCCCCGTGGACGCCTGCCTCGCCTACATCTCGCGCGTGTTCACGCTCGAGCCCGGCGACCTGGTGCTGACCGGCACGCCCGAGGGTGTCGGCCCGCTCGAGGCCGGCCAGACGGTGCGCGTGGAGATCGAGGGCGTGGGGCGCCTCGAGAACCCGGTCGTGGACGGCCCGACGCTCGACGAACTTCCCGACTGGCGCTGAGACGAGCGTTCGCGGGGCGAGGAGCCCGTGATAGACTGTCCGATTCCGGATCCACCCTGTTCAGAGCATCCGCGCGCCGTGCGCCGCGGATACCGCGACCACGGAGGAGACATGGCCGAGTACACCTACGAGGACCTCAAGAGCAAGACCGTCGCCGAACTGCGCGAGATCGCCTCGGGCATCGACCACCCGGCCGTCGTCGGGCACTCGCAGATGCGCAAGGACGACCTGATCCACGCCCTGAGCGAGGCGCTGGGGATCGAGGAGACCGTCCACCACGAGGTGGTCGGGATCGACAAGAGGGCGATCAAGTCGAAGATCAAGGAGCTCAAGCAGCAGCGCGACGCGGCCCTCGAGGCCAGCGATTCCGCCGCGCTGAAGCAGGCCCGCCGCAAGATCCATCGCCTGAAGCGGACCATGCGCCGCCACATGACCTGATCGGCGGGCCAGGACGACGTCGCGCGCGGCGTGTCACCGACCCGCTGCGCCGCGACGTCCGCGACGCGCCGCGGTCAGCGCGCCAGGGCGCGATTCCTCCACACCAGCCCGACCACGATCAGTGCGATTCCGGCCAGCCATACCGTCACCTCGACGAAGAAGGCCAGGCCGAAGCAGGCGATCAGGCCGCTCACGGCGATCCACCGCGGGAACCGTCGCGCCTCGGGCGGCAGACGGAGCGCCGCGAGGTTCGTGAGCCCGTAGTAGACGAGCACGGTGAAGGCGCTGAACGACCAGGTCGTGCGGATGTCGCCGAGCAGGACCAGCGCACCGATCAGCGCACCGATCGACCACACCGCGCGGGTGGGGCTGCTCGTCCTCTCGCTCACCCGGTCGAGCGCCGACGGCATCTCGCGCCGTCGCGCCATGGCGAGCAGCACCCGCGACAGGCCGAGCAGGAGGTTCAGCAGCACGCCCGCCATGGCCGTCACGGCGCCGACCGCGACCAGGATCGCCACCCACCGCTGCTCGAAGGAGCGGGCCACCACCTCGAGCGGCGCCGCCGCTTCACGCGTCGAGGCCGCGAAGACCTCCGGACCCACCACGGCGATCGCCGTCGCCGCTACCGACACGTACAGGAGCATCGACAGCGTGAGGGTGACGATGATGGCGCGCGGGATGGTCCGGTCCGGCCGGCGCACCTCCTCGCCGAGCGTGGCGATGCGCCCGTAGCCGGTGTAGGCCACGAACATCAGCGCGGTCGCCTGCAGCAGGGTCGCCGGTGAGTGCAGGGCGTCAGCCACCGCCGGCCAGGCCAGGGCCGACCCATTGCCCGCGACGTCGAGCCAGCCGAAGACCACGAACGAGGCCAACGCGACCAGCGTGAGCGTGACGATCGTGATGTTCACGTGGTTCGACCGCCGCAAGCCGCCGGCGATCAGGGCGGTGAGCACGAGCACGATCCCCAGTCCGACCGCGACCCGCACGCCTGCGGTGTCGGGCAGTCCCAGCGTGTGCAGCAGGTAACCGGCGCACCCCAGCGCGGCCGTGGCCGCCGACGCGCTCTTGGCGGCCAGGAACATCCATCCGGCGGTGAATCCCGCGACGGGGTTCACCAGGCGGTGCCCGTACTCGTAGGTCCCGCCGCTCACCGGATGCGCCGCGGCGAGCTGCGCGCTCGACAGCCCGTTCGCGGTGGCCACCAACGCGGCCAGGGCGACGGCGAGCACGACACCGGAGCCGACCACGCCGGTGGCGATGCCCAGACTGACGAAGACCCCGGTGCCGAGGATCGATCCCAGGCCCATCCACACCGCGGTGACATCAGGAAACTGAGCCTCGCTCCGCCTTGGCAACCTGGTCTTCCGTGCAGCTTACCGGGCTACCAACTGGTCAGTTCGCCGGTGATCGGCTCGATCAGGTCCTTGATCGTCACCACGCCCACGGGCTTCTCGCCACGATCGATCACGATGGCAATTTCACGCCTCGCACGCTGCATTCGCTGAAGCGCCTCGCGCAGGGGCGTATCTGCCGAAAGCATCAAGGGCGAACGCATCAAGTCACGAATCGGCGGACACTGAGCTTTGCCCAAGCGC
>CAZQHE010000004.1:0-17743 GCA_964593155.1 uncultured bacterium
CCGTCCGCCTGCGGATCATCACGTTTTGGATGTTGGGTGCCCCTCGACCGCCCGGTACCATTCCGCGCGGTCGAGTGGTGCACGGCCCGTCGTGCACCCGAGTTCCCGTCTCGGCGGACCGACGCGGGTGTCCGAGGAATCTCGCACCCGTTCTCGTCGCGCCGGCCATCGTCCGATCCGGGGCCCCGAAGCCAGAACCCAATCGAACCGGTAGGAGGAACGGGCATGTCCAGTGCCGTGCAGGCCTTCATGGAAGGCATCATCGCCAAGAACCCGGCGGAGAAGGAATTCCACCAGGCCGTCGAGGAAGTCGTCGAATCCCTCCTGCCGGTCGTCGATCAGCGTCCGGAGTACAAGAAGGCGAAGGTCCTCGAACGGATCTGCGAACCGGAGCGCGTGATCATGTTCCGCGTGCCCTGGCAGGCCGACAACGGGGACGTCCACGTCAACCGCGGCTTCCGGATCGAGATGAACAGCGTCCTGGGCCCCTACAAGGGCGGGCTGCGCTTCCATCCCAGCGTGAACCTGGGAATCCTCAAGTTCCTGGCCTTCGAGCAGGTCTTCAAGAACAGCCTCACCACGCTCGCCATCGGCGGCGGCAAGGGCGGCAGCGACTTCGATCCGAAGGGCAAGAGCGACGACGAGGTCATGCGCTTCTGCCAGAGCTTCATGACCGAGCTGCAGCGTCACATCGGCCCCGACACCGACGTGCCGGCCGGTGACATCGGCGTGGGCGGCCGCGAGATCGGCTTCCTGTTCGGTCAGTACCGGAAGATCAAGAACGCCTTCCACGCCGGCGTGCTCACCGGCAAGGGCCTGAACTGGGGCGGCAGCCTGATCCGGCCCGAGGCCACGGGCTACGGCGCGGTGTACTTCGCCGAAGAGATGCTGAAGACCCGCGGCGACAGCTTCGAGGGCAAGAAGGTGCTCGTGTCCGGCTCGGGCAACGTGGCCCAGTTCGCCACCGAGAAGGTCATCGAACTCGGTGGCAAGGTCATCACGCTGAGCGACTCTTCGGGCTTCATCGTCGACAAGGACGGCATCGACACCGAGAAGCTGCAGTACGTGATGGAGCTCAAGAACGTCAAGCGCGGCCGGATCAAGGAGTACGCCGACAAGTTCGGTGCCGAGTACCACGAGGGCACCGGTGTGTGGCGCGCGGGCGGCGACGTCGCCCTGCCGAGCGCCACCCAGAACGAGCTGAACCTCGACGACGCCAAGGCCTTCCTCGAGCAGGGCGGCTTCGTGGTGAGCGAGGGCGCGAACATGCCGAGCACGCCCGAGGCGGTCGAGCTCTTCGTGGAGAAGGGCATCCTGTACGGTCCGGGCAAGGCCGCCAACGCCGGTGGCGTGGCCGTCAGCGGCCTCGAGATGGCCCAGAACGACCAGCGGATGAACTGGACCCGCGAGCAGGTCGACGAGCAGCTCCACCGGATCATGATCGACATCCACGAGAACTGCCGTCGGACGGCCGAGGAATTCGGCACGCCGGGCAACTACGTGAACGGCGCCAACATCGCCGGCTTCCTCAAGGTGGCCGACGCCATGCTGGAGCAGGGTCTGATCTAGTCCGGACGGCCGTGGAACCGAACGGTACGGCCGATCGTTGACGGGCCGGGGCGCCGAGGGACATCCTCACCGCGTCTCGGCCCGTTTTCGTTGCCCCGACGACGCAACCCCACCCGAAGGTCGACATGGTCGAATCCGCCGGACTGTCCGGACTCTTCGCGCAGACCCGCCGCAGCGAGGCCAGCTTCGAACGCCTCATGCCCCACCGGGTACGGAACATCCTGGTGGTGGCCAGCGCCTACGACGCCTTCGTGATCGAGGAGGGCGGGCGGCTCACCGAGCTGATCCTGAACGAGTACGTGTCGCTGAACCTCAGCGACGGCCCCCGCGTGACCCGGGTGGCCACCGCGGCCGAGGCCCTGGAGCTGATCGAGCAGCAGCCCTTCGACCTGGTGATCACGACCTCGCGGATCGGCAATCTCGACGGCCTGCGTCTCGGGCGACGCATCAAGCAGATCGAACCGAACTGCCCGGTGGTGCTGCTCGCCTTCGACATCGGCGAGCTGCAGCGGTTGACGGCCGAGCGCCACCCCGACGCCGTGGACCACGTCTTCCTGTGGTCGGGCGACGCGCGGCTGTTCATCGCGATCATCAAGATGCTCGAGGACCGCTGGAACGTCGATCACGACACCGAGGTCGCGCGCGTGCGCACGATCCTGCTCGTGGAGGACTCGGCGCGCTTCATTTCGCTCTACCTGCCGTTGCTGTACACGGTGCTGGTCAAGCAGACCCACCTGCTGATGGACGACGGCGTGAACCTCGCGAACCGGCTGCTGCGCCTGCGCGCCCGGCCCAAGGTGCTGCTCGCGCAGAATCGCGAGGACGCGATGCACGTCTACGAGAAGTACCGTCCGTTCATGCTCGGGGTGATCAGCGACAAGAGCTTCCCCCCCGACGCCTACGGCAACGACGCGAACGATCCCATGGCCGGGCTCGAGCTGCTCAAGAGGATCAAGGGCGACGACCCCACCATGCCCATGCTCCTGCAGTCGAGCGACGCCGAGGCCCGCAAGCTCGCGCGCGAGATCGGCGTGCACTTCATCCACAAGCGCTCGCACCGTCTGCTGAAGGAACTGAAGGTCTTCGTCGAGCGGCACTTCGGCTTCGGCGACTTCGTGTTCATCGTGCCCGACGGTTCCGAGTGGGGTCGGGCGCGCAACCTGCGCGAACTCGAGGAACAGCTGCAACGCATTCCCGACGAATCGCTGCGCCACCACGCACTGCGCAACGACTTCAGCAACTGGCTGCGCGCGCGCACCGAATTCGGCCTGGCCTCGCGTATCCGTCCCTTCCGGATCGAGGACTTCGACAGTATCGACCAGTTGCGCCGTTACCTCGTCGACACCATGCGCGCCCATCGGATCGAGACCCAGCGCGGCATCGTCACCGACTTCGCGCCGACGCGCTTCGACGAACGCAGCCCCTTCGTGCGGATCGGCCACGGCAGCCTGGGCGGCAAGGGTCGCGGCCTGGCCTTCGCGAACGCCATGCTGCAGCACCATCCGGCCCTGCACGACCGTTTCCCCGACATCCACGTGGCCGTGCCGCGCACGGCGGTGATCGCGACCGACGTCTTCGACCAGTTCCTCACCGACAACGAATTGCTCGACCTGGCCTACGGCAACAACACCGACGAAGAGATCGCCCATCGATTCTCCACCGCCAAGCTGCCCGCGCACGTGAGCAGTGACCTGGAGAACTTCCTCGGGCGTATCGACTACCCCCTCGCCGTGCGGAGTTCGAGCCTGCTCGAGGACAGCAGCTCGCAGCCCTTCGCCGGGATCTACCGCACCTACATGGTGCCCAACAGCCACCCCGACCCGCACGTCCGCCTGGCGCAGCTCTCCCGGGCCATCAAGCTGGTGTACGCGTCGACCTTCAGCCGCGCGGCCAAGGCCTACGCCGAGTCGACCGGCTCGCGGATCGAGGACGAGAAGATGGCCGTGGTCCTGCAGCAGGTCGTGGGATCACGGCACGGCGACCGCTTCTACCCGCACATCTCCGGCGTGGCCCGATCCTTCAACTACTACCCCATCGCGCCGATGCGCGGCGAGGACGGCATCGCGCTCGTGGCGCTCGGACTGGGCCGTCAGGTCGCGGGCGGTCTGCAGGCACTGCGCTTCTCACCACGGCACCCTCGCAGCGTGCCGGCCTTCAGCTCGGTGCAGTCGACGCTCGACAACGCCCAGCGGCAGTTCTACGCCCTCGACCTGCAGCACCCCCACCGGCTGCCGGGCATCGAGGAGGACACCAACCTCCTGCGCCTCGACGTCGACGACGCCCGGCAGGATGGGGTGCTCCCCCTGCTGACCTCCACCTTCCAGCCCCAGAACGACCGTCTGGTGGAGGGCCTGCGCAAGGACGGCCACCCGGTGCTGACCTTCGCGCCGATCCTCAACAGCGACGCCTTCCCCCTGGCCGCCCTGCTGCGCGAGGTGCTCGACACCGGCGTGGCGGGCATGGGCAGCGAGGTCGAGCTGGAGTTCGCCGTGGACCTGCGCAGCGACGAGGCCACCTTCGGCTTCCTGCAGTTGCGGCGCCTCGCCGCCGGCGGCGAGCCCCAGGACGTGGCCCTGCGCGAGGAACAGGTCGAGCGGGCCCTCTGCTTCAGCACCGCGGCCCTGGGCAACGGTCGCATGGACGACCTTTACGACCTGATCTACGTCCGTCCGGCGACCTTCGACGCGGCGCGTACGCGGCTGATCGCCGAGGAGGTCGGCGAGCTCAACGGGGTCCTGGCTGCCGAGGGCCGACGCTGTATCTTGATCGGGCCCGGCCGTTGGGGCAGTTCCGACCCGTGGCTGGGGATTCCCGTCACGTGGGACCAGATCTCCGCGGCCCGTGTGATCGTGGAGACGTCGCTCGAGAACTTCCGGGTCACGCCGAGTCAGGGCACGCACTTCTTCCAGAACATGACGTCGCTGCGGATCGCCTACTTCACGGTGAACGCGAACGCCGGCGACGACCGGATCGACTGGTCCTGGCTCGAGGGCCACGCCCGCGTCCGGGAGACCGACCACGTCCGTCACCTGCGCTTCGAGCACCCCCTGCAGGTGAGGATCGAGGGCAAGAGCAACCGCGGAGTGATCCTCCCGCCGACCCCCCCGCACCACGACGACCGGAGGCCCGCGTGATCGATCACGTCGAACTCGATCTGACCGTCGACTTCCAGCAGCGCATCGTGCACGGCCACGCCGTCCACCACGTGCGCGAGGCCGAACAGATCGACGCCCCCGTGCTCCTGCACACCGACGGCCTGGACCTACACGGCGTGTGGGTGGATCCCGGCGACGCGTGGGTCGAGGCCGAGTGGGTGCTGCGCGACCCCGTCCCTCGCCGCGGGCGCGACCTGCTGGTGACGCTTCCCGAGGGCGCCGACCGCATCAAGGTGGAGTACGCCAGCCGTCCCGACGCGGCCGGTCTGCAGTGGCTCGAGCCCGAGCAGACCACCGGTGGCGACCGGCCCTTCGTGTACTCGCAGGGGCAGTCGATCTACAACCGCAGTTGGATCCCCCTCTTCGACGACCCGTCGGTGCGGATCACCTACGATGCCGTGCTGCGCGTCGACAACGGACTGCGCGCGCTGATGGCGGCCGAGGACCGCAGCGATCCGTCCGAAGAAGGCGTGTTCCGCTTCCACATGCCCCAGCCGATCCCCAGCTACCTGATCGCCATGGCCGTGGGCGATCTGGCCTTCCGCGAGATCGGGCCGCGTTCGGGCGTGTGGGCCGAGCCCGAGGTCGTCGACGCCGCCCACGCCGAGTTCGTCGACACCGAGGACATGATCGTGGCGGTCGAGGAGCTCTACGGCCCCTACCGGTGGGGCCGCTTCGACGTGCTGGTGCTGCCACCGGCCTTCCCCTACGGCGGCATGGAGAACCCGCGGCTGACCTTCGCCACGCCCACGATCATCGCCGGCGACCGCTCGCTCGTGGCGCTGATCGCCCACGAACTCGCCCACAGTTGGAGCGGCAACCTGGTCACCAACGCCACCTGGGACGACTTCTGGCTCAACGAGGGCTTCACCGTGTACCTCGAACGCCGGATCATCGAGGAGCTCTTCGGCCGCGAGCGCAGCGAGATGGAAGCCATGATCGGCCGCGACGACCTGGCCGAGGACCTCGACGACATGGGGCACGACCACCCCGACACCCGACTCGTGGTCGACCTCGAGGACCGGCATCCCGACGACGCCTTCTCGAACGTCCCCTACGAGAAGGGCTACCTCCTGCTGCGCCGGTTCGAGGAGACCTTCGGGCGGGCGACCTTCGACCGCTTCCTGCGTGAGTACTTCGACGCACACGCCTTCGAGACCATGACGACCGATCGCTTCGTCCGGATCCTCCGCGACGAGCTCTTCGCGCCGGCCCCCGAGGCCGCCGCGACGATCGATCTCGACGCGTGGCTCCACGAGCCGGGCGTGCCCGACGCCGCGCCGGACGCCCGCAGCGATGCCTTCGACCGCGTGGAGGCCGCCGCGGTGCGCTTCGCCGACACCGGCACGCTCCCGGACACCGACGCGTGGACGGCCTTCGAGTGGATCCACTTCCTCGACGTCCTGCCCGACGACCTCGCCCCCGCCCGCATGGCGGCCCTCGACGAGGCCCACGACCTGACGCACAGCCGGAACTACGAGATCCTGTGCGAGTGGCTGATCCTCTCGCTCGAGACCGGCTATCGCACCGCGGAACCGCGGGTCGAGGAATTCCTGCTCGAGGTCGGCCGCCGCAAGTTCGTCCAGCCGCTCTTCGAGGCATTGCTCGAGGCCGACAACGGTCTCGACCGGGCCCGCGCGATCTACGAGCGCGCGCGGCCCGGCTACCACAGCGTGACCTACGACACCATCGACCGGATCCTGGCCGAGGAAGCCGTCGAGCAGGGGGAATGATCCGACCGTGAAGCCACAGCGACGACGCACGCCGACCTGCTGGATCGGAAAGATCCCCGTCGGCAGCGAGCACCCGATCATGGTGCAGTCGATGACCAACACCGACACCGAGGACGCCGCGGCGACCGCGACCCAGGTGATCGACCTCGCCCGGGCCGGCAGCGAGGTCGTCCGCATCACGGTCAACACGAAACGCGCCGCCGAACGCGTCGCGGAGATCCGACAGCGCTGCGAGGACGCCGGCGTCGACGTACCGCTCGTCGGAGACTTCCACTACAACGGACACAAGCTCCTGCGCGAGGTGCCGAGCTGCGCGGAGGCCCTGGCCAAGTACCGCATCAACCCCGGCAACGTCGGCACCAGCCGCTCGCACGACGAGAACTTCCGCACCATGGTGCAGGTGGCGATCGACCACGACCGTCCGGTGCGGATCGGCGTGAACTGGGGATCGCTCGACCAGAACCTGCTCACTCGGCTCATGGACGAGAACGCGAAGAGTGAACATCCGCGCGATGCCCGCGACGTCATGCTCGACGCGATCGTCGAGAGCGCGGTGCGCAGCGCCGAGGCGGCCGAGGAGATCGGACTGGGCCACGACAGGATCGTCCTGAGCACGAAGGTGAGTGCCGTTCCCGAACTGATCGAGGTCTACCGGCGTCTGGGCCGGCGGACCGACCTCCCGCTGCATCTCGGTCTGACCGAAGCCGGCATGGGCACCAAGGGAACGGTTTCGAGCACGGCCGGGATCGCCGTGCTCCTGGCCGAGGGGATCGGCGACACCATCCGTGTGAGTCTCACCCCGGCCCCCGGCGGCGACCGCACCGAGGAGGTGCGCATCGCCCAGCAGATCCTGCAGTCCATGGAGCTTCGCAGCTTCTTCCCGCAGGTCACCGCGTGTCCGGGCTGCGGGCGCACCACGAGCACCTTCTTCCAGGAACTCGCCGACGACATCCAGGGCTATCTACTGGAGCGCATGCCCCGGTGGCGGCAGGACTACCCGGGAGCCGAGGAACTGGCGGTGGCCGTCATGGGCTGCGTGGTGAACGGCCCCGGCGAGAGCCGGCACGCCGACATCGGGATCTCCCTGCCCGGTACCGGCGAGGATCCCAAGGCTCCGGTGTTCGTCGACGGCGAGCTCCACGGCACGCTGCAGGGCCCGACCATCGCCGAGGACTTCACGCGCATGGTCGAGGAGTACGTGACCCGGCGCTGGGGCTCGGGCGCCTGACCCGGATCTGCAGCTCGCTCTCGGCAGCCCCGGACCGGTCGGTCCGGGGCTTGCTCTTGATGCCCGGGTCGGATCCCGTCACGCCCCGGAATCGATGCGGGGGTGTGCCACCGAACGAGGTCTTCCGGGTGAACACCCAGCGCAGGAAGAATCGCCGCCACGCGCCTCCACCCGCGCTCGCCGCGGTGTGCCTGCTGCTCGCCCTGCAGATCTGTCCCGGTGGCGGGATCCTTCGTGCCGCCGACGCACGTGACTCCGTGCTCGATCTCTCGATCGAGGAACTCATGGACGTCCCGATCACCTCGGCCTCGAAGGCCGCCGAGCGCGCAGAGGACGCTCCGGCGATCGTCACGGTGATCGGCCGCGACGAGATCCTCGCCCACGGCGCGCGCAACCTGGGCGAGGTGCTCAACCGGGTGACCAGCACACTGTTCCTGAGCGCGAACGTACTCACCGACAACCTGCTGAGCGTCCGCCGCCAGTCGCTGACGCCGTACAACACCCACGTCCTGGTCCTGCTCAACGGACGACCGCTGCGCGATCCCATCGCCGGCGGCCTCAACCACACCATCTACGCCGTGTTCCCGGTCGAGGTGCTCGACCACGTCGAGGTCATCCGCGGACCGGGTTCTGTGCTCCACGGTTCGAACGCATACTCCGGCGTGATCAACCTGGTCACGATCGGTGCCGACGGGGAACCACTCACGGGACGGGTGTCCGTGACCGCCGGCAACCGCGGCGCCGCGGCGCAGAGCGGCAACGTCCACGTGCGCGACGACGACCTGGCCCTGACCCTCGCCCTGTCGCGCTGGACCGACAACGGACCCGACTACACCTTCACCGGCTACCGCGACTCGATGGCCACCACCAACTGGTTCCGCGAGACCACCGGCCTGTTCGTCGATCTGCAGCACCGCGGGCTGCGCGCCCAGTTCTACTACGCGGACTTCCGGCCCGAGTCGCTGTGGATGTCGGAGAACGCCTGGATGCCCGAACGTGCGTGGGACAACGGCCGCTCGACTGCGGTGTTCGGCGACGTCGGCTACGAACACGCCCTGACCGAGGACCTGCACGCGGACCTGAACCTGACCTTCAACGATCATCATTGGTACAGCTGGGAACCGGACCGGAGCAACGTGGTCGACGTCGAGGACCTCCTGGGGGAGGCCACCCTCGACTACACGATGGATCCCGCCACGCGCCTGCTGGTAGGCGGCACCTTGCAGTACAGCGATCACTACAGCGACTTCCTGCTCGACGGCGACGAGATCGCCGGCAGCCTGTACGCCCAGATCGACCACTGGGCCCACGAGCGCCTCAAGCTGGCGGCCGGTGCGCAGTACAACCGCGTCGAGGGGATCGACGGGCGGGTGTCGCCCCGCGCCGCCGTGATCGCCCACCCCCACGACCGCCTCACGCTGAAGCTCTTGTACAGCCAGGCCTTCCGCAGTGGCTCACGCCTGGAGAAGGCCTTCGACCATCCGGTGTTCCGGGGAAGTCCCGATCTCCGACCCGAACTGATCGACACCTACGAAGCGCAGGTCGCCTACCGCGGCGAGCGCTTCACGGCCGCGGTCACCGGCTACCACAGCACGATGAGTGACATCGTGGTCCGGCGCTGGTTCGAGGACGCGAGTGGGTCGTTCGTCCAGAACGTCAACGGCGGCGAGCACGAGTTCGTGGGCCTGGAGTTCGAGGCACGGATGAAGCTCGGGCACGGGCTGATGCTCCAGGGCAACGCTTCGCTCGGTCGCGACGAGGACGACCGCGGCCGTGAGAACGTCGCCCTGCACCCGCGGACCATGCTGAAGGCCGGCTTCGTCTACCGCCGCTCGGGACACTCGCTCGGGGTGTGGAACAACTCCTTCCTCGACCCCGGCCAGGTCGGCGACCACACCGAGGCGACCGTGCCCGCTCCGAACCCGCGGCCCGACGACTTCCACCTGCTCTCGGCGCGGCTGCGTCTCGACCTGGGGCGACTGAGTGGAGGACGACCCGACACCTACCACCTGAACGTGTCCGGCGAGAACCTGCTCGGCGACCAGATCACCTACCCGGAGTTCACGACGCGGGGGATCAACGCGCTGGTCCCGCTGTACGACGGCACGCTGTGGTACGCCTCGTTCGAGGTCGGCTTCCGCTAGTCCCCACTCTCCATGCCCAGGGGCCAGTGCGGGCCGGGCTCGCTGAGCAGCTCGGCGAAGGTCGTCTCGCCGAAGGCCCTCTCCATGCGCTCCATCTCCCGATCGACGCGACGGTGCAGCGCACACAGCTCGTGCTCGTGCTCCGGCAGTCCCAGCGGGCAGTGACGGATCCGCTGGAGTGGATCGACGGCGTTGATCACCTCGAGCACGCTCAGGTCCTCGATCGGCCGCGCCAGGTGGAAACCACCGGCCCGTCCCCGCTGCGACTTCACGATTCCCGCGCGGCCGAGGTGTTGCATCACCTTCGAGAGATAACCCTCGGGGACTCCCGTCATGTCGTGGATGTCGTGCACGGTCCAGCGTCGCTCGCGCGGGGAACGGGCGAGACACACGACGGCGCGCAGAGCGTACTCGGCGGTCTGGGAGATCACGGTGGCTCGCTCCTCGGTGGACGTTCGACGTGGTCCGGACGGAACCGGGCACGCCATGAAAATCCAACCTTGACGTTGAAATATCAAGGGCGAAGGTGCGCTCCGCCGTCGCCCCGACCGCTCAGAGCGCGTCGTGGACGACGCAGCCGTCGACCATCGTCAGTCGCACCCCATCGGCGCTCCACGCGTCGACGTGTTCGTCACGGACGTCGTCGACCGCCGTGAGGTCGGCCCGCATGCCCACCGCGATGCGTCCGAGTTCGGTCTCCCACCCGCCGGCGGGGGCCGCGACCGAGGTGTAGCCGGCGAGCGATTCCTGCACCGTCAGCGCCTGCTCGGGGTGGAAGCGACGGCCGTCGCGACCCCGGCGGTCGACGGTGAGACGCAGACCGCGCCACGGGTCGGGGGTCGCCACGGGCATGTCGCTGCCCAGACAGACGTGCACGCCCGCGTCCCACATCTCGCGCAGCGGGTAGGCGCGGGCCGCGGCCCCACCCCACTCGCGCTCGAGCAACGGCAGATCGTCCTCGAGGTGGACCGGTTGCATCGCGCACAGGATGTCGTGCCGGACCAGGCGCGGCACGGTCGCCGCCGGAACGCACTGCGCGTGCTCGATGCGATGGCGCAGCCCCCGGCCGTGCCGGGCACGCAGGGTCTCGATCGCGTCCACGACCACGTCGACGGTCCGGTCACCGATGGCGTGCACGGTCCCGGCGATCGACGACGACGCCGCCCGGTCGAGCACCGCGAGGAGTTCCTCCGGATCCATCAACAGGGAACCCGGCTGGCCGTCGGGGTAGTCGGCGTACATCGCCGCCGTCCGCGAGCCCATGGAGCCATCCATGAAGATCTTCACCCCGCCGAGGCGGACCCAGGGATCGGTGCTCGCGTACGATGGTTCTCCGCGTTCGAGGCGGGCGTCGAGGTCGTCGAGGGGCGTGTGGAAGCAGACGCGCAGGCCCGCGCGGCCGGCCTCGGCCCGCCGTCGGTAGTGGGCGAGCACGTCCATCGGCTCCATGCAGTGCACGCCCGTCAGTCCGAGGCGGTGCAGGGCGTCGCGCGCGGTGTCCAGCCAGCGGTCGGCCACCGCGTCGCTCACCGGCGGCCGCGCGTCGCGCACCAGCTCCCACGCGGTTTCGTGCAGCAGGCCGTTCGGGCTGCCGTCGGCATCGCGTCCGATCCAGCCGCCGGGCGGCGCCTCGGCCGATCCGTCCAACACACCCGCGCGCCGCAGGGCCTCGGTGTTGCACCACAGGGTGTGGTAGTCGCGGGCCTCGAAGAACACCGGTCGCTCCCCGAAGACCTCGTCGAGGGTCTGCCGCGTGAAGCGTTCCCTCGCCCCGAGGAAGTGCGGGTCCCAGCCACCACCGCCGATCCACTCGGGATCGTCGGGAGCGCTCCCGGCGGCCGCGCGCAGCGTACCGAGCAGTTCGTCGAACGAACCGGCCCCGGAGAGGTCGACCCCGGCCCGGCGACGGGCCCACTCGAAGAAGTGCGTGTGGGTGTCGGTCATCCCGGCGAGCAGGAGGGCTCCGCCGAGATCGATCGTCTCGACCGCATCACCGACTTCCAGGTCACCGCGAGCCCCCACTGCCGCGATCCGGCCTTCGCGCACCACGACCGAGTCTCCTCGGAGGTCACCGCCCGGGTCGAACAGCCGGGCGCCCGTCAGGAGGAGTGTGTCCACCGCGCTCAGTCCCGTCGTCCGAACCCGCGCCGACGCTTCGGCTCGGGACGACCGACCTGCGAGATCAAGTCGCCCACTGCCCGCCGGTCGAGGATGCCGGGATCGAAGCGCACCTTCACGTCGTCACGCAGGAACAGGAACAGGAACAACACGTTCCACAGCGGCGCGAGCATGCCGCCGGCCCACCGGGCGTCGGGCAGCCAGCCCAGGGTGAGGGCGAGACCGGTGAGGGCCTCGAAGCCGACGAAGAGCAGGGGCACGTAGCGACCCCAGGGCTCGCGCAGGATCAACGCGAGCAGACTGCCGGCGGCGGTGAGGAAGCGAACGGTGGCCAGCAGGGTGAGCAGGGAGTCGCGCAACGAGCCGCCGAAGGTGTTCATCAGGGTGGCCACGGCGAGCACCATGGTCACCGTGACGTTCACGGCGAACAGACCGAGGAGCAGGCGGATGGCCAGAGGCAGGTAGTGCGGCTCGCCGAGCCCGCGGTCGGGCTCCTCGCAGAACGGGCACCCCGTCTCGAGGGCCGGGATCACCTTGCCGCAGCGCTCACACCGGATGATGTCGACCACGTCGCTCCTCGTCGTCGCAGCAGGGGGCGCGAACCGATCCGTCTCCTTCGAACGTACACCGTCGCGGCGCGCCTCGCCAAGCCCCCTGCAGGCCGGGGCGGGACCGATCCGCTTGCCCGGGGCGATCCGGTCGGCTAGCTTCCGCTTCCGACCCTCTCGACCCCGAGGCACGCGTGGAATCCCTGTTTCCCGACCTCCGCACCTTCCTGTCGCACCTGCGCGATCGAGGCGATCTCGTCGAGATCGACGCCCCGGTCGATCCGCACCTCGAGGCGCCGGAGATCCACCGCCGCGTGATCGCGGCGGGCGGCCCGGCGCTGCTCTTCCGCAACCTCACGGGCCACGACCGCTCGACCGTGACCAACCTCTTCGGCACGGCCGAACGGGTGGAGATGGCCTTCGGGCGCCGTCCGAAGGAGCTGGTCGAGCGCATCGCGGCCCTGCCGCAGGTGTTGATGCCGCCCACACCGGGCCGGATCTGGAGCCAGCGCGACCTGGCGCTGCCCCTGCTGCGGATCGGGCTCGGCAAGCAGCGCAACGCACCGGTCCTCGACGTCCGCGAGACGCCGCCGAAGGCCTCGCGCATGCCGCTGCTGACCACGTGGGAGAAGGACGGCGGGCCCTTCGTCACGCTGCCGCTGGTCTACACCGAACACCCCGACGACGCGGGCGCGCCGAACCTCGGCATGTACCGCATGCAGCGCTACGACGACGAGCACTTCGGGCTGCACTGGCAGATCGGAAAGGGAGGCGGCTTCCACCACCAGGTGGCCGAGACACGCGGCGAGGCCCTGCCGGTGAACGTGTTCCTGGGCGGACCGCCGGCGCTGATCCTGTCGGCCATCGCCCCCCTGCCGGAGAACGTTCCCGAACTCCTGCTGGCGTCGCTGCTGGCCGGCCGACGCCTGGCCATGGCCGACAATCCGTACGGGCCCCTGCCGCTGGTCGCCGGCTGCGAGTACGTGATCGTGGGCGAGGCGCTGCCGGGTGTCCGCCGGCCCGAGGGACCCTTCGGCGACCACTACGGCTACTACTCGTTGCGCCACGACTATCCGGTGATGAAGGTGCGTTCGATCGTGCGCCGACGCGACGCGATCCTGCCCGCCACCGTGGTCGGCAAGCCGCGGCAGGAGGACTTCTTCATCGGCGACTTCCTGCAGGAGCTGCTGTCGCCGGTGTTCCCCCTGGTCATGCCCAACGTCGTGGACCTGTGGAGCTACGGCGAGACCGGCTACCACTCGCTGTCGGCCGCAGTCGTCAAGCAGCGCTACAAACGCGAGGCCATGAGCGCGGCCTTCCGCATCCTCGGCGAGGGTCAGCTGTCGCTGACCAAGTTCCTGCTGGTGCTCGACCGCGAGCGCGACCTCAGGGACTTCCGGGGCACGCTCGAGCACGTCCTGGCCCGCTGCGACCTGCGCACCGACCTGTACGTCTTCGGCAATCTGTCCATGGACACGCTCGACTACAACGGCCCCCAGGTGAACGAGGGCAGCAAGGGCGTGCTGCTGGGTGTGGGCGATCCGATCCGCGAACTCCCGCGCGAGTTCCACGGCGAGCTGCCGGCCGGCGTCCGTCGCGTCGAGGTCTACTGCGGCGGCTGTCTGGTGATCGAGGGCCCGAGCGCGGCCGACGACCCCGAGGCCGGCCCGCGCCTGGTGCGCGAACCCGCCTTCGCCGACTGGCCGATGATCGTGCTGGCCGACGACGCCGCGCAGGCCGCGCGCAGCGACTTCAACTTCCTGTGGGTGACCTTCACCCGCTTCGAGCCCGCGGCCGACGTGCACGGATCGGACGTGCAGTTGCGGAGGCTGCACCCGTCCTTCGAGCCCCCGGTGCTGATCGACGCCCGGCTCAAGCCGGGCTTTCCCGACGAGCTGTTCTGCGACGAGCACACGGCCTCGACCGTCGAACACCGGTGGCGGGACTACTTCCCGGACGGGAACGTGGAGATGGGCGACAGCGACCGGGCCCACCTCGACTGAGATCGGCCGCCCACGCCGAGGGCCCGCATCAGCGGTGGCGACCCGACACGGGATCGAAGAGACTCTCGGCATCGGGCCGGGAGTCCTCGTCCCGCTCGGGCTCGACCTCGCGCGGGTTCACCACCGCGCAGGTCTCGCAGTAGTCGAAGGGGCGGACGTCCTTGCCCGGACGGCAGACCAGGTAGACCGGTGTCGGTGGCTCGAGATCGGTCTCGACCGTCGGTGCACTCGGCCGACTCGTCGGGGCCAGACCCAGGACGACGTCGGTGGCCGGTTCGGTCAGCATCATCTTCATCTGGGCGAGGACGATGGTCTCTCCGCTCTGGCAGTCCTCCGGCTTCACCGCAGCGTAGACCTCGGGCCACTGGCCGACGTTCACGTCGGCCAGGATCTGCGACTCCACCACGGTCAACCGTTCGTCGATCTGCACCCGGGCCTCCCACCCGCGCAGGGCGACCTGCACGTCGTGGGCGATCAGGTACACGTCGAAGGGCTGATTCGGCTCCGCCGCGATCTCCTGGCCGCGCGAGACCAGGTCGAACACGATGCGCAGGCGCGCGTCGGGAGCACCCGGGGGCGCGTCCGGATACTCCGGGAACTCCGAGGTGTCCAGGCCCTGGAAGGCCCGTGGCGGGTCCTCTTCGTCGCTGCGGTCCTGCGCCGTGGCGGGCACGACGGCCCACAGGAGCAGCACGAAGGTCAGGATCGTCGACCTCATGGATCTCACCTCTCGCTCCCGCCGTGGTCGATCTCGACCACCACGACGGAGATGTTGTCGGACCCGCCGGCCTGGTTCGCCTGAGCCACCAGGGACTCGACCAACTGCTCGAGATCGCTCCCCGTGGAGACCTCGGCCGCGATCTCGGTCTCGGTGAGCATGTCGGTCAAGCCGTCGCTGCACAGGACCAACCGGTCGCCGGCGCGCAGTTCGAGTCCGCTCCGGGAGACCTCGACGTCCGGCTCCACCCCCACGCTCCGGGTGAGCACGTTGCGCATGGGGTGCACGCGTGATTCCGATTCGGTCAGGGTCCCCTGGTCGATCATGGCCTGGATCGCCCGGTGGTCACTCGTGACCTGTTGCACTCGGTTCTCCCGCACCAGGTAACACCGGCTGTCGCCGATGTGGGCGACGTGGGCGTACTGGCCGTCCACCGACACGACGACGCAGGTCGAACCCATGCGTTGGAGATCGGCGTCGGCCTCGCCGCGTTCGAAGACGTGCCGGTTGATCCGTTCGAGGGCAGTCTCGAGTGCTGGGCCGTCGAGCGGGGACTCCGCGGCGCGCGCGATCTCGCCGAGCTCGGCGGTGACCATGTGGCTGGCGACGCGACCTCCGCGGTGTCCGCCCATGCCGTCGGCCACGGCGAAGAGACCGCGATCCGGAATCAGCAGGATGCTGTCCTCGTTCGACGCGCGATGTCGTCCGATGTCGGTCCGTCCGGCTGCTCTCACGGTGCTCTCCGTACTCGGCGACTCCGCGTTCCCGAGCGGAATCGACCCCTTCCGGCCAGGGTAACCGATCCGCCCGGCCTTGGCAGCAGTGGATCATCCACCCTCGTCGAAGAGGTCGAACTGGTTGGGCGACTCGGGCAACCCCACCGTGCGCAGCACCGTTTCGGGCCAGCTGGCGCGGTGGGAAGGATCGAGGCGGTGGCACCGCACCCCGAATCGCACCAGCAGGTGCTCGATCACCTCGTCGATCTCCCGCTGGAACTCGGCCGAGACGTCCCGGGTTCCGTCGAAGCGTGGAGCCTGCACCACCGGCACCTTGAACAGGGCATCGTAGCTGCGCGCCCAGTCCTGCACCAGGGGCTCGAGTTCCTCGCGGTGACCCATGCGGTGCACGAGATAGGCGTAGTTGTCCAGCACGCTGCGATCGCAGATCACGGCGTCGAAGCGGGCGCAAGCGCCGATTTCCTCGCCGATCTGGTGGTGCAGGATCCACCGCTGGGCGTCGAGCGTGGTCTCGCGATTGATCGGTAGCGGGCAGTGACGCGCGACTTCCTTGACGATGTCCACCGACAGGTCCAGCCGTTTCATCCTCGCCGCGAGATCGAAGCACAGGGTGGTCTTGCCCACCCCGTGTGTCCCGATGAAGGCGATCTTCAACTGTCCGGACCTCCACGGCTACATCATGCGCCGGTACTCTCCGCCCACGCGATACAGAGCGTGGGTGATCTGACCGAGCGTAGCCACCTTCACCGTCTCCATCAACTCCTCGAAGAGGTTTCCGCTGTTGGTGGCGACCGTCTGCAGCCGCGCGAGGGCCTCGGCGCCGTCCTTCCGCCGGGCCCGCTGGAAGGACTGGGCCGCCGCGATCTGGCGGTGCTTCTCCTCGGCGCTCGACCGCACCAGGTCTCCCGTCTCCAGCGCGTTGTCCTGGCGGTTCGGATCGAGGAAGGTGTTCACCCCGACGATGGGCAGTTCGCCGGTGTGCTTGCGCGTCTCGTAGAGCAGGCTCTCCTCCTGGATCCGGCCGCGCTGGTACTGGGTCTCCATGGCTCCGAGCACGCCGCCGCGTTCGCTGATACGTTCGAACTCGCCGATCACGGCCTCCTCGACCATGTCCGTCAGTTGCTCGACGAAGTAGCTGCCCTGCAGCGGGTTCTCGTTCTTCGCCCACCCGAACTCGCGGGCGATGATCAGCTGGATCGCCATGGCCCGCCGCACGCTCTCCTCGGTGGGCGTGGTGATGGCCTCGTCGTAGGCGTTGGTGTGCAGGCTGTTGCAGTTGTCCTGCATGGCCAGCAGGGCCTGCAACGTGGTACGGATGTCGTTGAAGGCGATCTCACGGGCGTGCAGTGACCGGCCGCTGGTCTGGACGTGGTACTTGAGCTTCTGGCTGCGCTCGTTGCCCCCGTACATCTCGCGGATGGCCGTCGCCCAGATCCGCCGCGCCACGCGACCGATCACCGTGTACTCCGGGTCGAGCCCGTTGCTGAAGAAGAAGCTCAGGTTGGGCGCGACCTCGTCGATGTGCATGCCGCGGCTGAGATAGTACTCGACCAGCGTGAAGCCGTTCGAGAGCGTGAAGGCCAGCTGGCTGATGGGATTCGCTCCCGCCTCGGCGATGTGGTAGCCGCTGATCGACACGCTGTAGTAGTTGCGCACGCGGTGGTCGACGAAGTACTGCTGGATGTCGCCCATCATCTTCAGGGCGAAGTCCACCGAGAAGATGCAGGTGTTCTGGGCCTGATCCTCCTTGAGGATGTCGGCCTGGACGGTCCCGCGCACCGTGCTCAGTG
>CAZQHE010000004.1:17753-66246 GCA_964593155.1 uncultured bacterium
GCTCAGTGTCCGTGCCTTGAGTTCTTCGTACACTCCGGGTGGGACGACGTCCCGACCACTGATCCCGAGCAAACCGAGCCCCACTCCGTCGTTGCCCTTCGGCAGCTCGCCGTGGTAGCGCGGCGGCTCGAGACCCTGGTCGGTGTACAGCGCGTCGCGCTTCGCCATCGCCTCGTCGAGCTTCCCGTTCTCGATCAACCAGCGCTCGCAGGCCTGGTCGATGGCGGTGTTCATGTACATGGCGAGGATGATCGGCGCCGGACCGTTGATGGTCATCGACACGCTGGTCATGGGATCGCTCAGATCGAAGCCGCTGTAGAGCTTCTTCATGTCGTCCACCGAGCAGATCGACACGCCGCTCTCGCCCACCTTCCCGTAGATGTCGGGGCGTTCGGCGGGGTCCTCGCCGTAGAGCGTGACCGAGTCGAAGGCCGTACTCAGACGCTTGGCCGGATCGTCGAGACACAGGTAGTGGAAGCGGCGGTTCGTGCGCTCGGGCGGCCCCTCGCCGGCGAACTGCCGCTTCGGGTCCTCCGTGGTGCGCTTGAAGGGAAAGACACCGCCGGTGAAGGGCCAACGACCGGGAACGTTCTCCTCGCGCAGGAAGCGCACGAGCTCGCCGTGGTCCTCCGTGCGCGGCAGGGCCACGCGCGGGACCTTCGTACCGCTGAGCGACGTGGTCGACAGATCGTTGCGGATCTCCTTGTCGCGGATCTTCACCACGAGTTCGTCGCCCGAGTACTGCTCGCGCAATCGGGGCCAGTCCTCGAGCTGCCGGCGAACGTCGTCGTCGAGTTCCTGCTCGACGGCTTCGAGCCGCTGCTGCAGCGAGTCGCGCGCCGGATCGTCGGCGGGAAGTTCGTCGAGCGCGGCGCGCAGGTGCTGCACCCGACGCGCGACGTCGCTCTGGCGGTCGGTCTTCTGCTTGCGACGATGGACCGACTCGGCGATCTCGGCCAGGTAGGCGGTCCGGCGCGGCGGGACGATCTGGTCGCGGACGTCGGTCACCTGCAGACGCGGGACCTCGAGCGTGCTCTTCCAGTCGACGCCGGTCGCGGCGGCGATCTTCTCGATCATCGCGGCGTACAGCGCGTTCACGCCCTCGTCGTTGAAGCGCGAGGCCATGGTGCCGTAGATCGGCAGGTCCTCGTTCGCGGTCATCGGGTCGATGTCGTTCTCGCGCTTGTACTGCTTGCAGACGTCGCGGAAGGCGTCGGCACTACCACGGCGGTCGAACTTGTTCACGGCGACGAGCTGGGCCAGCTCGAGCATCTCGATCTTCTCGAGCTGACTGGCCGCTCCGAACTCGCTGGTCATCACGTACATGGGGACGTCGCACACGTCGACGATACCGGCGTCGCTCTGGCCGATGCCGCTGGTCTCCACGATCACCAGGTCGTAGCCGGCGGCCTTCGCCACCTCGATCGCGTCCTGGATCGCCGCGCTCAGCTCGCCGCGGTGTTCCCGCGTGGCCAGGCTGCGCATGAAGGCGCGCTCGTGGTGGACGGCGTTCATGCGCAGGCGATCGCCCAGCAGGGCGCCGCCGGTGCGGCGCTTGGAGGGATCGACCGACAGCACGGCCACCGTCTTGTCTTCGAAGTCGCGCAGGAACCGACGGACGAGCTCGTCGGTCAGGCAGCTCTTGCCCGCTCCGCCGGTGCCGGTGATGCCCAGGACGGGCTGGGTCGAGGACCGGGGCAGTCGGCGCAGGCGCTCGAGCGCCGCCCCGAACTCGGATCGATGTCCATCCGTCTTCTCCGCCAGGGTGATCGTGCGCGCGACCGCGATCCAGCGGCCCGCCACGTCGCCCGGCTCCACCGCCTCCGGCTTCGGGGAAGCGAAGTCGCTGCGCGAGATCATGTGCCCGATGATCCCCTCGAGACCCATGCGCCGTCCGTCGTCGGGGCTGTAGATCTTCTCGATGCCGTAGTCCTCGAGCTCGCGGATCTCCTCGGGAACGATCACCCCGCCCCCGCCGCCGAACAGCCGGACGTGCGGGGCGCCCTTCTGCTCGAGCAGGTCCTTCATGTACTGGAAGTACTCGACGTGGCCGCCCTGGTAGCTGCTCACCGCGATGCCCTGGGCGTCCTCCTGCAGGGCCGCGTCGACGACCTCCTCGGCGCTGCGATTGTGACCGAGGTGGACGACCTCGGCACCCCCGCGCTGCAGCAGCCGCCGGAAGATGTTGATGGCCGCGTCGTGACCGTCGAAGAGACTGGCCGCGGTCACGAAGCGCACGGGGTGGGTCGGGCGGTAGTCGGCGTAGGTCTGGGCGGTGGCGCCGGCTGCGGCGAGATCCTCACTCATCCGGGCAATCCCTTGTGCAGGAGTCAGTTGCAGGTTCGGAGCAACCATTCCAATAAAGGCCCCCGGCGCCACACCGGCAACCGGGGTCAGATCAGGGTCGGCAGTCGCCCGAGCAGTTTGGTGGTGGCCGCGGTCAGGCCCCAGGCCTCGGCCTCCTCGGGTGGTGCGATCCTGAGCCGATCGTCGTCGAGTGGCGCGGTGCTCTCGTCCTCGACGCCGTGGGCCACGACCGTGATCCGGTGGTGCGTGATCCCGTGCTTCGCCTGCGCCAGGGCGTCTCCCACCCGCCAGTGACGATCGAGGCTCCGCGCGAGATCCTCCAGCGCATCGCGGGCGGCCGCAGCCTCGGCCCGACCGGGATGCCACGGGGTCGTGGGAAGTTCCCACAAACCGGCGTTGGGTTCGCCCTCGGGCCGCCGCCTCCAGAGGAAGCCACCGGGCGAGCGGACCACGGCCGCGTAGCTCGCGACCTCGACCGACCGGCGTCGCGGCGCGGTCCGGGGGAAGTCCTCGGGGCGCCCGGACGCGCGTGCCCGGCACGCACCCGACCAGGGGCACGCTTCGCACTGCGGGGCCCGCGGTGTGCACACGGTGGCTCCGAGTTCCATCAGGCCCTGGTTGACGTCGGCCGGAGCCTCCTCGGCGACGAGGGAGGTCGCGAGCTCACGGATCACGCCCGCCGCCGGAGCCCGCCTGGGGTCGCGGTCGAGGCCCAGCAGCCGCGACACGACGCGCTCGACGTTGCCGTCGACGGCGCAGACGCGCTCGCCGAAGGCGATGCTCGACACCGCTCCGGCCGTGTAGGCGCCGAAGCCCGGCAACAATCGCAGGGTCGCGCTGTCGGCGGGCAGGTCACTGCCGTGCATCTCGAGGATCCGCCGCGCGGCCGCGTGCAGCTGCCGCGCGCGCCGGTAGTAGCCCAGGCCTGCCCACGCCGCGAGGACGTCGGCCTGGTCGGCCTCGGCCAGCGAGCGGACGTCGGGGAAACGCTGCAGGAACGCCGCCCAGCGGCCGGCGACCACCTCCACGCGCGTCTGCTGCAGCATGACCTCGCTGACCCAGATCGCGTAGGGATCGCGGGTCCGGCGCCACGGCAGGTCGCGCGCCACGCCGCGGTACCACTCGACCAGCCCTCGGGCCAGGGCGCGCACGCGCCGCGGGCCGGGCCGGGCGACCCCGGCATCGTTGCTCTGTTGGTTGACAGTCCGTGACATCGCGGGGACAGTACAAGATTGTGATCCGTCCGAGCAACGCTCCGAGCAACGCTGCGCACGAGGGAGTTTCCCATGGAATTCACCACCTTGACCCAGCTGTACCGGGACGCCGTGTCGAACCGGCCGCGGTCGGACATGTTCCGGTACAAGCGGGACGGCCGGTGGGTGAGCGTGTCCACCGAGGACTTCGACCGTGCCGTCGGCGAGTGCGCCGCTGCCCTGCTCGTCCACGGGGTCGAGCCCGGAGACCGCATCGCCCTGCTGAGCGAGAACCGCCTGGAGTGGGCGATGACCGATCTCGTGGCCCAGCGGATCGGCGCGATCCTGGTTCCGGTGTATCCCACCCTGCTCGCACCGCAGATCGAGTACATCCTCGGTGACTGCGAGCCCGTGGCCGTGTTCTGCTCGACGGCGCAGCAGGTCGCCAAGCTCGACGGGATCGAGAGCTCGGTCCCCTCGATCCGCCTCGTCGTCTCCTTCGAGCCGGCCGACCGGGCCAACGGTCTCACCCTCGAGCGTCTGCGCGACCTCGGCCGTCGGAACGTCGAGTCGCGGAGCGAGGAGATCGACACGCGCTCCGACGCCGTCGAACCCGACGACGTCGCCACCATCATCTACACGAGTGGGACGACGGGGCCGCCGAAGGGCGTGATGCTCACCCACGGCAACATCGTGGGCAACGTGAACGCGGCGCTGCAGGTCCTCGACGTGACGCCGGCCGACGTGTGCCTGTCGTTCCTGCCGCTGTCGCACATCCTCGAGCGGATGGCCGGCCACTACCTGATGATCGGAGCCGGGGCTTCGATCAACTACGCCGAGTCGATCGAGACCGTCGCCGCCGACATGGGTGAGGTCCGGCCCACGCTCATGGTTTCGGTGCCCCGGCTGTACGAGAAGATCTACGCCCGGGTCATCGAGAACGCGAACGCCGGAGGCGCGCTCAAGCGTCGAATCTTCGAGTGGGCGCGGCGCATCGGCAGCGAGTACACCGATGCCCACGTCGAGGGACGTCCGGTTCCCGCACCGATCGAGTTCCAGCGCCGCATCGGCGACGCGCTGGTGTTCAAGAAGCTGCGTGGACGTACCGGCGGCCGACTGCGCTTCTTCGTGTCGGGCGGAGCTCCGCTCGCCAAGGAGATCGCCGAGTTCTTCTACTCGGCCGGTCTGCCGATCCTCGAGGGCTACGGACTCACCGAGACCTCACCCGTGATCTCGGTGAACACCTTCGAGAAGTTCCGTCCGGGCAGCGTGGGCCCGCCCCTGCCAGGCGTCGACGTGAAGATCGCCGACGACGGTGAGATCCTCACCCGGAGCCCCTACGTGATGAAGGGCTACTGGAAGCACGACGAGGCCACGGCCGAGACCATCGTCGACGGATGGCTGCACACCGGCGACATCGGCCACGTCGACGACGACGGCTTCCTGTTCATCACCGATCGCAAGAAGGACATCATCGTCACCGCGGGCGGCAAGAACGTCGCGCCCCAGCCGATCGAGAACGAGCTGAAGCTCGACAAGCACGTGGCCGAGGCCGTGGTGATCGGCGATCGTCGCCGTTACCTGGTGGCGCTGCTGGTTCCGAACTTCGAGGCCCTCGAGGCGACGGCTGCCGACCTCGGCCTCGACGTGTCCGACCACGGCGCCCTGGTGAACCACGCCGAGGTCCAGCGGATCTACGCCGACGTCGTGCACAGGGTGAACCAGCGCCTGGCGAGCTTCGAACAGCTCAAGACCTTCCGCCTGCTCGACCACGAGTTCACGCAGGACGACGGCCAGCTGACGCCGAGCATGAAGGTGAAGCGCAAGGTCGTGTCGGAACGCTACGCCGACGTCATCGAGTCCATGTACGAGGAAGGGAGCTGACCGGCCGGTCAGCTCCCCTCGCTCGGATCCAGTCGTCGAGCTCCGCGGTCAGGGCGAGCCGACCGGTGCCGCGCGTCGGGCCATCGCCCGGAACACGTCGTCGGCCGGGCTCTCGGGCAACACCGCACGCCTCGACGCCCCGCCGAACTCCTCGAAGCCGATCGTGTTCTCCACGGCCGACTCGTCGACCTGCGGATACTGCGTCCCGTAGGTGGCGTTCAACGCATCGATCACGGCGTTGGCGACCCGCGCGTGGCCCTTCTCCGCCGGGTGCACGCCGTCGAGGCTGAACACGGTACTCGTGTTCTGCACGATCCCCACGTCGGGAACGGGCACCAGCGGGAACGCCCGGTTCAGCGGCTGGGCCGTGGGATCGGGCGACAGGTCCGACAGCAGCGTGTTCACGTCGACCAGGGCCCACCCGCGACCGGGCTCCTGGACGGCTGCGGCGAGATGATCGTTGAAGCCCGCGACCGTGTCCTGCAGCAGTGCGACCTCGGCCTGGGTCAACGTGAGGCTGGACGGCAACGACTCCGGGGTCGGCGTCGCGCCGGCGACGTAGTCGAGATCGATCGAACCGTCGGGTTCGAAGAGCAACGTCTGGGCCGGCAGCAGCACGTAGACCACGTCGTCCTCGTCGGTGTTCAGCGCGGCCGGCGACAGCGACTCCTGCGCCAACGACGCCGCGATCGACGTCACGAAGGGAATCACCGTGATGTCGGGGATGTTGAGCACCGCGGTCTGCGGCACACCCAGGGCATCGAGCCGCCCGAAGATCGCGTCGATCAGACCGCCGTACGCGCTCACCGGCGTGATGTTCTCCCCGAGCACCGGATCACCGCTCAGCCCCCCGATCAGCACGTCGTTCGAGCCGATCCAGAACAGCAGGACGCCGGTCTGCGGCAGACCGTTCTCGATCAGCGCCTCGAGCTGGTCGAGCTGCGTGGTGTCGCCCGGAGGCAGAGCCGCGTTGCGCAGGATCACGTCGTAGAAGACGTTGCCCGGTCGGACCGAGTTCGTCGAGGACGTGGCCTCCACCAGGTCCGACGTGAAAGCGCCCGGAACCCCCATGTTGTCGTACGGACCGGGCAGTGCCGACGCCAGCAGGAGACCCTGGACGACCGCCAGGGGATTGCCCGCCGGCAGGTCGCGGTAGGCCAGCTGCCCCTGCGGGGTCACGTAGGCCATTCCGCGGGGCGCACCGGTCTCCGGATCGGGCGAGCCGGCCAGCCCCGGGAAGTCGACCAGGGGCATGGTCATGTCGCGTCCGGTGACCTGGCGGGCAACGAGGTTCGCGTAGCTCGCCTGCTGACCCGGCGCGATCAGCCCGTCGTTCAGGAAACCCGCGGTGAGGCTGTTGCCGATCGCGGCGACCCGCGCGGGTGGGATCTGGCCCGCCACGCGCGGTGGCGCCGAGGGGTCGTCGGGAGCACAACCCGCCAGGGCCAGCAGGCCCACGGCGAGGACGGGGACGAAGCGGTCCATTCGAATACGCACGGTCGTGTCCTCCCCTAGAAGTTCCGGCTGAAGCCGACGGTCGGGATGTGGGCGATCGAGCGGAAGGCTCCGTCGAAGCCGTCGGGGTTCTGTCCCACCCCGTTGATCAGCGTGTCGCGCTCGAGGAAGTCGACGAGCATGTAGGCCAGCGTCCATTCGCCGCCCCAACCGCGGTGACTGATGCCCAGGCTGTAGTCGCGACGATCGGCGTCGGGCAACAGCGCCGAGATGCTCTCGACCGGCTGCGGCGTCTGGTCGTACACGAAGCCGCCGAGCAGACGCGTGGCGTCGCTCCACATGTACTCGACACCGAAGCGCCACTGCTCACCGTCGTCGTAGTTCTCCTCGAGCACGGTGTCGAAGCTCGGGTCGTCGAAGCTCAGCTCGACCACGTCGAACACGCTCCAGTCGAACCACACGAAGTCGAACATCAGGGCGAGCTTCTCGGTGGCCATGAAGCGGAAACCGGCCGAGAGGATCGATGGGTAGTCGAGATCCCCCGAGACCTTCAAGGCGCGATCCGAGCCGAGGCTGGCGCTCCGGAACGCGAGGTCGGCGTCCTGGTCGTCGAACGAGTTCGTCACCCCACCCTTGAAGTTCAGGCCCAGGCTGAACTTGTCGTTCGGACGCACCATCACGGCGAAGGCCGGCCCGAAGGACACGCCGCTCCAGCCCGACAACTCGAAGTCGGCGAGGTTCTGCGACAGGTCGGTGCCTCCGGTCACGATCCGCTCGAGCGTGAGGTGGGTGACCACGGCGTGGCCACCCGCCGACACCGCGAAGCTCGGCGCGGGACGCCAGGTGACCATGGGGCTCATGTAGATCCCCTGGATCTGCGAGTTGGTGGCGAGCGGGCGCCCGGCGAAGTCGTCGGGGTCGGCCCACTCGACGCCGAGGCCGAAGGGCGTGAACACGCCGAAGCCGAAGGCCCATTCCTCGCTCGGGTGGTACGAGGCGTAGATCCCACCCGGCGTGAAGACCGCGTCCTCGGTCTCGGCCGTGTCGGCCCCGGGGTAGCCGGTCACACCGGGAGACCGCTCGTACTTCGACTTCGGCAGGATGAACGAGACGTTCACGCTCGTGTGCCAGCCCTCGTCCAGCCACGCCAGTCCGGCGGGATTGTAGAACAGCGCCGAGCCGTCGTCGGCGGTCGCGGTGAAGGCACCGCCGAGGGCCGTCGCCCGCGCGCCCATCTCGTAGACGTTGAAGCCCCCGGCGCGCGCTTCGCCGGCGACCACGCACGCCGCGAGCGCGGCGACCCAGATGCACTTCTTCACGTCGACCTCCAGGAGTGCACGTACGCGGGCCGGTCCTCGTGACCGCGGCCCGGGAGTGAAGTGATCATGAAGGATCAGGGGTACCACGCGCGCGGCGCCAGGACAAGGCAAGATCCGGACGTTCGGTGGACCGAACACGTGCTTGGAGTCGGGGACGAGGAGTGCGATGCTGCACGGATGCACGCTCGACACCGACTGGGCCTGGCCGCGATGTTCACGGACCTGGGCCTGTACCTGCTCATGCTGAGCCTGCCCTACCGGCTTCTGGACCGCGACGCGTCCTCGGCCGTGATCGGCCTCGTCCCGCTCATGTACGCCGCGCCCTACGGGCTCGTCGCGCTCATGGCCGGCCGCGTGAGCGACCGCTTCCCGCGGCGGGGCCCGATCCGCGTGGGCCTGGCCCTCGCCGTGCTCGCGACCGCTTCGCTGGCCGCCGTCGATCCCGTGCCCACGGTTCTCGGCCTGGTCGTGGCCGTGGGCGTGGGCCTGGGCTTCTTCTGGCCCTCGGTGCAGGCGGGCTTCTCCGAGGTCGCCGCCGGCCGCGATCTGCACGGCCTCACGCGGCTGTTCAACGTGAGCTGGAGCACGGGCAAGGGACTGGGGTTGCTCTTCGGGGGGCTGTTGCTGGGCGTGATCGGCGCCGAGCGCGTCCCGCTGGTCGCCGCCGCGTCCTTCACGGCCTCGGCGCTGGTCCTTCCCCCGATGGCCCGACCGGGCGATCACAGCGAGGCGATCGCCGAGGAGGGCGGCGCCCCACCTCCGCGGACCCAGCAGGCCTTCCGACGCGCGGCGTGGATCGCCAACGGGATCTCCTTCGGCATCGCCGCGACCGTCAACCACCACCTGCCCAAGGTGCTGCTGGGCGTCGACATCGGCGGGCGGGACTTCGGAATCTTCTTCGGCTCGGTCTTCCTCGCCCAGACCCTGCTGTTCGTCACCGTGGGGAACCTGCGGGCCTGGCACTACCGCGCACTCCCGCTCGTCGGGATGCAGGTGGTGCTGGCGGTCGGCGCGGTCGCGGTGACCGGGGTCGAGTCCTTCGTGGCGCTCATGCTGTTCGCCCCGCTCCTGGGGGCCGGCCTGGGCTTCGCCTACCAGTCGAGTCTGTACTACTCGCTACACGCACCGGTGGCGCGCGGGGCACAGGCCGGTGTGCACGAGGCCGCGCTCGGCCTGGCCAGTGCGACCATTCCGGTGGCAGGAGGCTTCGCGGTGGCCGGTGCGGGCGTGCGGGCCCCCTTCGTCCTGGCGGCCGTGTGCATGCTGGTCAGCGCGATCGTGGGTACGAACTGGATCCGTCGCTCTCTGCGGTCACCTCGACACTGAGGACGACCCGGCCGCCAGCGTGTTCCACGAGTCGTCGACCGAGTGCCTCGCCTGCCCCACGCAACCGATCCGGCTCGACGTCCGCGGGTGCGAACACGATCGCCGCCACCCGCGTCGTGCCGTCGCGGACGCAGGTACGCTCGCTGTCGCTGGTCGGGCTTCCGAAAGGACCCTCGCGATCGGCCACGCACAGGCGCCCCTCGAGGTGGACCGGACCCTTGCGGATCCCCGCGTACTCCTCGCCGGTCCCTCCCACGCGGACGGTGGCCTGGTCGCCCACGACGCGATCGCGATCGTACAGACCGAGCGGCAACAGCCATTCCAGCGAGACCCAGTTGCCGACGTCGACCACTTCGTTCAGACGGTGGATCGACTGGCCCTTGCGCGCGCGCCGCATCAGCGCTTCACTGCTCGGCCGGTGACGGGTCGGATCGACGCCGAAGGACCGGTACAGGCGACGAGCGGCATCGATGCCCTCGACCTCGCCGATGGCGATCGCGGCCGCCGCCGCACCGCGCTCGCGCGCCAGGGCCTCGAGCCGCGCATGCGCCCGGCCCCGGTCACCGACCTCGACACCGTCGACCTCGACGGCCCACGCGCGAACGCGATCCACCACCGAGGGATCGAGAATCCAGCGCAGGGCCGGTTCCGGAGATTCGTCGACCATCAATGCCTCCTGCGACGAGGTTGACACCCTCGCTCGATTTTCGAATCCTCAACGTACCATGATCGACTTCGGACGAAAGCCACTGCGGGGACAGGTCCACGGATTCCTCGACCGGATGCGCGCCGCGTTGCACGACGGCCTGCGCGTCGGGGACTCGTACCGGGCACTGGCCGATGCACTGCACGCAGAGCCCGCGGTGGCGGAGCAGACGCTCACCGAACTGTGTCTGTGGTCCGACGACGACCTCATGACCTTCCTCGACGGGGCGTGGACCAGTGAGGTCCCCGAAGCCCTGGACGTGGCCGCGGCGGTGGTCCAGCGGCGCGGGCTGACCGGCCTGCTGCCCTGGGTCGACCGCTTGTTGCAGGACGAGACCTCGACCCGCTGGCTGGTCGACGTGTTGTCGGAAGTGCGCGACGACGACTCCACCCGGCTGCTGATCCGGCTCATGGATCACGGCTCGAGTTCGATCCGCCGCCGTGCGGCCGACGGGCTGGCCGCTCACCGCAGCCACGTGGACGGCCGTGCGCTGGTTCGCTTCCTCGCCAGTCCGCTGGTGCAGACCCTGTCGTACCCCGACCCGCTCGCGGCCGTGCGTGCCCTGCACCGTCTCGCCGAGCCCTCGCTGGAGCCGGACTTCGGCCACGACACGGCCCGGCGGGCCGAGCGCGTGCTCGTGAACTGCGTCGTCCACGACCGGCGGACCCCGGTCCGCGGCGACGCCATCGCCGCCCTGGGCGACCTCGGCAGCCGTGCCGCCGTGCGCTGTCTCGTGGACATGCTGCACCGTGACTCGGAGACCTTCCACCGCGACGTGGTCATCGCGCTCCGGAAGATCCGCCCCGACCGCGCCTTGATCGCACTCCTCGGCCTGTTGCGGAGTCGGGATCCGATCATCCGCGAGGAGGCCGCCCACGCGCTCGGCGAGATCGGTGACCAGCAGGCGGTGCGTCGTGTCCGCGCCCTGCTCGACGACGAGAACTCCGACGTGCGACAGGAAGCGGTGCTGGCCCTCGGTAAGCTCGGCGGCCGGGAGGTGCTCGACGCTCTCGACCGCGCACTCGCCGACGACGACCCCCACGTGCGGATCAACGCCTGCAGCGCGCTGGCCGAGGGCATCGGCCGCAGCGCCCAGGGCAAGCTGATCCGAGCCCTCTACGACGGCTCGCCCGACGTGCGCGCCGAGGCCGCGCATCTGCTCGGCGACATCGGCGACGAGGAAGCCCAGCGCCACCTCGAGCTGTTGCTCACCGACGGCGCACGAGACGCCTTCGGCGACCGCGTGGGCAGCATCGTCCGCAAGGCACTGGCCCGACTCGAGCGCAGTCGACGTTACGGCCCCGCTGCCTGATCTCACGAATCGACAACGGTTTTCAGCGTTCTTTCCGCGTGAATCGATGTGCAGCGAGGACGCGTACCCCTATACTGTGACCGACGATGAAGGCTCCTCCTCCATCCGTCCCGGCCCTTTGCGGTAGGAGGAATCGCATGCCCATCCGGTACGACGTCGACCACGGTCTGCGTCTGGTCTGTTCGCGTGCCTCCGGAACGATCGGACCCGACGATCTCGTCGACCACGTGCGTTCCGTCGCGACCGATCCCTCGATCGGCGCGGGCTTCAACGAGATCCTCGACCTCCGCGGCGCGAGCGAGTGCCGCATCCAGGTGCCCGATCTCCATCGGGCGGTCGAGGAGAGTCAGGACCACCGACACCGGCTCCGCCGATCGGCGCTCGTCTGCGCCGATCAGGACATCCTTCCCAAGCTGCTGCTCTACCAGGAGTTCTCGAAGCAACTCCCCGTCGAGGTCGGCGTCTTCGACCGCCTGCTGAGCGCAGCCGCGTGGCTCGACGTGAGCGAGCACGAGATCGAGGGTTCCGCCCTCTCGGTCCCGACTTAGAGCCGGGCCCCTCGAGGGTCAGCGCGCGAAGCGTGAGCGATCTCCGTACATGGTGTCGTAGTAGTCACGGTACGCGCCGCTGCGGACCTGCTCGAGCCAGGGGCCGTTGTCGCGGTACCACGCGATGGTCTCGCCCAGCCCCTCCTCGAAGACCACGCGCGGTTCCCACCCGAGTTCCTCGCGGATCTTCGTGGCGTCGATCGCGTAGCGACGGTCGTGCCCCGGGCGATCGGTCACGTAGGTGATCAAGTCGTGGGACTTGCCCAGGTGGTCGAGCAGCGCCCTCACCACCTCGATGTTCTCGCGCTCACTGTTGCCCCCGATGTTGTAGACCTCGCCGCTGCGGCCACCCCGCATGACCACGTCGATCGCCCGGCAGTGGTCGCGCACGTGCAACCAGTCGCGCACGTTGCGGCCGTCGCCGTATACGGGCAACTCACGATCGTCCATGGCGTTGGCGATCATCAACGGGATCAGCTTCTCGGGGAACTGGAACGGTCCGTAGTTGTTGCTGCAGCGCGTGATCACCATGTCCACCCCGAAGGTGTGGTGGTAGGCGCGGCACAGCAGATCGGCCGAGGCCTTGCTGGCCGAGTACGGGCTGTTCGGGGCCAACGGAGTGGTCTCGGTGAAAGCGCCCTCAGCCCCGAGGCTGCCGTAGACCTCGTCGGTACTGATCATCACGAAGCGTCCTTGCCGCAGCTCCCGCATGCGCTCGAGCAGGACCTGGGTGCCCATGACATTGGTCCGCAGGAAGACGTCGGGGCCTTCCACCGACCGGTCGACGTGGCTCTCGGCGGCGAAGTGCACGACCGCATCGACGGTTTCGTCGAGGACCGAGGCCACCGCCTCGGCGTCACAGACGTCACCTCGCACGAACCGATGGCGTGGATCGTCCTCCACCGAACGCAGGTTCTCGAGGTTGCCCGCATAGGTCAGGGCATCGAGGTTCACGATGTGCACGTCTTCGTGCGTCGCCAGCATCTCGAGCACGAAGTTCGCGCCGATGAAGCCGGCCCCGCCGGTGACCAGGATCTTCAAGACTGCACCTCTCGACCGGATGGTCGCGGATCAGGGATTGTTGGCGCCGGTCTCGGCGACCAGCTTGCTCGCGCGCAGCAACGAATCGAAGGTCCCGGCGTCGGTCCACCAGCCCTCCATCTCGCTCCACTGCATCTCGCCGCGTTCGATGTACCAGTTGTTCACGTCGGTGATCTCGAGCTCGCCGCGATCACTGGGCTTGAGCGTCTCGATGATCTCGAACACGCGATTGTCGAACATGTACACGCCCACGACGGCGAAGTCGCTCCTGGGCTGCTTCGGCTTCTCTTCGATACGGACGACCTTGTCGCCGTCGATCACGGGAACACCGAAGCGCTCGGGGTCGGGCACCTTCTTCAGCAGGATACGTGCGCCCTTCGCCTGTTTCCGGAATCCCTCCACCGCGTGGCGGATACTGCGTTCGAAGACGTTGTCGCCGAGGATCACGCAGATCGGCTCGTCGTCGGCGAAGTGCCGCGCCAGGCGCAGGGCGTCGGCAATGCCGCCCTCGCCCTCCTGGTAGGTGTAGTTCATGGTCGGCAGCCCGAACTCGCGGCCGTTGCCGAGCAGTTTGAGAAAATCACCCGCACTGTTGCCGCCGGTCACCACGAGGACGTCCTCGATCCCCGCCTGCACGAGCGCTCGGATCGGGTAGTGGATCATGGGCTTGTCGTAGACCGGCAGCAGGTGCTTGTTGGTGACCTTGGTCAGGGGATACAACCGGGTGCCGAGGCCGCCGGCGAGGATCACGCCCTTCATGGGTGGGAACTCCCGTGGGAATGGGTTCGAATCGAGGCAGCCCGGGTCCAGGCCGCGAGGAATCGGCGAGCACGGTCGGGATCGATGCCGGCTCCCGCCCGCCCCCCGTGCATGAGATCGCTACCCACGATCGCCCCGTCGACGCGTTCGACCCAGGCCGGTGCGGATCGGGCGGTCACGCCGCTGGCCACGATCAGGGGCGCGTCGCCGACGGCGTCGCGGAGTTCGATCACGTCACCCGGGTCGGCGGCCTCGCCGGTGGCCCGCCCGGTGATCAGCAGGGCGTCGGCCCGGCCGCGCGCGCGGGCGTCGGCGGCCTCGTCGCTCGGGCTCCGGGTCGCAAGTGGGGCGGCGTGCTTGACGGCGACGTCGGCGAGGACGCGCACCGACGTCGCACTCCACGCCTTGCGCGCCCGCAGGATCTCGGCCGCCCGTCCTTCGATCAGACCCTGGTCGGTGACCGCAGCCCCGACGTGCACGTTCACCCGGATCGCATCGGCCTGACACGCGGTGGCGATCGCCAGTGCCGACAGTGCGTCGTTGCGCAGACAGTTGACCGCCACGCGCATCTCGGGGTGGCGCTCGCGTACCGCGGCCACGACCCGGGCCATCGACGCCACCACCACGGGCTCGACGGTGGTGGCGTGGAAGGGGGCGTCGCCGAAGTTCTCGACGACCACCCCGGCGAAGCCCGCCCGCGCGAGGTGGGCGGCGTCCTCGAGTGCGCGGCGCAGCGGCCCGTCGGGATCGTCCCGGTATTCGGGCGCGCCCGGTAGGGCGGGAAGGTGGATCACGGCCCACACCGGGGGATCCATCCACGCCCGGTACTCGTCACGCGTCATCGGTTCCACGGTGGCTGCACCCGGTTCGGTTCGCTGCGCAGGGGCCCGGACGCAGGCTCGGTTCCGGGCCAAACCCGACGAGTGTAACACAGGCACTCGGCCACCGCCGACGGCCGATCCTCCTTGCCCGACCAGCCCCCGCCCGGTAATCTGCCCGGCCCCCGCACCCGAAGAGGACGACCATGAATCCCAGGCCCGGCTCCGGCGGTTGGATCGAGACGATCACCGGTTGCATGTTCAGCGGCAAGAGCGAGGAGCTGATCCGTCAGCTCCGCCGGGCCGTGATCGCTCGCCAGGCCGTCCAGATCTTCAAACCCCGCCTCGACGACCGCTTCGACGAGCAGCACATCGTCACGCACACCCAGGTGCGCCTGAAGAGCCAGGCGGTGCTCGACGCCGACGAGCTGCGACGTCAGGTGGCCGACGACACCGAGGTCGTCGGCGTCGACGAGGCCCAGTTCTTCGACCAGAGCCTCGTGGACGTCGCCACCGAGCTCGCCGCGCAGGGCCGGCGCGTGATCGTGGCCGGGCTCGACCTCGACTACCGCGGGGAACCCTTCGAGCCCATGCCGCAGCTGATGGCCGTGTCGGAGTACGTGTCGAAGCAGCTGGCGATCTGCATGGTGTGCGGCGACCACGCCCACTTCTCGCAGCGGCTCACCTCGTCGCGCGAACGCATCGAGGTGGGTGCGGGCGAGACCTACGAGGCCCGCTGCCGGCGGCACTTCGATCGTCCGGAGTGAACGACGGGGTCAGACCGAGAAGAGGTCGCGGTCGAGCGCTCGCTCGGCGAGGTCCTCGGAGATGCTCGCGATCGTCTCCTCGTCCAGCGCGAGCACCCGCGCCGCCTCGGTCTCCGCCAACGGATCGTCGCGGGTCTCGGTCGGACCTCCGCCCAGACGCAGGGACAGTTCCTCGGCCAGGGCGATGACGGCCGCGAAGGTCCGGTCGTCGCCCGACACGCTCGACAACCGGTGATGGGCCGACACCGCGCTCACCAGCTCGGGCGCGAGTCCCCAGCGCTGCAGCAGGATGCCGCCCACGTCGGCGTGATCGAAGCCGAGAACGCGGCGCTCGAGATCCACGTAGCCCTCTTCGGCGGCGCGGCTGCGAAGATCGATCTCGTCGAAGACCTCGCTGTGGCCTCGGGCGAGGACGAGCAGCCCGATGTTCTGCATGAGACCGCCGACGAAGGCGGTCTCGGGATCCATCGCGCCGCTGCGCGAGGCGATCAGCTCGGCGCCGAGTGCTCCGAGCACCGACTGACGCCACAGGGTCATGGTGTGCTCGCCGGCGTCGTCCCCCACGAAGACCTGACGGGTGACGGTGGCCAGCAGCCACGAACGGATCGCCGTGAAGCCCAGCCGCATGATCGCCTCGCCGATGGTTCCGACCTCGCGCAGGTTGCCGTAGAGCGAGCTGTTGGCGATCTGCATGAGCCGTACGGCGATCGACTGGTCGGTCGAGATGATCTCCTGCAGCTGCGAGATCTCGGTCTGGGGATCGTTCAAAAGCGAGATCAGGCGGGCCGCCACGTGCGGCATGGCCGGCAGGTCGCCGATGCGCGCCAGGATCTCGTTGCCGTCGAGGGGACGCACGAGGTTCCCGTCGGCGTCGAAGCGACTCTCGTCGACTCCTTCCCGCAGGTCGGGGCCCTTGCGCCGGCGCTTGCGCGAGAGCGGATCGGAGTCGTCGACCTCGCGATCGGGTTCCGGCCCCTGGCGTTCGGACGCCGGCCCGTCCGCCCTCTGTTGCCGGCGACGCTTGCGCTCGCGCAATGTCGCCGCGCGGAAGGCGCGGACCCGGTCGGCGGGTTCATGGGGTCGTACGCGAGCGGCCCGCAACTGAAGGACGACCAGGCGCGCGACCGTCTCGAGCTCGAGCAGGGTGTCGATGTCGCCGTCGACACTGTCGAAGTACAGGAACGTGCCCCACCGGTTGCGATACGGCAGCGGGACGACCACGCACCACGGCGGAGCCTTCTTGCCCATGACCAGGACCAGGTCCACCGGCAGGCCGCGATGCGGACGCGGCCCCGAGTACACGGCCCGGTCCTGGGCGGTGGCCCCGAACAGGGCGTCGGGGTCGAAGGGGACGACCACCTTGCGCAGGCGGCCGCTGCGCGGGCCCTCGAAGTTGGCGAAGCCGAAGGCGTCCTCCGCGAAGAGCGAACGTCCTCGTTCCTGCAGCCGCATGCCGCGAAGACCGCGCGAGCGCGCGAACTCCCACAGATACTCCTGCAGCCCCTCCGCGGCCTCGATCCGATCGACGGCCTGGGCGTGGCGCTGGAGTCCGGCGTAGATCCGGCGCGCCTGGCCGCCGTCGTGCCCGGCGGAGACGCTCGGCTTCGTCGGAGCACTCGCCTCGGTCTTCGCACCGGGCTCGGTGACCCTCGACTCCCATGGCGCGGGCCGCACGTCGGTGGCCTCGTCGCGCTTCCGCGCTTCCGCCTCCTCGCGAGCTCGCTCCTCGCGGACTCGCTCTTCCTCGCGGGCGTGCTCCTCGTCGGCGAGTCTTCGGGTCGCCTCGTCGAGGGCCTGCCGGCCCTCGCGTTGGGCAGCGTCCACGGTCTCGAGCGCGTCTCGAAGGGACGCCAGTGCCTCGCGTACCGGAAGATCCTTCCGGTCGACGGAGACGGGACTTTCCGTGGGCGAGGCCATGGGACTCCTGTTCGCACGACGAGGGAGCCGAGAGCCGTCGTGGCGGGCGCCGCGGGGGACGACCCGCAACGACGAGCAATCCCCGGACCGAACACCGCCCGGGCCGGCTCGGGTGGGGCGAGCCGGCCCGGGCGGCGACACACTGTGGCGGTCGCGGCCCCGCCACGACGACCGACGAGCCCGCCGCCCCCGGAGACCGCCCATGCACGTCCGTCTCGTGAAGACCTTCCACTTCGAGGCCGCACACCGGCTCCCCCGGGTGCCCGAGGACCACAAGTGCGCGCGTCTGCACGGACACAGCTTCCGGGTGGACGTCGAGGTCGAGGGACCGATCGACGAGTCGAAGGGCTGGCTGATCGACTACGCCGACATCAAGGACGCCTTCGCCCCCCTGCACGACCAGCTCGACCACCACTACCTGAACGAGATCGAGGGCCTGGAGAATCCGACGAGCGAGATCCTGGCCGCCTGGATCTGGGACCGGCTGAGACCAAGGCTGGAGGGACTGGCGCGCGTGGTCGTCCACGAGACCTGCAACGCCCGCTGCGCCTACGAAGGACGTCGCGCCTAGGCCTGCGACCGCCCCGCCGCCCGCTCCGCCGCCCGGACCGTCTGCAGGTGCAGGCGTGCCGTCGTCTCGGCCGAGGGGGCGTAGCCACCGGCGAGGAACACGGCCACCGCGGTCCCGCGTCCCACGTAGCGTTCGAGCACCATCCGGTCGCGCCGGTCGAGCCCCTCGGCGGTCATGCCGAGCCCCCCCAGCGCGTCGTCGGCGTGCGCGTCGACCCCCGCCACGTAGCACACCAGTTCCGGATCGGGGAAGCGCTCGTCGAGCGCGTCGAGATCGCGCGCGAGCAGTTGCAGGTACTCCTCGTCACCCACGCCATCGTCGAGACCGTGGTCGAAGTCACTGCGTTGCTTCAGCGGATAGTTGTTCGTCTGGTGCATCGAGTAGGTGAAGGTCTCGCGGTCGTCGGCGTAGACCACGGCCGTGCCGTTGCCCTGGTGCACGTCGACGTCGACGAAGAGCACGCGGCCCAGTCCCGTCTCGGCGCGCTGTCGTTCGACGGCGATCGCCATGTCGTGCAGGTAGCAGAAACCCTCGGCGTGGTCGGGGAAGGCGTGGTGGAAGCCGCCGCCGAGGTGCATCGCGACGCCGTGCTCGGCCGCGAGGCGGACGGTGGCGATGCTGCCCCCGACCATGTGCGCGAAGCCCTTGATGACGTCCGGATCCACCGGGAGCTCGCTCCTCAGCGTAGACCACGTGCGCCGGGCCAGGCGGAGATCCTCCACGTAGCGCGGGGTGTGCACGCGTTCGAGGTCCTCGGGGTGGACGTCGTCCCAGGGATGGATGCGCAGCGGGTCGATCCGCAGTTCCTCGCGCACGAGGCGGGCCAGGATCTCGTACTTCTCCGTGGGGAACACGTGGTCGCCGAGGTCGATCGCCGACAGGGACTCGTGCACGTAGTGGACGACGGCCATCGCGTTTCCCCTCGATCGGTGGCTCAACCCGCCGCCCGGCGGGCACGGCGACGACTGCCGGGGGCCGCCCGGCGCACACGACTCCTCCCGGAACGCAGCAACGGGCGAAGGTACCGACCGGTGTGACTCGCGTCCACCGCGGCGACGTCCTCGGGCGTCCCGGCCGCGACCACGTGGCCACCGCCGTCGCCACCCTCGGGCCCGAGGTCGACGAGCCAGTCGGCGCTGCGGATCACGTCGAGGTTGTGCTCGATCACGATCACGGTGTTGCCCCCGTCGACCAGACGGTGGAGCACCTCGAGCAATCGCTTGACGTCGTGGAAGTGCAGTCCCGTGGTGGGTTCGTCGAGAATGTACACCGTACGCCCGGTCGCCCGACGCGCGAGTTCGCGGCTCAACTTGATCCGCTGTGCTTCTCCGCCGCTGAGTGTGGTCGCCGGCTGGCCGAGCTTCAGGTAGTCCAGGCCCACGTCGTGCAGGGTCTGCAGGATCGCCCGGATGCGCGGATGGTTGCCGAAGAACTCGAGGGCCTCCTGCACGTCCATCGCGAGGACGTCGGTGATGCTCTTGCCACGGTAGCGGACCTCGCGGGTCTCCTCGTTGAAGCGATGACCCTTGCACACCTCGCAGGTCACCCACACGTCGCTGAGGAAGTGCATCTCGATCTTCTTCCGGCCGTGGCCCTCGCAGGCTTCGCAGCGTCCGCCCTTCACGTTGAAACTGAAGCGCCCGGGCGTGTATCCACGCGCCCGCGCCAGCGGCAACTGAGCGAAGATCTGGCGGATCAGGTCGAAGACCTTGACGTAGGTCGCCGGATTGCTCCGTGGTGTGCGCCCGATGGGATCCTGGTTGATGTCGATCACCTTGTCGACGTTCGACAGACCGGTCACACGCGAGTGCGCGCCGGTCTTCGGCATGGCGCCGTGCAGTTCGCGTGCGAGCGCCGGGTAGAGGGTCTCGTTCACCAGGCTGCTCTTGCCCGAACCCGACACCCCCGTCACGCACGTGAACAGACCCAGCGGGAACCGGGCATCGACCTTCTTCAGGTTGTGATGGCGCGCCCCCTTCACTCCGAGCCACTTCCGGCCCGGCTCACGTCGATCCCTTGCTTCGACCACGTCGAGACTGCCCGACAGGTAGGCACCGGTGAGACTACGCTTCGACGCGCGACGCAGCCGTGCCACGGTCCCTTCGAACACGATCTCGCCGCCCTTGATCCCCGCCCCGGGACCGAAGTCCACGACGTGGTCGGCGGCCTCGATCGTCTCCTCGTCGTGCTCGACCACCACCACGGTGTTGCCCATGTCGCGCAGCGACTCGAGCGTGCGCAGCAGACGACCGTTGTCACGCTGGTGCAGGCCGATCGACGGTTCGTCGAGGATGTACAGCACGCCCACCAGGGCACTGCCGATCTGGCTGGCCAGACGGATGCGCTGGCTCTCGCCCCCGCTCAGGCTCGGCGCCGGACGATCGAGTGTCAGGTAGTCGAGCCCCACGTCGAGCAGGAAGCCCAAGCGGTCCCGCACCTCGCGTAACGCGTCCTGCGCCATCTCGCGCTGGTGCTCGGGGAGGTCGACGTCGCGGAAGAAGTCGTGCGCTTCGCGGATCGACAGCGCCCCGAGCGCGGCCAGGTCCAGTCCGCCCATCCGCACGGCCAGGCTCTCGGGCCGCAGCTTCGCGCCCTCACAGCTCGGGCACCACCCTTCGTGCAGGAACTTCGAGTAGTAGCGCCGGCGCCGCTCGCTGCGGGTCTGACGGACCAGCCGCTCGACCTCGTTGGCCACCCCCACGACCTCACCCTCGAAGTCGCCCTTGAAGTTCTGCCCCTGGTAGCGGTAGCGGATTCGCTCCGAGTCGCCGTACAGCAACACCCGGCGGTGCTTCTTCGGCAGCTTCTTCCAGGGACGATCGAGGTCGATGCCGTAGTGATCGGCGATCTGCACGAACTTCTGTGTCCACCAGCCCAGGGTCTCCTTCTCGGCCAGGGCGCCCATGAAGGCGACCGCACCCTCGTTGATCGACAGGTCCGGGTCGGTGATCAGGCGCTCGGGATCGGCGGTGAGCAGGGTGCCCAGTCCGTTGCAGCGCGGGCACGCACCACGCGGCGAGTTGAACGAGAAGTGCTGGGGGACCAATTCCTCGAAGCTGATTCCGCAGTGCACGCAGGCGCGGTCCTCGCCCAGCAGGATCTGCTCGCCCCCGGTGGTCTCGGCCAGCAGGTTGCCGCCGCTCAGGCTCAACGCCGTCTCGATCGAGTCCACCAGACGGCTGCGCTTCACGCGGCCGACGACCACGCGATCGACCAGGGCCTCGACGTCGTGGCTCATGGTCTTGCTCAGACGCGGGGCGTCCTGCTGGTCGAGCTGGTAGAGCTCGCCGTCGATCCGCAGACGCAGGAAACCCTCGCCCTTCAGTCGCGCGATCAGGTCGCGGTACTCGCCCTTGCGACCGCGCACCATCGGCGCGAACAGCAGGAGCTTCGTGCCCTCGGACAGGGCCTGCAGACGCTCGGCCATCTGCTGTGGCGACTGGCTGCCCACCTCCCGGCCGCACTCGTGGCAGTGCTGCACGCCCAGACGCGCGTAGAGAACACGCAGGTAGTCCATGATCTCGGTCACGGTTCCGACCGTCGATCGCGGATTGCGCGACGGTGCCTTCTGATCGATCGAAATCGCGGGCGACAGGCCGTCGACGTGGTCGACGTGCGGTTTCTCGAGCTGGCCGAGGAACTGGCGTGCGTAGCTCGACAGCGACTCGACGTAGCGGCGCTGGCCCTCGGCGTACAGGGTGTCGAAGGCAAGCGACGACTTGCCGCTTCCCGACACTCCGGTGAACACCACGAGTCGGTCGCGAGGGATCGACAGGTCGACGTTCTTCAGGTTGTGTTGCCGTGCACCCTTCACACGGATCTCGCGGTGCATGGATCTCCTGTCGCGCGAAGCGGGCCGGGGCTCGCTCAGAATTCGGTGGGCCGGTCGGTTCCGGCCGGGTGGTCGTGCTCCAGACCCATGCGGTTGAGCAGGATCTCGACGTCGTTGTTGTTGGGATCGAGTCGCATCACCTCGCGCGCGTGGTAGATCACCCGCGGCGTGTTCTGCTGGCGGCGGTAGACCTGGGTCAGGACCTCGTGCGCGCGGGCGGTGTCCCAGTCGCGCTCGAGGGCGTCGATGGCCATGCGCTTGGCCCGCTCCACGTTCCGGCGGCCCATCAGCTCCACCATGGCCAGACCGGCCAAGGCCTCGGCACTGCCGCGGTCGAGTTCGAGAGCCTGCTGGAAGGTGCGCTGGGCCGCGGTGTTGCTCCCGCCCTCGATCTGACACCAGGCCAGGCCGAGCAGTGGCTCGGCGGTGACGTATCCGGCCTCGAGGGCGCGTTTGAACTGTGGAAGCGCACGGTCGAAACGGTGCCGCCAGAGTTGCTGACGACCGCGCAGCACCCACAGTTCGGGATCCTCGGCCCTCTCGGCCTCCAGGCGGTCGAGGTGCTGGTCGGCCACCTCGTACTCACCCAGGCCGAACAGGGCACGAACCATGTTCTTGCGCACCATCCGCTCGACCTCGTCGAAGTGCTTCAGCGGATAGCGGCGGGATATGTCCAGCGCCGTCTGGTACTCCGACAACGCGGCCCGGTACTCGTCCTTGCGCAGGTACATGTTGCCCATCGTCGATCGACTGAAGGCGTCGACGTCGACGCGATCGTTGTGGAAACCGATCCGATCGGCCGAGCTCGTACCCCAGATCACGAGCACCGCCGCCAGGACCACGGCCCCGACCCTCCACTGCCGCGAACGGGCCAGGGCCACGAGGTGGGCCACCGCGATGCCCGCGAAGACGGCGAGCACCGTCGCCACCGGCAGACGAAAGCGCTCGTTGAGGAAGAACAGGAGCAGACCGACGGCGTAGAGCGCGAGGAAGGCCCAAAGGGGTGTCGCCTGGACACGCCGACGACACAGGACGATCCCCACCAGACCCAGCGCGAGCAACGGTGCGAAGCCGGGATAGACCGGCCATCGCAACACGTCGCTCTGCGCGCGCCAGAAGTGCAGGTTCTTGTTGTTGGGTCTCTCGGCCGCGCCCAGCAGCTTGCGCAGCTTCAGACCGTAGAGCTGCAGGGCGTCGAGGGGTTCTTCGATCCAGTACCGCAGGCCCTGCTCGTAGTAGTAACGACTGACCTCGCTGGGCTTCAGCTCGCGGCCGCGGTCCTGCTCGGCCCGGGCGATCGTGTCCTCGTAGCCACCGAGCCACGTCCCGCGGGTGCCCGGGACCACGGCCCGCTGCCCGTCGCTCTCGGGATTGTTGCCGATGTAGAAGTTCACCCCGCCCTGGCTGGCGATGAACACCCAGTCGTCGCCTTCGATCCGGTTGCGCACGGTGAGCACGAGTCCCGGCAAGAGCACCAGCACCAGCATCACCACCAGGTGTCGTCCGCGCCGGGCACCGAGGCGAGGCGCGTCGAGACGGGGCCAGGCCCACCAGGCCAGCAACGGCAGAGCAGGCAGGAAGGTCAGCGCCGTGGGGCGGGCGATCGAGGCGATCCCCAGCAGCGCGGCCGCGGCCCACACCAGCCACGGCCGATCCGACGACGTGCCCACCACGAAGCACCACAGCGCCGCCGTGAGCAGCGTCACGAACAGGGTGACGATGAGCAACTCGCCCGCGAAGTAGATGGACGGCCAGTACAGCGCGAGCAGCAGGCCAGCGGCGAGACCGGCCACCGGACCGGCCAACCGCCGACCCAGGTCGGCCACGAAGGACACCGTCAGCGCACTCAGCAGCGCCTGGGCCACCCGTGGCAGCAGGTAGCCCGGATCGATCGCGTAGATCGCCTCGAGGAACCACATGTACAGGGGCGCGCGGAAGTAGGGCACCCCCTCGTGGAACATCGTGGACTGCCCCCGCGCCCACAGGTCGTGGATCGCCTCGTCCATGATGGGCAGCGTGAAGGCGATGCTGTCGCGGAAGTCGAAGACGTAGAGCAGGCGCAACAGGGCGGCCGCGGTTCCCGCGATCATGGCGGGCAACCAGACGGGGATCGTCCGCCCCGCGACGAGCGGTTCCTCCGTGGATCGATCGTGCGTCTCGGAACTCACGGCGTTCCTCCCCTCGGACGGCGCGCAACCCGCCGCCGGGGCCGACGCCGGCGCCGGGGCTGACACTGCGGACAGAAATGGGTGCCCCGTCCGGACAGACGGATCCGGCGGACGGCGGACCCACAGGCGAGGCAGGGCTCTCCGGACCGTCCGAACACGCGGTGCCGCGCCGTGAACTCGCCGGCGCGGCCGTCCGGACTACGATAGTCACGAATCGTGCTTCCCCCACTCTCGATCGCCTCGACGAGCACCGTGCGCATGGCCCCGACCAACCCCACGATCTCGGGCGGCAACAGACGATCGGCCTCCAGCCGCGGGTGCAGACCGGCCCGGTGGAGGATCTCGTCCACGTAGATGTTTCCCAGCCCGGCCACCAGGCGCTGGTCGAGCAGGACCGACTTGATCGGACCGCGCCGCGCCGAGAGCCGCGCCGAGAGCAACTCGGCGTCGAGGTCCTCCGGCTCGGGACCCAGGGCCCGCAGGAAGGGCGTCCGCGCTCGCTCCTCCCGCGTGGACAGCTCCACCCGCCCGAAGCGACGGGGGTCGACGAAGCGTAGCTCGCGCCCGTCGTCGACGGTGGCGGTCACGTGCGTGTGCGGGCGCCGTGGCGTCGACGGATCCTCCAGCGAGAGGTGACCGGTCATGCGCAGGTGCACGCTCATGGCGAGATCGTCCTCGAGATCGAACAACAAGAGCTTGCCGCGGCGATGCACCGTCTCCACGCGACGCGGCTGCCAGGCGTCGAGCGCGATCCCCTCTCCGGCGATCAGCACCCCGGGGAAGTGACAGTCGAGCGCGAGCAGGCGCCGACCGCACAGGGCGGGACGCAGTTCGCGGGCGACGTTCTCGACTTCGGGGAGTTCGGGCATGGGCGGCCGGGGAAGAGGACGAGATCAGAGCAGTTCGAGCGACCCCATCGGCACCCAGCCGACGAGTTCGCCGCCGAGATCGATACGAACCCAGTCCGGCCGCCGCTCCGAGACGCGGACCTGCAGGCCCTCGTGGATCCGGAAGGCCAGACTGTAGTCCGAGCCGGGCCCGCTGCGTACCTCGACCTCCTGGGCCACGACCACGGCGGTGGTGCGCGCGACCTCGGTCCGATAGCGCACGGTACCCATGGTCGCGGCGAGAGCCACCACCACGGCGAGCCCGATCACGAGACGGTGTACACGTGCGCGCTCGAGACGATCCCAGTGACCCGCGATCGACACGAGCACGACGAGAGCGAAACCGACCAGCGCGATCGTCCACCACTCGTTCAACGAGAAGCGCTGGTACAGCCAACGCACGGGTGCGAACACCGCCGGGAGATCGCCCCCGGCCAGTTCACGGTCGCGGATCTGGGCCCGGGCCACCCGGAGATTGGCACGAATGCGTTCGTCGCGCGGGGCCAGACGATGCGCCCGGACGTAGCTGGCGATGGCCTCGCCCAGCTCGCCCGACTTGAACAGGGCGTTGCCCAGATTGTAGTGCACCAGCGCGTGATCGGCGCCCGCGGCCAGCGCGCCACGGTAGTGCTCGGCCGCGGTCTCGAAATCGCCGGCCTCGTAGGCCGTCCTCGCTTCCGCGAGATCGGGCGGTGCAACCATTCCCATCGCGCTCGACGACACGGTCACGGCGAGCACGACCACGAGCATGCCCAGCGGTTCACGCATCACGCGTCTGCCCCTCGAGCCGGCCGAGCAGATCGCCGGCCCGGTCCACCAGATCCGCCGTCGCTCCGCCCAGCGGCGCGTAGCGGGCTGCGTCGCAGCGATCGAGCAACGCTCGGAGTTCGCCCACGGTGTCGGCATCGGCGCCGTGACGGGTGACCAGCTCGACGACGTCGTCGTGCGTGAGGCCCGAAGCCGCGCGGTCGAAGCGATCGGCCGCCCAGCCGTGCACCGCGCGTACAACCTCGTGTTCGTCGGCCTTCGGTGCCTGCAGGGTCTGCCGCGCCCGCTCGAGCGCACGCCGGGCGCGCACGCGACGGGGGTCGCTCAGGAGTTCGCGGCGACGACGCGCGAAGTGCGCACTCAGCGCCCACGCGACCGCCGGCACGCCCAGGGCCGCGTAGAACACCGCCCGGTGCGGCAGGGGCCCCGCCCACGGTGACAGCGTCGAGCCGATGGGGACGATGTGCAGGATGTCGCGGGCGAGCAGTTCGATCTCGCTCTTGCGTCCGCCGACGAACACGCCGCCGCTCCCACCACCTCCCTCGACGGCACGCACGTCGAGCACGATGGGCTCCGTCCGCAGGGTGACGTAGTCGCGCCGGCCGGTGTCGAAATAGGTGTAGTCGACGGTGGGAATCACGACGCGTCCCGCCGTGCGCGGCACCAGCAGCGCCTCGACCAGACGCGTGCCCTGCAGACGACCACCCTGCGGCCGACTGTCGGCGCCGCCCCCGGCGTCGTGCACCCGGAATTCCTCGAGTCCGTCCAGCGAGGGCACCGCCGCTCCGGGCAGGTTGCCGCTACCGGCGAGTCGCAGGCTCAGCGTGACCGCCTCCCCCTCGTCGAGCTCGCGGCGGTCGACCGTCGCGTCCAGGGTGAGACCGCGCGCCACCGTGCCGGTGAAGTCGTCCGGCACCGGCTCGGGCAGCGGGTCCACGTGCACGGTGATCGGCTCGGCCCGCAGCACGCGCGGCCCCCTCCGTTGGCGACGATCACGCCGGAAGAACGAACCGAAGCTGTCCTCGGGCAGACGCACGATCGCCTCGCCGATGCCCAGGTCTCCGGCCCGCGTCGGGAACAGCGCGTACTGGATCTCGGTGACCTGGTAGCGACGGCTGCGGATCACGCGCGTGGTGTGCCGCTCGGGAGGGAGGTCCTCGCGCCAGAAACCCTCGGTGCGCGGCGGCGTGTACTCGGGACTCTCGAAGGCCGACATCCGCGTGGCCCGGTAGAAGCCGAAGGTCAGCACCACCTGCTCGCCCACGACGACAGAGTCGCGGTCGACGGACATGGTGACGAAGGCGTCGCGGTCGGAGTCGTCCGACGGCGTCGAGCGCGGGGTGGATCCGGCCGACGGCGGGGTTCCGGCGGCGACCACCTCGAGCCGGAGCTCGGGCGTGCGGACCACCTGCCCGTCGGCCCGGACCTGGACGGGGTCGATCGTGAATTCGCCCTCGCGCTGCGGCTGCAGGTAGTACGTGAAGCTGTGTTCGGCCGAGGCCCGGCCGTCGACGAAGCTGAAGCGCTGCGACTGCCCCCCGCCGAACACGCGGAAGTCGGGGAGATCCGGCAGCTCGGGCGGGCTCACCTGCCGCGCCTCGCCGGTCACGGTGACGGTCAGCACGACCTGCTCGCCCACCGGCACCCGCTCGCGGTCGAGCGATGCCCCGACCTCGACGGCCGCCCGCGCCGGCGTGGCGAACACCAGCAGTCCCAGGAAGATCGGCAGCCATCGTCTACCAGTCATTCTCGTCCTCTTCCTGGTCACCGCGCAGGCGTCGCTGGATCGACTCGCGCAGCTCCTGTTCGTCGAAGTCCAGGGCCTCGAGCAGGCGCAGGGCCTCTTCGGGCGTCATCTCCTCGGGCCGTGGCGGCGGCGGGGCCTGCGTGCTGTCGGTCCCCGCTTCCTGCGGATCGGGCGGCGGCTGTTGCTGCCGGGTCGAGTCGGGCGGTGCCTGCTGCTGGTCGTCGGACTCCTCGGGCTGCTGCGGGTCCTGCGGCTGGTCCTCCGGAGGCTGCTCGCCCTCGGAGTCCTGCTGCTGCTGGTCCTGCGGCGGCTGCTCTCCGTCCTGCGGCTCGCCCTCGTCGCCCTGGTCCTGCGAGTTCTGGCTCTGCTGCTCCTGCTGGTCCCGTAGGCGCTGCGCCAGTTCCAGATTGTGCAGAAGATCGGCATCGGGCTCGGTGTCGCCCTGGACGAGGGCCTCGGTGTAGAACTCCAGGGCCCGGTCGTACTCCTGCTGCTCGAAGGCGGCATTGCCCGCATTGTACAGAGCGCGCAGCCGCTGTGTCAGAGGAGCTTCGGGATCGGCGAGCGGGGCGTACTGCCGCATGGCGGCCTCGAACTCGCCGCCGTCGTACAGGGTCTCGGCCAGGGCGGCCCGGATGCGCGGATCCTCGGGCGCGAGGGCCTGCGCGCGGAGCATCGCTTCGAGCGCGCCCAGCGTGTCCCCGCGCGCGAAGGACTGCTGCGCCTCCGCGGCGGCGCGCTCGGCGCGCTGCAGCGGATCCCAGGCCAAGGCCGGACCGGTGCACGCGACCACGATCAGCACCACGAGGATCGAAACCCGTCTCATGCTTCGTCCCTCCTCCGGTCGCGCAGGAACCCCTCGACCAACAACAGCACCACCGCGGCGCCCAGCGGCCAGGCGTAGCGCTCGCGATAGCTCACGATGCGCTGGGCACGAATGGCCGAGCCCTCGATGGTGGCGATCTCCGACCGGAGCCGCTCGACGTCGAGTCCGCCGCGATCGGCGCGGGCGTAGGCACCCTCGGTCGACGACACCAGACGCAGGAGTTCGGCCTCCTGCAGTCGCGTCATGACGACCTCACCGTCACGGTCGCGCACGAACCCCTGCCGCCGCCCGGCGTCGTCGACCGCGGGGATCGGCGCGCCCTCGGTGGTGCCCATGCCCACGGCGTACAACGTCACCTGCTGCTCCCGCAGGGCGTCGAGGGCGGGATCGAGATCGTCGCCGAAGTCCTCGCCGTCGGTCACCACCAGGACCACGCGCGAGCGGCCGCCCTCGTCGTCGAACAGCTCCAGGGCGGTGAACAGCGCCGACGACAGGTCGGTTCCCTGCGCGCCGATCATCGAGGGATCGGCCTGGTTCAGGAAAAGGCGCGCCGCGGCGTAGTCCACCGTCAAGGGGCACTGCGGGAAGGCCGCACCGGCGAAGAAGACCAGACCGACGCGGTCGCCGTCGAGCGATTCGACCAGCTCGGCGATCTCGAGCTTGGCCCGGTCCAGCCGGCTGGGGCGAACGTCCTCGGCCTGCATGCTGCGGCTGATGTCCAGCGCCACCACCAGGTCGATTCCCTCCTGCTCGACCTCGATCTCGCTCGCGCCCCACTGCGGTCGGGCCGCGGCGATCACCAGCAGGCCCAGGGCGAACAGACGCAACGCCGATCGCGCCACGCGTCGGCCATCTCGTGCGCCGAGCCCCAGCGCGCCCTGGACGGCCGGATCGACGAAGTCGCGCAGCCTCCGCTCGGCCCGCGCCCGCGTCGACCACAGCACGACCCACAACAGCGGGACGGCCAGCAGCAGCCACAGCAGTTCGGGATGGGCGAAGCGCACGGTCTCTCCGTCCTCCTCAGGGAAGCACGCGGAACACGGTGGCGGCGAGCACGGTCTCGAGCAGCAGCAGGAGCAGGCCGGGGATCATCCACCACGCGGCCAGCGACTGGTAGTTGGTGAAGACCTCGGTCTCGATCTCGGACTTCTCGAGTTCGTCGATGGTGTCGAAGATGCGCTGCAGGCCCTCGCCGCTCTGTGCGCGGAAGTACTGGCCGCCCGTGAGTTCGCTGACCTGCCGCAGCAGGTCCTCGTCGATACGTGTCTCGATCTGGGTGTAGCGGCGGCCGAGGATCGGGTGGTCCACCGGGTACGGGGCCAGCCCCTCCTTGCCCACGCCGATCGTGTACACGCGGACGCCCAGCGCGCGCGCTGCCTCGGCGGCAGTGAGCGGATCGACGGTGGTCACGTTGTTCACGCCGTCGGTCAGCAGCACCAGGACCTTGCTCTCGGCCTCGCTGCGGGCCAGTCGCTTGACCCCCGTGGCGATGCCCAGGCCGATGGCGGTGCCGTCCTCGATCAGCCCGACGTCGACCTCGTCGAGGAAACGCACGAGCACGTCGTAGTCCAGCGTGAGCGGACACTGCGTGAAGGCCTTGGCCGCGAAGACCACCAGGCCGATCCGGTCCTGCCGGCGGCCGTCGACGAAGTCGCGGATCGTGCTCTTGGCCACGGCGAGACGGTCGTCGGGTTCGAAGTCCAGCGCCCGCATGCTGCCACTGATGTCGAGGACCAGCGAGATGTCGATCCCCTCTCCCCGGATCACCTCGCGGTCGTGGGCCAGCCGCGGACCGGCGAAGGCCACCAGCAGCAGGCAGATCGCGATCGCCCGCACCACGATCGCCCACGGCCGCAGACGGGCGCGCCACCCGCGACCCACGCCGCGCAGCAGGCCGTGATCACTGAAGCGCACGGCGGCACCCCCGCGCGCGAAGCGGGCCGCGGCCGCGAGGATCACCAGGGCCAGCGGGATCACCAGGACGAAGATCGGACGGGCGAATTCCATCAGCGTGGCCTCCCGTCGCGCAGGCTCTCGGCGGCGCGGATCGCCTCGGGGGTGCTGTAGACCACGGGAACCGCCGTACGCTCGATCCACGCCCGCGCGTCGTCCAGCCACCGCTGGGCCTGGTGTTCGGTCGGCCGCTGCCCGGCGAACTTCACGGTGTCGGCCGCGCGCAGCAGCGGATCGACGTCGGCCACCTCCGAACGCTCGTAGCCGGCGCCGGTGAGACGCTCGATGGTCTCGTCGGTGGTCCAGTCCAGCGCCGGCACGCGGTAGCGGCCGCTCACGTATCCGCGCAGGGCCTGGCTGGCCTCCACGTACACCTCGTCGAAGCGACCGGCGGCGATCCAGCCGGAGCGCCGGATCTCGTCGAGGCGCCGAAGGGCGACCTCGTGCGGCGGTTCCAGGAGAGTCGTCGGGGTGGTGCCGGGAAGCGCCCGACGACGACGACGCCACCACAGGGCTCCGACGAGCAGGATCACGGCCAGGGCGACCAACCCGTGGATCCACCACGAAGGCCCGATGTCGCCCACGCGCTCGATCGGCCGCAGGCTGTCGGGCGTGGCCTGGGCCAGCCGCGGCTGCACCGTCCAGCGCAGGGTGTCGCCCGTGGCCGGCAGGGCGATCGCGGCCTCTCCCACCCGGACCGCGACGACGCGGTACACGCGCGGGTCAGCGGTCTCGCGCAACACGACGCCGGTTCCGGTGGGGATCTCGGTGCTGTCGGCCGGAGCGCTGTCCAGACGCAGCGTGGCACGCTCGCCGAGCTGGGGCTCGACCGGCTCCAGCGTGCCCGCCGACGCCGCGGCCGCCAGGAACATGATCCCGATGCCGAGCCAAGCTCTCGTCATCGTCGCGCGCGCTCCCGCTGCCGGAAGAACCGCTGCAGAGGCTCGACCACCGACCGGCTCACGTCCACGCTCACCAGGTCGCACCCGGCCCGCCGCAGCTGCCGCTCGAACTCCGACTGCCACCGCTCGGTGCGGCCCGCGTAGGCCTCCACCACGCGCCGGTCGCCCGCATCGACGAGCACCTCGCGGCCCGACTCGGCGTCGTGGAGCCGCACCAGGCCCACCGGCGGCAGCGCCCGCTCGCGCGGATCGACCAGCTGCATCGCCACCAGGTCGTGCTTGCGCGCGACGATCGACAGCGCCGTCTCGTAGCCTCGGTCGAGGAAGTCGCTGAGAAGGAACACCACGGCCTTGCGCTTCTGCACGCGGTTGAGCGTGTCCAGAGCCATGCCGAGGTCGGTCCCGCGCCCGCGGGGCGGGTGGTACAGGAGTTCGCGGATCACACGCAGGCCGTGCGATCGGTTCTTCCGCGGCGGCACGTACAACTCGATCTCGTCGGTGAAGAGGATCAATCCGACCTTGTCCTGATTGCCGAGCGCCGAGAACACGAGCAATGCCCCCAGCTCGGCCATGGCCGCCGACTTCAGTCGATGGGCGCTGCCGAAGCGCTCCGAGGCGGACAGGTCGGCCATGACGATCACCGTGAGCTCGCGCTCCTCCTCGAACTGCTTCAGGTAGGGGTCGCCCATCCGCGCGGTGACGTTCCAGTCGATGGCCCGGACGTCGTCGCCGGGAAGGTACTCGCGCACCTCGCGGAACTGGTTGCCCTGTCCCTTGAACACCGAGTGGTACTCACCGCCGAACAGTTCCTGAACGATCCGTCGCGTGCGGATCTCCAGACGACGCACCTGGGCGATGAGATCCGGGGGGATCCCACGCACCGAGTCGTCGGCGTTGCGGCGATCGGATTCGCTCAAGGCCGGGCTCCGGGACTCGAGGGCTAAGGCACTTCGACGTGGTCGAAGACGAGACGCACGATGTCGTCGCTGGTCAGCTCCTCGGCCTCGGCCTCGTAGCTGATCGACACGCGATGACGCATCACCAGCGGACCGATCGCCTTGACGTCTTCGGGCGTGACGAACCCACGACCCCGCAGGAAGGCGTGCGCACGCGCGGCACGGGTGAGGAACAGCGTCGCGCGCGGGCTCGCGCCGTAGGCGATCAACGGCGCCACCGACAGGTCGTACTCCGCGGGCTCGCGCGTCGCGCGGACGAGGTCGAGCACGTACTCGCGGATCTTGTCGTCGACGTAGACCTCCTTGACGATCTCACGCGCGCGCAGCAGGCGGTCGCGCTCGAGCACCGCACTCACTTCGATCTCGTCGTCGTCGAGCATGCGATCGAGGATCCTGCGTTCCTCCTCGCGCTGCGGGTAGTCGACGATCGCCTTCAGCATGAAGCGGTCGACCTGCGCCTCGGGCAGCGGGTAGGTCCCCTCCTGCTCGATCGGATTCTGCGTGGCCAACACGAGGAAGGGCTGGTCGAGCGGGAAGGTCTCGTCGCCGATGGTGATCTGCAGTTCCTGCATGGCTTCGAGCAGGGCCGACTGCACCTTGGCCGGAGCGCGGTTGATCTCGTCGGCCAGGATCACGTTGGCGAAGATCGGTCCCTTGCGCGTGACGAAGTCGCCGTTGCGCTGGTCGTAGATCAGCGTACCGATCAGATCGGCGGGCAGCAGGTCGGGCGTGAACTGGATCCGAGCGAAGCTCATGGCGAGCGACCGGGCGAGCGTGCTCACCGACAGCGTCTTGGCCAGGCCGGGCACGCCCTCGAGGAGTACGTGGCCGCCGGTGAGCAGACCGATGAGCAGGGCGTCGACCATGCCACGCTGGCCCACCACCACCCGTCCGATCTCGTCCTGGAGCTCGCGCACGAAGACGCTCTCGCCCTCGATCCGCTCCTGTAGCTGGTTCAGGTCCTGGCTCACGGTGTTCCTTCCCGTTTCTGGGCGCATGACCGGTCGACGCTGGACTACGCGCGTCGTGGGGCGGGGGTTCCGTCGGGGGCGCGGGCCGCATAAAATGCTTGCCACCGCGCCGGGCGCCGGTAGCGTGGCGCTGGAGCCGCCACGGACGGGCGAGACCCGCCGGAGCGCCCGGACTGGCAAGACTAGGGCGGGGCCGGGCCGCTGGCAACGCAACGGCCGCCCCACCGAACGCGTCCCCGAGGCCCGAGGTCGGTGCCGTGCGCATGTCGCAGGAGAAGGTCAAGGACCTGGCCGCCCAGATCGTGAAGATGCTCGACGAGCATCCCGGCGTCACGCTGCAGGAGCGCGAGGAGGCCCTGCGCGTCGCCGTGGGCAGCGTGATCCTCGACGACCTCGAGGAAGAGGACGACATCGACCGCGAGGTCGATGCCCTGCTGAACGAGCACGCCCGCGAGATCGACTCGCAGTCCATGGACCACGAGACCCTGCGCCGCAAGTTCCGCGACGAGATCGCCCGGCGTCGTGGCTTCACGCTCTGACCGGGAGAGACCGCCGTGCGCCTGACCGAGGAACGTATCGAGGCGATCGCCCTGGCGATCACCGACCGTCTCGCCGAGGAGGAGCTCGTCGACCTGACCATCGACGAGGAGGACCTGGCGAACCTGGTGGCGAACGTGATCACCCGTGACCTCGCCCGCGAGGACGAGATCCAGCGCGAGGCGGTGGAGTTCGTGCAGAAGACCAAGCCGCAGCTCGATCCCGGCAGCACGGGCTGGAGCATCGAACTCGAGCGCGCCCGCGACCAGCTCGCCGTGCGCCGCGGCTACGTCCTGCCCTAGCGCACCGTGCGCTGGCTCGTCGTCTCGCCCTACCTGCCCCACCCGGCCATCGGCCACGGCGGCGGCACCGCCGTCCTTCAGCTCTGCCGCGCCCTGGCCCGGGTCCACGACACCCGCCTGCTCTGCTTCCGGCGCGAGCGCGAGGCAGGACTCGAGGCGTCGCTGGTCGACGCCGGCGTCGCCGTGCACACCGTGGACTTCCGCAGCGAACAGGCCACCGGGCCGCCGCGCCTGGCCCTGATGGCCGACCGCGCCCTGCACGCGCTGCGCGCCACCCGCGACGGCCGGCCGCTGATGGTCGCCAAGTACGACCGTCCCGTGATGCACGCGCGTCTGCGCGAGCAGCTCGACGCGTGGAAGCCGGACGTGGTGCAGGTCGAGTACGGGTTCATGGCTCCCTACGCGCGGACGGTGCTCCGCGCGCGGAACGGCGCTGCTCCCCACGTCGTGCTGAACACCCACGAGCTCGCGAGCCTGGTTCGCCTGCGCCGCGCGGCGGCCGCCACCACCCGAGGCCAACGCACCCGCCGCGGGCGTGACCTCGCGCACTGGGCCCGCCACGAGTCGAACCTGGTCCACTGGGCCGACACCGTGAGCTGTGTGACGGAGGGCGACCGCCGCGTGCTCGAGGCCATGACCGCCGCCACCAATCTCGCCACCGTGCCCCTGGGGACCGAAGTCGAGGCCTTCGCCCCGATCGAAGCCGGCCACACGATGCATCCGCCGCGCCTTCTCTTCGTGGGCAGCTTCGCCCACCCGCCGAACGCCGAGGGTGCCGAACGCTTCCTCGCCGAGATCCTGCCGCGGATCCGCGAGCGCCATCCCGAGGTCGTCACCGAGATCGTCGGCGCGAATGCGCCCGAAGCCCTTCGGCGCCGTGCCGACGCGCGCGTCGAACTGCCCGGCTTCGTCGACGACCTCGACGCCGCCTTCCGGCGTACGCAGGTCTTCGTGGCACCGCTGTTCTCCGGCGGAGGGATCAAGATCAAGGTGCTCGAGGCGATGGGCCGCGGCGCGGCGATCGTGACCACGCCGATCGGCGCCGAGGGCATCGATCCCGACGGAACGGTCTGTCGTGTCGCCGACGATCCCGTCGCCTTCGCCGCGGCGGTCTCCGACCTCCTCGGCGACCCTGCCGCGCGATCCGAGCTCGGCCGCCGCGCGCGCGCCCACGTCGAGGCCCACTACTCGTGGCCGGCGATCGTGCGGAGGCTCGAGGAACGGGTTCAGTCGTCGCAGGCGCGGCAGGATGGCACCGGGCGCTCCGACCCGTAGACGCCGCGGATCGAGAGAAGGCGGTCGACCTGATCTCGGTCCAGCGCGCGCACGCCGCCGAGGCTCTCGGCGATCCAGGTGACCTGTGCCAGGCGCTCGACCGTTTCCATCACGTACATCGCCGCCGTCGGCGTGGCGGCGCCGGTGACCGCGCCGTGGTTGCGCAGGAGGCAGGCGTCGTGATCGGCGAACACCGTACGCACCGCGTCGCCGACCTCGGACGTGCTGGGCGTACCGTAGTCGCTCAACGGAACCGCACCCAGCGTGCACACGACCTCGGGCAGGACGCAGGCGTCGAGGGCCCGGTGCGCGGCCGCGAAGGCGGTGGCGTGCGGGGGGTGGGCGTGGCAGATCGCCTGCAGGTCACCCCGGGCGGCGTAGATCGCCAGGTGCATGCCGAGTTCGGTGCTCGCGCGCCCGGTGCCGATCACCTCGCCCTCGAGATCGACCTCGACCAAGTCGGCGGTGCGCAGGCGTCCCTTGTCGGCTCCGGCCGGCGTCGCGAGCACACGCTCTTCGTCGAGCCGGACGCTCAGGTTGCCCTCGGTCGCGACGACCAGGCCGCGATCCCGCAGGCAGCGCCCGACCTCGACCAGTTCGTCGCGCAGGCGCCGCTCGACGTCGTGCCGATCAGAATCCACCGCGCAGGACCCACAGGTCCATCTTCTGACCCTTGAACGAGTCGTCCGGATTCCGGCGCGAGCTGAACACGATCATGTCGTCGGCCATGGGGTCGTTGAAGTCGTAGTTGGCGGCGAAGGGGAAGTTGTCGTCCTCGTCGCTGACCACGAGCGGACGTCGGTTCGACCCGTCCCCGTTCATGATCCACAGGTTCCGGATGCGCCGCGAGGTGCAGGGGGGGCGCTGCGTGCTCGTGAACACGATCTCGCCGCTGCGCAACCACGTGGGATCCATGCTGCTCTCGGGGAGCTTGAGCTGATCGACGGTCGTGGTCAGGCGCAGTCGCCCATCGGTGAAGCTCCCGCCCGGTTCGCGCGGCTCGGCCGGGTCGTCCGGGTCGAAGGGCACGCGGTAGATCTCGGGCTGACCCGCCGCACCCAGGTTGGCGGTGAAGGCGATGAACCGCCCGTCCGGCGACCAGGTCGGCTGGTCCTCGCGCAGCGAACCGTTCGTCACCCGCACGATGCGGCCGTCGTTCAGGTTGTAGGCGTGGATCGCCGGCTGGGAGAACTCGTCGTCGGCGTCGTCGAACAGATTGGCCCCGAGGTCGAGGAAGAAACGGGAGTAGGCGATCCACTCCCCGTTCGGCGACACCGCCGGCGTGCGGTGGAAGTACTGGATCCGCCGATTCTCGGCGTTCTCCTCCAGGAACTCCTCCTCGACGATTCCGCGCTGGATCACGCTGATCTCGTCGAGGTCGGTCCGCGGCCCGAGTTCGACCAGGAAGATCCGGTCGAAGCCGAAGAAGTCGGTCATCGTCACGGCCAGGGTCTGGTTGTCGACCCAGGCCACCTCGCTCTTGAACGAGTTGACGGTGTCGATCTGCTGACCGGCGACGTCGACCACCCCGGTGAAGTCGATGCGGCGGGCGTCGCCGATGTTCTCCAGGCGATCCGTGGGCGGACGGTTCTCGTCCGGACCGGGGACCTCGATCACGGCGATGTCCCGCTGGCCGCCCTGCTTCAGATCGGCGTTCTGGAATCGATCGAGGCCAGTCCAGTAGTCCGAGGAGAAGGCGATGCGCGTGCCGTCGGGAGACAGTGCGGCATCGAAATGGTCGACGGTGAGGGTATCGGTGGTGACCTGGGTCAGCGTGCCCTGCTGTTCGAAGCAGTCTTCCTCGATGACCTCGTCGCAGCCGGTGCCGGCCGCGACGACCGCACCGACGAGAGCCACGGTCACGGCCGTTCGGCGCAGCGGCGACCCGCGGAGAATTCGGTCCAGCATCGTCGTGAAACCTCGGAATGGACGTTCCTGCCGGCCCGGGGCACGCGAAGACGCGCGAACGTCCGCGGGACGGCTCGGTTGGCAAGACACTGGAAGTTACGTTACGGCACGGGCCTTGTAAACCCATGGCCCCCCGGCCGGCGGTGGGTCAGGAACCGCCCGTGGCGTCGAGGTTCGCCCGCGCCTCGGGATGGTCGGGCCGGATCTCGAGCGCGCGTCGCCAGGCGGTCCGTGCGGCCTCGCGTTCACCTGCCTCGGACAGCAGGACTCCGTGCAGGGAATGCAGGTCCGCGTCGCGCGGATCGAGGGCGAGCCCCCGCTCGACGGCCTGCCGGGCCTGCGGGCGGCGGTCGAGGTCGCGCAGGGCGAGGGCGAGCATCCCCCAGCCGGCACCGGTGGCGGGCTCGCGGCGGTCCCGCAACGCGGCGACGGCGTCGGGACCCTGCGATCGCAGCGTGGCCAGGTACAGGTTCTGCAGCGCGACCGGGGAGAGCTCGTCGATCACGGGGTCCAGACGGCTCCGCGCCTGCTCGGACCGGCCGGCCTGCAGGTGCAGCGCGGCCGCGGCCTCGCGGCAATCGATCGCCGCCGGGTCGCGGTCGGCACAGGCGTCGTAGGACTCGGCCGCGGCGTCGGGATCACGGCTACGGAGGAGTTCGGCGATCCGCCGCGCGCTGATCGCATCGGGATCCAGCCGCTCGACCTCGCGCCAGACCTCGAGCGCGAGCCCGGCCCTCTGCGCCCCGGCGGCGGCCTCTCCGAGCACCCGCAACACCCGCGGGTCCTCCGGCGCCACGGCGCGGGCCGCCCGCAGGGGATCGAGCGCGGCCGCGAAGCGTTGCAGACGGACCAGCTCGCGGCCCAGGCCGAGGTGGGCGTCGACCCGCGTGGGATCGAGTTCGGCCGCCTGCCGGAACTCGCTCAGCGCCCGCCCGGTGATGCCGAGCCGTACCAGGGACACGGCCAGGTTCAGGTGGGGTTCGGCGAGCGCCGGATCCAGCCGGATGGCCCGCGTGTAGCGCTCGACGGCGCGTCGATGCTCTCCGCGCGCGGCGAGCACCGTCCCCCACAGGTTCTGCCATCGCGGATCGTCGCGGACCTCTTCCGCGACGTCGTCGAGCGCCGCCTCGGCCTCGACCGCGCGCCCCTCCTCCACCAATGCAGTCAGCCGGGCGAGCTCCGCCTCGAGCCACCGGGAACGGTCCAGTCGTTCCTCCAGATCCGTCGCACCGGCCGCGGCCGAGGCCAACAGGAGGGGAATCAGGAACCAGGCCGAATTGACCCTCGACCCACTTCGTCGATACACTTGCATCTCCCCGTGCGCGCCCCGGCGAAGAGATTTGCCACCGAACCTCGGCTCCAGAGACGGACATCCGGCATGATGCATCTCCTCGACCGCCCCGGCCACCCGACGAATCCGACCGTCACGCCCCGGCGCCCGTCGTGGGAACGGCCGGTCCTGTCGACCCTGGCGCTCGTCGTGCTCCTGCTCCCGGGCGCGGCCCACGCCCAGCGTGTTCTCTTCGACTTCGAGGGGCCCTATCTCCTCGATCCCGGACGCACCATCAAGGACCACGCCCTGGTCCACGACGACAGTACCCAGACCTGGCACGTGTTCTACATCCGCGGCGAGGTCGGCGCCCCGGGCACGAGCAGCGAAACACAGCTCGGCCACGCCACGAGTGCGAACCTGCGCCGTTGGTCGGTGCTCCCACCGGTGATCGAATCCCAGGACGGAAGCTTCGACGCGCGCAACACCTGGGCACCCGAGGTGGTCCGCAACGAGAACGACGACGGCTGGACCATGTACTACACCGGCCGCGACGGCCAGTTCCTGCAACGGACCGGCCGCGCCGACACCGCCGATCTGTTCGACTGGGAGAAGCTGCCGGCGAATCCCATCCTCGAACCCGATTCCACGGTCTACCTGTGGTCGCCCGACCTGGCGGTGCCCGAGCTGAGTTCGTTCCGCGACCCCTTCTTCCTGGAGACGGACGGGGCCTTCCACCTGCTCCACACCGCCCTCGTTCCCGACAGCACGTTGAACGCGGGCCGCCGCGGGGTCGTGCACCACTTCGAGAGCACCGACCGGCAGAACTGGGTGGACGTAGGCCCCCTGGCCGTGAGCAACAGCCCCCAGGGGGCGTGGCGCGACATCGAATCGATCCAGCTGATCGAACATCAGGGCACGTGGACGATGTTCTTCACCCTGTTCAACGTCCAGGGCGTCCAGTACATCCAGAGCGAACAGTTCGACGTGGGCTGGGACTTCTCGACCGCGCAGGAGCTGGACTTCGGGATCGCCGCGGAGTTCCACCCGCTCGAGCCGGGCAGTTGGATCTACACCCGCCACCTGCCCGCGGTGCACCTGCCTCCGCACCCGCAGGGGGGTGAGATCTTCTACACACTGCGGGCCGACACCCTGCGCTTCGATCCCGATACGGGAGAACCCGTCGTCGTGCCGACCGATCCGCTCGGGCCGGACTGGATCGAAGAGACCGGCACGGCCTTCCTGGCGGCTCCGACCTTCGGCGACAACCAGCGCGAGCGCGGTGAGCCCGGGATCGGCGCCTACGGCCACGGGTACCTGAGCAGCCGCGAGTTCTACAACGGCCCCCTCGGCGTCGCGGGTTCGCTGGGCGCCCAGCTCGGCAACGAGCCGGTGGGCACGATGACCTCGCGCTGGTTCACCATCGAGCCCACCGACTCGCTGATCACCTTCCGGATCGCGGGAACCGAGGACCCGGGCTGTCGGGTGGAACTCGTGCAGCGTGTCGCGGCCGATCCGGATTCGCTGGTGATCGTCCGGAGCACCACGCCGGGCGGGACGCGCACCATGACCTCGGACGCGTGGGACGTGCGCGACCTGCGTGGAGCCGAGGTGCGTGTCGAGGTGATCGACGAGTCGCCCGACGGCTACATCGCCCTCGACCACTTCCGGACACTGGTCGACCCGGTCATCCCCACGGCGGCACCGCCCCGGCGATCGTCGGGCCGGATCGAACGCGTGGCGCCGAACCCCTTCAATCCGCGGACGTCGATCGAGTTCACGCTCGACCGCCGACAAGCGGTGCAATTGCTCGTGCACGACCTGCGCGGACGCCGTGTGCGGACCTTCGACCGCGGACGGCTCGACGCCGGCACCCACCGCGTGGTCTGGGACGGCACCGACGACACCGGGCACGAGGTGGCCAGCGGCGTGTACCTGGTGCGTCTCGTCGGCGACGACGGGCCCGGTCCAGGACGCAAGCTCACGCTCGTCCGCTAGGCTGCGCGGTCACATCCCGAGGTACCGGCCCCAGGTCTCGGCCCAGCCGTCGTTGCGCGCGGTGCGGTGGACCAGGGGCAGGAACCACCGCGGCTTCGTGGGCTTCGAGCGCAGCTTCATGCCGGCTTCCTCGGGCGTTCGGTCGCCCTTCTTCAGGTTGCAGGCCAGGCACGCGGTCACGCAGTTGTCCCAGCTGGTCGGTCCGCCTCGGGGGTGGTCGCGCGTGCGGCGACTCCGCGGCACCACGTGGTCGATCGTCAGGCGATCGGCGCCGCCACAGTACTGGCAGCGGTGGTGGTCCCGGGCCATCACGTTGCGCTTGTTGAACCGGACCTGCAGGGTCCGGTAAACGCGGTGCGCCACCGCGATGAACAGGCGAATGATCCGCGGGCAGTTCAGGCTCGCCCGCTCACTGCGCAGGACGATCGCCGGGTCCTCTTCCACCGCCACGGCCTTGCCCGTGGCGATCAGACGAAGCGCCCGCCGCATCGGCACGACGTTCACGGCCTGGTAGCCGGCGTCGAGAACGAGGACGGGTCGGAGCAGCGTTGGGCCCATGGTGATTCCATGACGCGCCCGACGAGCAGACGTCGGTGAGTTCACGTCTCCCGTGCGCCTACCACTCGTGGGGCATGCGTTCCTCCGGGGCGATGAAGTAGAAGTTGCCGGGGTAGTTCAGGAAATTTGCCACACGCGACGTGTAGATACACGCGAATTCCTTCACCTGCCGCCCGAAGCGGCTGACCTTGTTGCCCTCGCGGAACAGCCAGCCCCACTGGGGATTGTAGGAGTCGCGGATCCTCGATTCCAGGATCCGGGCCCGCGAACTCGTCTGCGTCACCAGGAAGTCCAGGCCGTCGAGCGTGCTCTGGAGCTCGGCCATGCGCACCGAGCGCTCGTCGTCGCTCCGGGCCAGGAAGTCCCGGACCTCGCGCGCCGTGTAGCCGCGCGCCCACTCGGGGACCTCCTGCGTGACGGGCGCCCCCACGTCGAGTTCCTCGAGCGCCCCCATCAGCAGCATGAGCTGGTCGCGGTCACGGGCCAGGTCCTGGGTACGCGCGATCAGATCGCGGACCTCGCTTGCCAGGTGCGAGCGCCGTTCCTGGATCCGGATCTCGTGCTCGAGTTCGAACACGATCATGGCCGTCCTCCATCCCACCGTCTTCTTGCTGCGCAGAATGTCGCCGTAGGTGTGGTCGCCGAAATAGAGGACCTGATCCCCGTTCGCGCCCAGGAAATTCTCGATGAAGCTCGCGTTGCCGCCCAGGAACACGAAGTCGTCCTCGTGCGCACAGTCCGGTGTGGGCACCGGCTCCGGCTCGCGCCCGTCCATGAAGAACCCCGGCTTGGCCGACGAGCAGATCACCAGGTCGAAGAGGTCCTTCCAGTCTTCGTGCGCGTTGCCGAGCAGGTGGCGCATGACCGCTTCGGTGTACTCGTACTCGCTGTTGGTCAACAGGAAGAGCTTCTTGCCCAGGGCGCGGAAGCGCAGCAGGGTGGGCCGGAGGTTCGGGTCCTCGATGAAGTATCGCGGCAGGTCGTCCATGATGACGCTCTTGAGCGAGCCGTCGCGGTGCACGGTGTCGACCGAGTCGCGCACGTCGTCGAAGATCTGCGCCATGCGCACCTTCTTCATGGCTCCCGAGCGGTCGGTCTCCTTGAGATCGACCACGGCGGCGAAGAGCGAGCCCTCGGGCATGCTGAACAGCGTGTCGAAGCTCTGGTAGCGCTCGCTGCGCAGGTTCACGCGCAGGTTGCGGTAGGCGCGCAGTCGCTGCTCGCGCTCGAGCCTCCGCGTGCCGTGGTAGACCACCGCCACGTATCCGTGGGCGTCGATCTTCAGGAGATTGCCCAGCTTCTTGTCGACGACCAGGCCGCGGATGATGAAGTCGGGCTGGTAGCGCAGCTCGCGCAGTGCCTCGGGGTAGCCCTTGTCGCGGATCAGGGTCTCCACGGCCATGTCGAAGGTCAGCTGCTCGAAGGTGGCGCGGTCGTACAGGGCCAGGGTGTGGTCCATGTCGAAGCCGATCGCCTCGATCCGCTCCATCCGCAGGTTGCGGTTCGTGAAGATCCGCTGCGTCCGCGGGATGTTGCGCTCACCGGGCAGGAAGTGATCGGCGAGGGAGCGTCCGCCGCTGGCGGTTTCGAGCGATCCGTGCTGTGATTCGTTGCGATCGGGCATCTGGACTCCGGCTGATGGGTCGTGTGCGCTGCCGTGGCCCTCGGGGACCGCCCGGCACCGGGCTTGCGATGCCGCTCAACTTACAACGGGCCGGCGCGTCGGCCCACGATCGATCCACGGAGACCGCGGGAGACCCGTTGAGCACGCACGAGGAATCGACCCACGTCATGGTGGTGGTGGGAACCCGGCCCGAGGCGATCAAGCTGGCGCCGCTGGTGCTCGCGCTCCGCGCCGACGGCATCGGGGCCCGGGTGACGCTGCTGAGCACGGGTCAGCACCGGGAGATGCTGCGACCGGTCTTCGATCTCTTCGGCCTCGAACCCGACGTCGACCTCGACCTGCAGCGCCCCGACCAGACCCTCGACGACGTGGTCTCGGGGGTGGTCGCGCGGGCCGGAGCGGCGGTGGCCGAGCACCGCCCCGACGTCCTCGTGGTGCAGGGCGACACGTCGACCGCCTTCGCGGCGGGCCTGGCCGCCTTCCACCACCGCGTCCCCGTGGCCCACGTCGAGGCCGGCCTGCGCACCGACGATCCCACGAATCCCTTTCCCGAGGAGATGAACCGGCGTCTGGTGTCGCGTCTCGCGACGCTTCACTACCCGCCCACCGAGCGCGCGGCGCGGGCGCTGCGCGCCGAGGGCGTGGCCGACGACCGGATCCACGTCACCGGGAACACCGTCATCGACGCCCTCTTCTGGATGCGCGACCAGCGCCACGACCGCATCGCCACCGACACCGCGGCCCTGCTCGAACCCCTGGGCATCGGCGACGAGTCGCTGGTGGTGGTGACCGGCCACCGACGCGAGTCCTTCGGCGAACCCCTCCGCCGCGTGTGCCGCGCCCTGCGCCGTATCGCCGACGAGAACGAGGACCTGCGCCTGGTGTATCCCGTGCACCTGAATCCCAACGTCCAGGGCGCGGTGCACGAGACCCTGGGCGACCACCCGCGGATCCACCTCGTCGCGCCGGTGGGCTACACGACGATGGTCGGACTGCTCGAGCGCGCCGCGGTCGTGATCAGCGATTCGGGCGGGATCCAGGAGGAGGCGCCGAGCTTCGGCGCCCCGGTTCTGGTGACCCGCGAGACGACCGAACGCCCCGAGGGCGTGGAGGCCGGCGTGGCGCATCTGGTCGGCACCGACGACGAACGGATCGTCGAGCGCTTCCGCGCGCTGCGCGCGCAGGGGGGCGACGCGCGGCCCGATCGGGAATCGAATCCCTACGGCGACGGGCGTGCCTGTGAGCGGATCGTCCGTACCCTCCTCGGAGAGAACTCTGCATGACCACGCACGACCCGGATCGCAATGCACCGCGGACCGTCCTCGTGACGGGGGCGACCAACGGCATCGGCCGGGCCGCCGCCCTGGAACTCGGCCGCCGGGGGGCCCACGTCGTCGCGGTCGGCCGCGACCCCGATCGGACCCGCGCGGTCGTCGAGACCATCGAGGCAGAGCAGGGATCGGCCGAGGCCCGCGTCGCCGACCTGTCGTCGCAGGCCGAGGTCCGCGCCCTCGCCGAGGGCGTGCGCGCCGACCACGATCGTCTCGACGTGCTGCTGAACAACGCCGGGGCGATCTTCCGCGAGCGCGACGTCACCGTCGACGGCATCGAGCGGACCTTCGCGCTCAACCACCTCGCCTACTTCCTGCTGACGAACCTGCTGCTCGATCGTCTCACCGCGAGCGCACCGGCACGGGTGGTCAACGTGGCCTCGCGCGCCCAGGAGCGCGGCCGGCTCGACTTCGACGACCTGCAGAACGAGCGCGCCTGGTCGATGATGCGCGCCTACGGCGACTCGAAACTCGCCAACGTGATGTTCACCACCGCCCTGGCCCGTCGGATCGACGGCACCGGCGTGACCACGTACTCCATGCACCCTGGATTCGTGGGCACCGGTTTCGCGGCCAACAACGGCGGCTGGTTGCGGCTGGGCATGAAGCTCGTCCGGCCGTTCATCCGGTCCGCGGAGCGCGGGGCCGACACGGCGGTGTGGCTGTGCGAGGCCCCGGGCATCGAGACGCACAGCGGCGGCTACTTCGTCGACCGCCGCCGCGTCGATCCCGTGGCCCGCGCCCGCGACACCGACACCCAGGAGCGCCTGTGGGAGGTCAGTGCCCGGATGACGGGCCTCGCCCCGGTGTCGTGAACTCCGCTCAGGCGTGGCTGGCCGCGGGCACGCCCTCGATCCGCTCGAGCAGACGATCGACCCGGGGTTCCTCGGGCACCGTGTTCGACAACTTCTGCAACCACGACCGCGCGTTGTCGTCGAAGCCCAGTCCGATCAGGACCTCGGCCCCGCCGATCCACGCGTCGACCTCGTCCTCGTTGATCGACAGTGCCTTCAGGTAGACCTGCAGGGCGTCGCGCACGCGGCCCTCGGACTCGGCCACGCGGGCGAGGCCGCACAGGGCTCCCGTGTAGTCGGGATCGTTCACGAGCGCCGTCCGGAAGTGGTCGCGCGCCTCGACGATCTCGCCCGTGGCCAACGAGGCCGCGCCCAGATAGCGGTGCGGATAGACCTCGAAGTAGGCGTTGCTGATCGGCGCCGGCTCCAGGCTGGCGTCGCGTTCGAGCATGAGGTGCATGCGGGCCGCTCCGGCCGAGCGCAGTTCCTCGGCGGCCTCGCCCGCCTCGACCTCGGCCGCGGCCAGCAAGGCGCGGCCCTGCGTGAAGCGCAGCAGCGACCCCTCGCCGAAGCGGTCCAGACCCTCGGCGCAGGTGTCCAGGGCGTCGAGCGGGCGCCCGTCGGCGAGTTCGGCCGCGGCCATGCGCGCGTACAGATCGGGCCCGTAGCCCAGGTGCGCCCGCCGGCGCTCGTCGAAGTTGCGCACCTGGGTGATCGCGGCCTGCAGCTCCGACATCATCTGCCCGAATCCCTTCACCGGGAGCACCTTCTCACCGAGGTGCACGGCCAGTTCACAGGCCAGGCGGTAGCGGAAATAGGGCTCGTCGGGGTACTGGTCGATCGCCCGGTGCAGCAGTCGCTGGTTGCGCGCCCGCGTGCTCTTGTCGTCGTCGTCGGGACTGCCGTAGTGGACGATCGACAGCGGACTCGGGAGGAACTCCCCCCCGGTGCGCTGGGCGACCTGTACGATCGACGGCGCGACCTGCTCGTGGATCGGATAGCGGAAGCGGATGTCGGGATGGTTGCGGAACAGGCGCACCTTGTCGTGCACGGTCGACGCCCGCCCGGAACTCTCGTCACGCACGCGGGCGTAGTAGGCCACGGCCTCCTCGTCGGACAGCAGACGGCCGATCTCGACGGGGCGGATCGTCTCGAGCACCTCGTCGGCGTCGAGGATCAGGATCCAGTCACCGTAGGCCGCCGACAGACCTGCGTTGCGCGCGGCCGAGAAGTCGTCGTGCCAGTGGTGATCGATCACGCGGGCGCCGTAGCCCTCCACGATCAGCCGCGTGTTGTCGGTGGAGCCGGTGTCGACGACGACGACCTCGTCGACGACGGCCAGCGCACTCTTGATCGCCCGCCCGACGGTGTCCTCGGCGTCCTTGACGATCATGCACAGCGAGAGCGAGTTCTTCTGCATGTCCTGGTCCCGTCCCTGGTCGACCGCGCGCGGTCTCGAGTCGCTCGACGACGCCTCGTGACGCCGCCCGGACGGACTCCGGATCAGGACTCCCGCTTGCGGATGCGGGCGGTGAACTCGCGGTCGTGCTGATCGAGCACGAGCAGATCGTGCCCGGTCCCGGCACACCATGCCCGGACGTCGGCCGGGAAGGCGGCGTCGTCGCTCAGCACCACGAGTTCGGCTCCGGCCGGCAGCGACGTGATCTCCGCGGCCAGATCGATGATCGGCTGCGGACACAGGTCGCCCCGGGTGTCCAGGGTCCGTCCTCGGCCGGCGCTCATCGCAACATCCAGGCCTCGACGGCCTCGGGGTCGAAGGGTTCCACCCGCAGTGCCTGCGGACCGTGTCCACCCTCCACCTCGACCGTGACCACCGGCTCTTGCCTGCCCTTCGAGTAGCGGGCTGTGATCGCCGCCGCACGCTCCAGATCGAAGGGGTCGAGCGGCGCGCCGGGGGCGAGATCGAAGATCGCCACCGGCCCCACGTGGTCGCGGACGCGCAGCCGCGGTCGGTCGCCGCTCCAGCTCTCGAGGAAGCGGTTCTCGTCGTCGAAGCGGGCGACCACCAGCTTGGCGTTGGCCGACAGCCGGAAGTGCCGGCCGACCTTGCACAGCAGCAGGTCGTCGTGGTCGACGTCCTCGCGCCGGCCGTGCTCGAAGAGGTCGAAAACGCGGTTGGCGTAGCCCTCGTCGGTGAGCGAGCAGCATCCGCCCGCGGGCTGGGGCGTGTCGTCCAGACCGAGCTCGCGCGCCAGCCGCAGCTGCGGGTTGCGGTCGCGGCCGGTCAGTCCCAGGAGCTGCTCGCGATCGAGCCAGCCCTCGCGCTCGGGTCGGGTGGGAGCCATCGCCCGGGCCGACAGCGGACGGACCAGGAGATCGCCCAGGCCGCTCTCCTCGGCCACGATGTTCATGGCGCGGCGGGTCTGACTCTTCGGCCGCTGACCGAGCACTTCGCCCGTGAACACGAAGTCGGCCTCGATCTCCTCCATGAACAGGCGCGCACGACCCATCATCATGCCCCGACAGTCGATGCAGGGGTTGGCGTTCCTGCCGTATCCGTGTCTGGGGTGGCGCAGCACGTCGAGATACTCGCCGGCGATGTCGATCACGTGCACGGGCACCTCGAAGTCGGCGCCGAGACGCAGCGCCTCGTTCCGCAACTTCGCCGGATCGGTGCCGGGCCGGCGCACCTGACGCTTGTGATCGGCGCGACAGAAACCGGTGGAGAAGTTCACGGCCACCACCTCGACGCCCTGCCGCTGCACGAGGGCGGTGGCCAGGGTGCTGTCGAGGCCGCCGGACACCATGCCGACGGCGCGCGGACGACGCTTCGCGGAAGAACTCTGGATCATGGGAGTACGGTCGGGAGCAAGGGGGAGAACGCCTGCCGCGAGAAGGTAACACGGGACGGCGGTGGCCTCACCCCCGCCCGCGCCGTAGACTGGCGGCCATGGAGCTCCGACGCCCCCGTCCGCCCCTCCCCGCCGTGGTCGGCGTGATCGAGAACGTCCGCAGTCTGTGGAACGTCGGCTCGATGTTCCGCAGCGCCGACGGGGCCGGCGTGCACCGTCTGGTGCTGTGTGGCTTCACCGCGCATCCTCCCCGCGACGAGATCAGCAAGACCGCCCTCGGCGCCGAGCGGGTCGTCCCCTGGGAGTACTGGTCGAAGGCGGCCGAGGCCTGCGCGTCGCTGCGCGACGAGGGCTTCCAGGTGATCGCGCTGGAACGCGCGCCGGCGAGCGTGGACCTCGACACGGTCGAGCTCCACGCACCGGTGGCGATCGTCGTCGGCCACGAGATCGAGGGCGTGAGCGAAGCCACCCGCATGGCCTGCGACCTGACCGCACACATCCCGATGCTCGGGACCAAGCAGTCGTTGAACGTGGCCGTGGCCTTCGGCGTGGCGGCCTACACACTGCGGCGTCGGCTCGGCGTGGATGCGCTCCACCGCGCGTCCGACGAGACCACGCTCGGACCACCCGGTGCCCCCTGCGATCGGAGAACGCCGTGACCAGCCTGTACTTCTGGTTCAACGCCGTCGCCTACGCCGTGTTCGCCGTGTGGTGCACGGTGCGGCCCGAGCAGACGGCTGCCTTCCTCGGCCTGCAACTCGACGGCTGGAAGGGACAGTCCGAGTACGTGGCGGTGTACGGTGGGATCGAGGCCGCCTTCGCCGCCTTCTTCGTCACCGCCGCCCTGAAGCCGGCCTGGCACGGTCCGGCGCTGGGCTTCGCCACCTTCCTCTACGGAGGGCTCGTGCTGTTCCGCACGATCGTCTTCGTGCGCAGCGGCTTCTCGATCGGCGGAGCGGTCGGTCCCTACGTCTTCGAATGGATCATGGTCGTGCTGGCGATCCTGCTGTGGCGGCGGCACGGGATCTGAGCCCGCACCGCCGCGCCTGAGCTCAGACGCCGGCCAGCGCCCGCCGCAGGATCGACACGGCCTCGTCCGCCTCGGCCGTGGTGACCGTGAGCGGCGGCCGTGCCCGGATCGAATCCGGTC
>CAZQHE010000004.1:66256-72048 GCA_964593155.1 uncultured bacterium
TCAACAGACCCTGGTCCTGACAGCGGGAGAGCACGCGGCCGCGGGTCGTGGCATCGGGTAGCGTGAAGGCGATGAACAGTCCCCGCCCGCGCACGTTCGACAGCAACCCGCCGAAATCGTCCTGCAGGGCGTTGAGTCCTCGCAGGAAGTGCGCACCGACGGTGGCCGCGTTCTCCACGAGCTGCTCGGTCTCGATCACCTGCAGGTAGCGCGTGGCCCGGACCATGTCGACCAGATTGCCGCCCCAGGTCGAGTTGATCCGGCTGCTCGAGCGGAACACGCTGTCGACGTCGTCGAGGCGCGCCCCGGCCAGGATCCCGCACACCTGCATGCGCTTGCCGAAGCACAGCACGTCGGGCTCGATGCCGTGGTGCTGGTAGGCCCACCACCGTCCGGTGGTGCCGGTTCCCGTCTGCACCTCGTCGACGATCATCAGCATCTCGTGTTCGTCGCACACCGCGCGCAGGGCCTGCAGGAACTCCGGCCGGAAGTGGTTGTCGCCGCCCTCGCCCTGGATCGGTTCGATGATCAGCGCGGCGATGCGGTCGCCGTCGCGGTCGACCGCCTCGCGGATCTGCGCGAGCGAACGCTGCTCGGCCTCTTCGACCTCGGCGAGATGATCGGCGAGCGGGAAGGTGATCGGCGCGGCGTCCACGCGGGGCCAGTCGAACTTCGGGAACCACTTGGTCTTGTGCGGATCCGTGTTCGTCAGGCTCATGGTGTAGCCGCTGCGGCCGTGGAAGGCGTGACGGAAGTGCAGGATCGACAGGTTCTCGTCGTCGGGCAGACCGCGCGCGGCCCGCTTCTGGAACTTCCAGTCGAAGGCCGCCTTCAGGCCGTTCTCCACCGCGAGCGACCCCCCGGCCACGAAGAAGAGGTGCGGCAGCGACGCGGGCTGCGCGGTGTCGTGCAGGGTCTGCACGAAGGCCGCCATCTCCGCGGTGTAGAAGTCGCTGTTGCTCGGGTTGGTGATCGCCACCCGCCCGAGGTGTTCCACGAACTCCGGATCGACCATCGCCGGGTGGTTGTGCCCCAGCGGCTGGGTCGCGAAGTAGTTGAAGAAGTCGAGGTAGTCGCGACCGCTCAGCGCGTCGTGCAATCGGCTGCCCGCGCTCCGGTCGAGGTCGACGACGAAGGGCATCCCGTCGGCGAGCATGGACCCGCCGATGACGTCGTGGACGTGTTCGGGACGCACCCGGGGAACGGAGATCGTGGAGTCGGTGGCCATGCCCCCACCTCCGGCAAGAGGGTACCCGCGGACGACCGCCGGCACGCTAGCAGAGGTCGGCCCGCCCACAAGACGGGGTTCTGTGATCCATGGGAGGTGGCGAAGCCGTGGGGATCTCGACGCGGGGCGGGAGCCGGAACGACACCGGGAAGCGACTCATTCCCGCCGCCGACCCGCGTCTCCCGCTCTGCGACCATACGAGGAACCGCGCAGCCGCAGACCCCGCGTCCGGGAAGGGGTGATCTCGCCGATTCACCACCATCCCAGGGGAGATTGTAGCCGAAGCCGGTGCGGTTGCGACACATCCCACCGCGAGTTCTGCCCTTCAGGGCCACAATTCGGGTGACGTTTGCGAAGAAACATCGCAAGTCAGGCCCGGCGAGCGGCCCGCTCGGCGAACTCGCGTCGAAGACGCGACACCGCTTCCACGATCAGCCACAGCGCCATCGCCACGATCACGATGCCCAGCACCAGCAGCGGCCACTCCCGTCCTCGCCAGAAGTCGACGATCTTCTCGACCATGGCCGCCAGCGTGGTGCCCAGCAGACCCACCATGGGCAGCAGCGTCACCCAGAAGTTCCGTCGGCGCTGCACCAGGTACACGGTCACGGCCAACAGGGTCAGTCCACCCAGGACCTGGTTCGTGGTCCCGAACAACTGCCACAGCGCGAGCCCGGCCGCGCGCCCGTCGATCTCGTAGAAGGCGAAGAAGCCGATCGCCGCGGTCGCACCCAGCGACGCCACCACGCGACGGCGCAGCACGCCCAGTCCCGGCGCCTCGCCGATCTCGCTCAGGTTGAAGCGCAGCAGACGGGTGGCCGAGTCCAGACTGGTGAGCGCGAAGCTCACCACCACCAGGGCGATGAAGGTCGCGCCGAACTCCACCGGCACTCCGAGTGCGTTCAGGAAACGCGCAGTGCCGTCGACGAAGGCACTGATCTGCACCCCGAGATCCGACGCCGTCTCCCAATTCGCGTAGTGGTTCTCCCAGCTGAGCTTGTCGCTGAAGCCGGCCGTGCACGCGAGTACCGCCAACAGACCGAGCAGGCTCTCGCCGATCATCCCACCGTAGCCGATACGCGGGGCGTGGGTCTCGCGATCGATCTGCTTGGCCGTGGTCCCGCTGCTCACCAGTCCATGGAACCCACTCACCGCACCGCAGGCGATGATGATGAACACGAAGGGGAACAACGGCGGCGCCCCTTCGGGCGCGACGTCGACGGCCGGCGCCTGGAACGACGGCGCGAGTGTGAAGAAGCCGACGTAGCTGCCCACCAGTCCCAGATACAGGAGAAGGGCGTTGAGGTAGTCGCGCGGCTGAAGCAGCAACCACACCGGCAGCACCGATGCCACGAAGGCGTAGCCGAGCAGGATCCACTTCCAGGTCCCGGCCGAAAGATCTGGCCCCTCCCCGGGCGACGCCATGACCACCGGGATCATCACCAGGCCGAACGAAACCAGTGTGAGCGGGAGCAGCGGCACGCCCCGCTTCGTCACCAGCAACCCCATGCCGACGGCCAGGGCCATGAGCACGAAGGTCGGCGTCACCGCCTCGGGGTAGAAGACCCGCGTGAACAGCAGCGCCACCACGTGCACGAACACGCCCATCGCCAGGGCGATCAGGAAGAAGATGATCAGGTGGAACAGCGACTTCGCGCGCGGGCCGATCACGTCCTCGGCCACCTTGCCCACGCTCATCCCGCGCGCGCGCATCGACAGGACCAGCGCGCTGAAGTCGTGCACCGCGCCGATGAGCAGGGTCCCGAACACCACCCACAGCAGCGCGGGTAGCCAGCCCCAGATGACGGCGATGGCCGGGCCGAGCATGGGACTCAGGCCGGCGATCGAGGCGAAGTGGTGACCGAACAGCACGGCTGGCCGGGTCGGCACGTAGTCCACTCCGTCGCGCTGCGCGTGGGCCGGCGTGACGGCCGACGCATCGAGCCGGAACACGCGCCGCGCGAGGTAGCGGGCGTAGAAACGGTAGCCGAGGAAGTAGGCCGCGAAACAGAGCAGTCCGACGACGACGGGCACGCGCAGGGACTCCCGGTCAGTCGCCGTTCTTCTGCATTTCGAGCTCGACCATCTCCATCAGCCGCTGCGCCGTCGTCGGCGCGTGGCCGGCGTAGTGGTTGTTCACGTAGACCAACGCGTGGTGGCCCAGCCGCACGTGACGGCTCAGGAAGGTGGCCCAGCGCTGCAGACGCTCGCGCCGGTCGATGACCTCGGTGTCCCAGGTCTTCGTGATCGCCTCGATCTCCTTGCGGTCGCCGAGCAGACGCACGTACATGCGCGGCCCCGTGACCGGGTCGAAGCGCTGCTCGACCTCGTCGCCGTGCGGCATCCACGCCTGGTCGACCATCACCATGGTCACGCGATGGCGGCGCAGCAGGTGCGCCAGATCGGGCCCGACCCACGTGCGATTGCGGACCTCGACGGCGTACTCGAACTCGCCGGGCAGCTCGTCGAGGAAGTGGTCGAGACGATCGAAGAACTCACGGGCGTCGGAGAAGGCCGCCTTGCTGAAGTACGGGAACTGCAGCACCAGCGGTCCCAGTCGGTCGCCCATGCGCGCCATGACGTCGAGGAAGGCGTCGCGCTCGCCGAACGTGTGCTCGGGAACGAGGACCTTTCCGCCGTCCGGCCGCGGCCCCTCCCCCGCGTGGCAGATCGACTTCGGGAACTTCGCGCTGAGCAGGAAGCCCTCGGGGGTCTTGTCGACCCAGCCGTCGACGATGCTCGCCTTCGGAATCGCGTAGTAGGTCGCGTCGACCTCGACGGTGTCGAAGTGCTGGGCGTAGACCCGCAGGAAGTCACGGGGCTGGGTCCCGGCGGGATAGAACGGACCGACCCAGTCGTCGGACGAGAACGAGGAACACCCGAAGCGGACGGGAGCCTCCTCGGCGGCCTTGCGGGGCAGCGGGGCACGGCGTGGTTGCGCCATGGACCCTCCTTTCGGCGGGGCTCCGCGGAGCGCGTCGCACGGGCGACGGCCGCGGTGGAGCGCGATTCTAGGAGAAACGCGCACGCGATTCCAGCGTCGCGCGCTTCCCCGCTGGCCGCCGCGGCTCGACGGTGGCACGATGGCGGGAATGCAAGTCGGGCCCGCGGCGTACTCCACACGGAGTGCCGCGCGCCGAACCCCCGGAGCCGGACCGTGGCCGCGACCGACGACACCGATCTGCACGACCTGGTCCTGTGGGCTCGCGGTGGCGACCCCGATGCCTACGGCGCGGTCGTCCTGCGTCTGTCTTCGCGACTGCGGATGCGTCTGCGGCGGTACGTCGCCGGCGACGACGACGCGCTCGACGATCTGGTGCAGGACACCTTCGTCCGCGCCTGGGAACGACTCGAGGACTTCGATCCGGAGCGATCCTTCGAACCCTGGGTCGCGCGGATCGGCGTGAACCTCGCGCTCGACCGTCGCCGGACCGCGTCGCGGCGCGACGAGGTGGACGACGCCGAGCCGTGGCTGGACGCGATCGCGGTCCCGGCCGACGCCCCGCGCGCCGTGGACGACGCCGAGATGCTCGCCGAGGTCGAGCGCGCGCTCGCCGATCTCCCCGCGGGCTGGGTCCTGGTCCTGCGGCTGCGCGCGGTCGAGGAGATGAGCACGACGGAGATCGCGACCGCGTTGGACCTGCCGCTGGGGACGGTCCTGTCCCGACTGTCCCGCGCCCGCGCGCGGATCGCGATCCGTCTGGCGGAACGCTACGGCGATCCGCGCGCACCGGAGGAGGGCACGCCGTGAACCGGAATCGTTCCGAACGTGAGATCGCCGAGGGCCTCGGCGGCGACGAGGCCCGCCCCACCGGCGACGGACCCGCCGACGCGTGGGCCGAGCGTGTCGACGATCTGGTGCGGGCGAGCGATGACCGCGAGCACGGCGAGGACCGACGCACGGCCGAGCGCGACCGCGACGTGGTCATGGATCGGATCCGCGGTCGGCGACGCCGGGAGCACCTGCCGTGGTGGCGGATCGCCGCGCCGGTCGCCGTGGCCGCCGGTCTGGCCGGGCTGTTCCTCCTGCGCGAGGTCGAACCCCCGGCGACCCCGACCGCGGAGGCACCGAAGACCACCGAAGACGCGGTCGGCGCCCCCGAGGCCCGGCGCATGGCCGCACCGTCGGCGGAAGTCGACGAGTCGACGTCGGTCGATCCCCTCGTGCGTGAGGTCGAGTCGGTGCTCACGCGGTTGGGCACTCCGTCGGAGCCCGCGTCGATGTCCACGGCCGTCCGCGACAGCCTCGTCGAACGTCTCCGCACGCTCCGGCCCCGGCTCGACGACCCGCGTCTGGCCCGGCGGGTCGACGCGTGGATCGCGCCCGAACAGTGAGGACGTGGAACCGTCCAACCTCCCGTCCCTGCGTGATTTCGTAGCGTTGCCCCGCACCGGCCGGTGGGCTAGACTGCCGCGAGTGCCCTCGAGCCGACACGCCGGTCGGCCGTCTCCGTCACGAAAGCCGTTCCATGACCGAACCCACCGCTCGAACGGCCGCGGACGATCACTCCTTCTTCGGACATCCCCGCGGCCTCGCGACCCTCTTCTTCACCGAGTTCTGGGA